>NZ_JACCCA010000003.1:0-432382 GCF_013408815.1 Rhodanobacter sp. K2T2 | reverse complement strand
GGCGGCGCAACCTCTATCACGCACCGGAGCGCGACTGGCTGAACTCAGGGCCGGAATCGGCAACCTGTTTCTGGATAGACGACCTCGGCCTTCCACGCCGAGGTCCGTCAAAATATCCAAGACGCGCTACCCCGTGAATCGAAAGGCTGCTCCGCTTAAGTGAACAGCATTACGGGTTCGCCCGGGCTTTTTTATGCCGCTTTCCAGTTGATGGGTTTCTTCGATAGGCAGCCGGTTCAGCGGCTCAACGCAGGGCAGCAGAAAGCCGCTGCTCGAATGCATCGTCGTCGTTTTCCGCCAGCAGCATCTCGACCTGCGTTAGCGTGGCGCGCCGCATCGGCGTGTCGTCGGCGCGGCGGTCCAGCGGCGCCTGCCGCAGCGAGTCGCGGGGCAGTACCGTCAGATCGAACGGCAGCTCGTCGGCGGCAAACAGCAGCACGGGAAATTCCGACTGCTCCTCGCGCGTGGTGCGCAGCCGGCGCGTCTGGGTTTCGATCGGCACGCCGTTGTCGAACAGATAGCGGCCTACGGCCTCGGGATCGTCGCTGAAAACGTGCAGGCAGACGGCCGAATGGGTGTCGGCCGTGCCTTCGAGCACGGCACCGACAAGGCGTGGTTCGAAGGCGGAGAGAAAGCGCATGGCTTCCACCGCCGCCTCGCGGCGTTGCCGCAGCGATTTGGGCTGGCTATCGCCCAGAAACAGCCGCTGGTGTTCGCGCAACGCTTCCTCGATTTCCAGATTGCGCGGTAGTGCCTGGGTATCGAGAATGCCGAGCCGTTCGGCTGCTTTGAGTTTGGCGTGGTGAAAATCGCGGATGCCGTGCTCGCTCATCAGGCGAGCGGCTTCCTGGGCTATGCGCAGACGGGTGCGCTGCAGCCGGTCGTGCGCGTGGATGCGGTGGTGTTCGCCTCGGGACATGACACGCTCCTCATCGTTGGATGGCCTGCCGCTCGGCGCCGATGGCATGGCGCAGGCAGCATGGCGATTTAGAAAATATCGTAGGCGTGCTGCTGGTCCTCTTCTTTCTGCTGTGTGGCCTGCGTGCGCAGGCGGTCGACATCCTCCACCTTGAAAATCTCGTTCATGCCGTTGGGGTCGTCCGGCGTGGTCGGCAAGCCGCTGTCGCGGTTGATGAATACCGTACTGATCCCTGGCGGCATTGGCAACGTGTTCATCGGCAGGCCTTTGAGCACCTCGCCCATGTAGTCCATCCAGATCGGCAGCGCGGCCTTGGCGCCGAATTCGCCGTGGCCCAACGAGGCGTAATCGTCGAAGCCCACCCATACCGCCGTGGAAAGGTCGCCGTTGAAGCCGACGAACCAGGCGTCGCGGTGATCGTTGGTGGAGCCGGTCTTGCCGGCTAGATCGGTGCGGTTGAGCGATCTGGCCGCCGAGCCGGTGCCGCGCAGGATCACGTCCTTCATCAGCGAGGTAAGCAGATAGTCATTGCGGATGTCGATGACATGCGGTGCCAGCACCGGCGGGTGCGCGTTCTGGTTGTGTACGTCGGCCGGCAGCACGGCGATGCCCACGCCGTCCACGCTGCTGCCCGAGGCGGGCGCTGCGCTGGTCGCCACGGGAACATCGTTGGCCGGCGTCTTGAGCATGTCGGCCGGCGGCGGTCCGGGCGGGCTGGTGTCGAGCAGGCGTTCCTGGCAGCCGCCGCAGGCGCGGGCCGGATTGGCCAGGTACACCGGTTTGCCGCTGCGGTCGTCGATTTCGCTGATGAAGTAGGGCGTGACCAGATAACCGCCGTTGGCGAACACGGCATAGCCGCGCGCCATGCTCATTGGCGACACCGAGGCCGTACCCAGGGCCATCGACAGATTGGGTGGAATCGCGTCGAGCGGGAAGCCGAAGCGGGTCACGTAGTCGCGCGCATAGCGCACGCCGATGGCGTCCAGCAGGCGCACGGAAACGAGGTTCTTGGACTGCACCAGCGCCTCGCGCAGGCGCATCGGGCCGGCAAACTTGCCGTCGTCGTTGGACGGCGTCCAGATGCCGCCGGGGCGAGAGGGATCGGGCAACGCCAGCGGTGCGTCGTTGATGATCGAGGACGGGGTGAAGCCACGTTCGAAGGCGGCAGAGTAGAAATAGGGCTTGAAGCTGGAGCCCGGCTGGCGCGCTGCCATCACTGCGCGGTTGAATTTGCTCAGCGAAAAGTTGAAGCCGCCGACCAGCGCACGAATGGCACCATCTTCCGGACTGATCGAGGTCAATGCGGCCTGCGCGCGGGGAATCTGGTCCAACTGCCATTCGCCCTTGTCATTGCGCGACAGGCGGATCACGTCGCCGCGCTTGAGCACCTTGCTGACGGTGGTGGGCGCCGCGCCGACGCGATCGTCGTCAATGTGTGGGCGAGCCCAGCTCATCGCGGCCAGATCGAGTTTGACGTTCTGGTGGTCGGCTAGATACACGGTCGCTTCGGTCGCGTCCGCGGCGGTGACCAGGCCCGGCTGCATGCCGGAGATGCTGAAGTAACTGGACAGCACACGGTCGTAATCGGCCTGGCCGGCATCGGCGGCCAGATCCTGGTGCGCCTCGGGTCCGCGCCAGCCGTGGCGATGGTCGTAGATGCTCAGTCCATCGCGCAGCGCGTCCACAGCCGCCTTTTGGCGATCGCTTTGCAGGGTCGTTTTGACCACGTAACCTTCGGTCAGCGCCTCGTTGCCGAGCCGGTCAAGCGCCTGTCGGCGCACCATTTCGGCGAGGTAGGGCGCGTCGACCTCGATGGTCTGCTCGTGCGGAAAGGCGTGATTCGGTTCGTTGATGGCCTGCTCGTAAACTGGCTGCGTTATGTAGCCGTGCTTGAGCATCTCACCCAGCACCCAGTTGCGTCGGGCAATGCCACGGGCGGGGCTGTTGATGGGGTTGACCACGGAAGGCAGCTGAAAGGTCGAAGCGAGCAGGGCGCACTCTGCGACGGTCAGCTGATCCAGCGTCTTGCCATAGTAGTACTCGGCGGCAGCGGCCACGCCGTAGGCGCGATGGCCGAGAAACATCTTGTTGAGGTACAGCTCGAGGATTTGATCCTTGGTCAGCTCATGCTCGATACGCAGCGCGATGAAAATCTCGGTCAGCTTGCGCGAATACAGCTTTTCGGGGCTCAGAAAGATATTGCGCGCCACCTGTTGGGTGATGGTCGAGCCGCCCGGGCCCTTGTCACCGCCGGTGGCGATCACGTGCCAGCCGGCGCGGGCCAGGCCGTGCCAGTCCACGCCGGGATGATGGTAAAAATCCGCATCCTCGGCCGACAGCACGGCGTGCTTGAGCTGGTCCGGCACATCGGCGATGGCGACCGGGATGCGTCGCGTCTCGCCGAAGCTGGCGATCAGCTTGCCGTCGGCGCTTAGCACGCGCAGCGGCACCTGCATGTGGTAATCCTTCAGCACCGCCACCGCCGGCAACCGCGGCGCGATCAGCCAATAGGCCACGCCCACGGCGAGGACGGCAAGCAGCAGGCCGGAAAAAGCCAGGATCAGTGCCCAGCGCAACAATCGCTTCAGAATTCGCATGGTCGGATGGCGAGACCTAAGTCAAAACGTGCCAGAGTATAGATGTAGCGGTATTGTCTGGACGCGCAGGGCTCGGACCCGGCGGGGTTCGTCCCGGATAGCCCCATCCCGCCATTGTGGTGGACATCACGACAATTAGTTGAGAAAGTTCACGTAGACCGTTGCCATTGCGTTAATTTTTCGATTTAATGCCATTGCGCATCCCTCCAGGTTTCTGGTCAGGGGCGCCAGGGTCAGGGGGAAACACCGTGGGGCTTTTTACACCCAAGAAGCCGGCACTGATTGGTGTCGACATCAGCTCGACCGCCGTCAAGCTGCTGCAGCTCAGTCAGGCGGGCGGGCGTTTTCGCGTGGAACACTACGCCGTCGAGCCTCTGCCTCCCAATGCCGTCGTTGAAAAGAACATCGTCGAGGTCGAGGCGGTAGGCGACGCCATCCGCCGCGCGCTGGCCCGCTCCGGCTCCAAACTCAAGTTCGGGTCGGCCGCCGTGGCTGGCTCGGCGGTGATTACCCGCATCATTCCGATGGCCAGCGATCTGTCCGAGGACGACCTCGAAGGTCAGATCCAGATCGAAGCCAACCAGTACATTCCCTATCCGATCGAGGAAGTCAGCCTCGATTACGAGGTGGTCGGCCCGGTACGCGACAACCCCGATATGAACAACGTGCTGCTGGCCGCGTCGCGCACCGAGAACGTCGACATGCGCGTGGCGGCGCTCGAGTTGGGCGGTCTGACCGCCGGCGTGATCGACGTCGAGGCCTTCGCGATGGAAAACGCCTTCGCCATGGTCGCCGACCAGCTCAGCGTCGGTCGCGATGCATTAGTGGCGGTAGTGGACATCGGCGCCACCATGACGACGCTCTCGGTTCTGCGCAACCAGCGCACCATCTATTCGCGCGAGCAGGTCTTCGGCGGCAAACAGCTGACCGACGAGATCATGCGTCGCTTCGGCCTGTCCTACGAGGAAGCCGGCCGCGCCAAGCGCAAGGGCGGCCTGCCGGAGTCCTACGAAAGCGAGGCGTTGGAGCCGTTCAAGCAGTCGCTGACTCAGCAGATCAGCCGCCTGTTGCAGTTCTTCTTTGCCGGCAGCGAATACAGCAAGGTCGATCAGGTGGTGCTGGCCGGTGGCTGTGCCTCGATCGAAGGCTTGGGCGCCATGCTGGAAGAACAGCTTGGCGTGCCGTGTATCGTCGCCAATCCGCTGGCGCGCATGTCGCTGTCACCGCGCGTGCAGGCGCAGTCGCTGGCTCAGGATGCGCCGGCCTTGATGATTGCGGTCGGTCTCGCGCTGAGGAGCTTCGACTGATGGCACACGTCAACCTACTCCCGCATCGCGCTGCGCGACGCAAACAGCGCGAACGCGAGTTCTATATCCAGCTGGGCGTCGCATTTGCCGCGGCCGTCGTCTTTCTGCTGCTCTGGGGCTTCTGGATGGGCGAGCGCATCGACAACCAGAACGAACGCAACACCATGCTGCAGAACGAAATCACCCAGATCGATGTGCGGATCACCAAGATCAAGGATCTGGAAAAAGTGCGCGATCATCTTTTGGCGCGCAAGCAGATCATCGAACAGCTGCAGGCCGATCGTTCGCAGATGGTTCACCTGTTCGACGAGCTGGTCAAAACCATTCCCTCGAGCGCGCGCCTGACTGGCGTCAAGCAGGATGGGCAGTCGATGTCGCTCGACGGCGTATCGCAGTCCAACGCCAGCGTCGCCGAGTACATGAAAAACATCGAGGCCTCGCCATGGCTCGGTCATACCGAGCTGCGCAAGACCGAGAAAAGTGCGGAGGCCACGCGCATGCCTTACACGTTCGGCCTGGATATCGCGCTCAGCCGTCCCAAGGCCGATCAGGTGGCCGATTCCGGCGCTCCTGCTGGTGCGAGCACCGCGGCAACGCCGGCCAAGCCTGCCAGTACACCGGCGCAGGCGGGAGCGAAGCCATGAGTTTCTTCAATGACCTGCGCAATCTCGACCGCAACAACGTCGGCGGCTGGCCGCAGTCGGTCAAGTTGTTTTTCACCGGGCTGCTGTTTGCCGTCATCGTGCTGATCGGGTGGTATTTCTTCATCGGCGATCAGCAGGACAGCCTCACCACGCTGGCCGCCAAGGAAGACGCGCTGAAGCAGGAGTTCTCGACCAAGCAGGCCAAGGCGGTCAATCTCGAGGCGCTGCAGCAGCAGCTCGACGAAATGCAGGACATGTTGCGTCAGCTGCTGCGCCAGCTGCCCGGCAAGACCGAAATGCCCGAACTGCTGGTCGATATCTCGCAGACCGCGCAGAGCGCTGGCCTGGTGAACGAGCTGTTTCAGCCGGGTCCGGAAACACCGAAAGACTTCTACGCGGAAAAGCCCATCACCCTGCGCATGACCGGCACCTATCATCAGTTCGGCGCCTTCATCAGCGGTGTGGCTTCGCTGCCGCGCGTGGTAATTCTGACTCTGCATGATGTGTCGCTGACGCCGAAGAACGCGGGCAAGGCGGGTGCCGCGGGCGACGGCCAGCTGGTGCTGCAGGGCACGGTGAAAACTTATCGCTATCTTGACGACGAAGAGAGCTCCACCACCATCAAGGCTTCAGGCAGTACCCCGCCGGGAGCACAGAAATGAAAAAGTTCGCTGCCCTCAACTCGACCCGGACGGCGCATATTCTGCTGATGCTGGGCATTGCCCTGGTCGTCAGCGGCTGCACCCGCGGCACGTCCGATCTGCGCGACTGGATCGCGCAGGAGAAGGCCAAGAAAGGTGCGCCAATCACGCCGCTGCCGGTCATCAAGACCTTCGAATCGTTCAAGTACGACGATCAGGACAAGCGCGACCCGTTCAGTCCGAGCCTGGCCGAAAGCGAACCCAGCACGGCCAACAGCGGTCCGCGGCCGGATGCCAATCGCGCCAAAGAACCGCTGGAGATGTTCTCGCTGGATAGCTTGAAGATGGTCGGTACCGTCGGCACAGGTGCCGGCACCGAGGTGCTGATCAAGGATCCTGGTGGCGTGATCCACCGTATCCACAAGGGCGAATACATGGGCCAGAACTATGGACACGTCATCGCAATCAGCGATGACCATATCGATCTGGTCGAGCTGGTATCTAACGGTAATGGTGGCTGGATGGAACGTCCCGCCAGCATCGCCCTTGCCGGGCAATAGGAACACAGGGGCTGATGCAATGACCAATCCAATCCAATCTTTCCGGGGCCGTGTCATGCGCCATGCAAGTCACTACATCCTGATGGGCTTGCTGCTCGCCGGCGCCAGTTGGACCGGCGCTGCCTCTGCCGCCGGCACCACGCTGAAAAACATCAGCTACGAAACGCGGCCCGGCGGCAATGTCGAGCTGAAAATGGATTTCGGCAACGGCCCTGTTCCGCAACCGAAGATCTTCACTACGGGCACCCCGCCGCGCATCGCGGTGGATTTTGCCGATACCGACAATGCTTCGGCGCGGCACATCACCATCGGTCAAGGCTCCACCGCCGGCGTCTCGGCCGTTACCGCCGGTGGCCGCACCCGCGTGGTGGTCGAACTGATGCGCGAGTCCACCTATCGCTCGCGCGTCGAAGGCCACAGCCTGCTGTTGACCATCAACAACGGCACGGCCGACCAGTCGGTGACCACGGTCGCGACGATCGATCCGTCGAAGGCGCTGCCGTCGTCGATGAATGGCCCGGCCATTTCCAATATCGATTTCCGTCGCGGTCCGAACGGCGAGGGCCGCGTGCTGATCAGCTTCAGCGGTAGCGGTGCGAATGCCCAGATGACGCACAAGGGCGACCTGATCACCGTCAATATCGATCACGCTAACCTGCCACCGAATCTTGCGCAGCGCCTGGATACGCTGGACTTTGCCACGCCGGTGCAGTCCATCGTCACCAAGGTTGGCATGGGTGGCGGTGCGCATATCGAGATTGCCGTCAAGGGCAGTGTGGACACGTCGGGCTATCAGACGCCCGATCAGTACGTCGTCGAAGTATCGGCCAAGAAATCGGACGACAAAGCCGAGCGCCTCACCAAGGACGGTCAACAGCTGCCGGTCTACAGCGGCAAGCGCGCCACGTTCAATTTCCAGGACATTCCGGTGCGTTCCGCGCTTCAGCTGATCGCCGACGAATCCGGCCTCAATCTGGTCGCTTCCGACAGCGTCACCGGCGGCGTCACGCTGCGGCTGGACAACGTGCCATGGGATCAAGCGTTGGACGTGATCCTGCGCGCCAAGAGCCTGGACAAGCGTCGCGACGGCAACGTGGTGTGGATTGCGCCGCAGGCCGAACTGGCGAAGTACGAGCAGGATATCGCCGACGCGAAGCTGAAAGCGCAGGATACGGCTGAACTGATTACCGATTATGTGCCCATCAGCTATGGCAAGGCCTCAGATATTGCCAAGTTGCTGACTACCGGTAGTCTTCAGTCAACGGGTGGCGGCACCAGTACCAACGCGCAGCACGGCTTTCTGTCACCCCGTGGCAGCGTGGCTTTTGATGTCCGCACCAACACGCTTTTGTTGAATGACACGCCCGAAAAGATCAAGCAGCTACGCGATCTGATTGCCGTCTTGGACAAGCCTGTACAGCAGGTATTGATCGAATCGCGTCTTGTCGTTGCGAACGATAGCTTTACTCGCGATCTAGGTGCTCAATTCGGTATCACTGGCTCACGCCAGGTGGGAAATAAACAGGTGATCGTTGGCGGAGGCATTCCAACCACCAGCAGTGGTCAGGATTTCAATAGTGCTCCAGGTACCACTTACACCACAAACGGGCTCAACGTAAACCTTCCTCTATCCAATCCTGCCGGTAGCCTTGGTATTGGAATCATTGGAAAGAATTTTGCACTTGATCTGGAACTACAGGCAGCGCAGACCGAAGGCCGCAGTGAAGTGATTTCCAGCCCACGCGTGATCACTGCAAACCAGCAAGAGGCTGTGATCCGCCAGGGTCAGGAGATTGGCTACGTGACCTATCAGAATTCCGTCGGCGGCGGCGCTAGCGGTACTGCAACGGTGGCTTTCAAGGATGCGGTTTTGGAGTTGAAAGTTACTCCGACGATTACCGCAGACAATCGCATCTATTTGCTGATCAACGTGACCAAGGATGCGCTTGCTGGCTACATCACCGTGCCTGGTAGCGGCCAAGTGCCGACCATCAATACCAGCTCGGTGAACACTTCCGCCCTGGTCGACAACGGTCAGACTGTTGTGCTTGGCGGCATATACGAAATCAATAATTCCAATACGGTGACGAAGGTGCCGGGCTTGGGCGATATTCCTGGAATTGGCGTCTTGTTCCGAAATACCGATCGTACCAATACCAAGGCAGAACTGCTGATCTTCGTCACACCGCGCATCCTCAGCGAAACGTTGCAGTAGGGTATTCAAGCAATCAATCAGAAGAGGCGGCTCGGGCCGCCTCTTTTTTTGCGTCTATTTTTTCCTGTCGACTAAACTTACGGCGAGCTTGATTGTCTGAGAGCCACCGTCTGCCATCGCGTCGATAGCTTGTATCGACTGGCAGCCGGGTTTGTCGAGCAACCGGAATGATCATGGATACCGCTGAAACATCGTCAATAAATCGCCTGCAGCAGTCGTTTTCGCTGCTTCGCCAGGATCTGCAGCGCGACATCATCGGACAGCCGCATTTGATCGACTGTCTGCTCGTGGCCCTGCTGGCCGACGGGCATTTGCTGGTCGAGGGCGCTCCTGGCCTGGCGAAGACTACGGCGGTGAAGGCGCTGGCGGCGCGAATCGAGGCCGATTTCCATCGAGTGCAGTTCACGCCGGACCTTTTGCCCGCGGATCTGACCGGAACCGACGTGTTTCGCCCGCAGAGCGGCGCGTTCGAATTCGAGCGCGGGCCGCTGTTTCATAACATTGTTCTGGCCGACGAGATCAATCGGGCGCCAGCCAAGGTGCAGTCGGCGCTGCTCGAGGCGATGGCCGAGCAGCAGATTACGGTGGGGCGAAGCACGTGGCATTTGCCGGAACTCTTCATGGTTATGGCGACCCAGAATCCGATCGAGCAGGAAGGCACGTTTGCCTTGCCCGAAGCGCAGCTCGATCGGTTTCTCATGCATGTGACCATCGGCTATCCGGATGCAGCTTCCGAGTTGGCCATCTTGCGCCTCGCACGCGAACAGGCCAGTCGACGCGGTCAGACAAAAGCGGTTTCGCCGGCGCTGATGAGCCAGGCGGATGTTTTCGCGGCGCGCGAAGCGGCCATGGCGGTGCATATGGCGCCGGCGCTGGAGGAATACCTGACCCAACTGGTGCTGGCCACGCGTGACGCGGGTCGTTACGGGCCGGAGTTGAAGCGCTGGATTGCCTGGGGTGGCAGCCCGCGCGCCACCATCGCGCTGGATCGCTGCTCGCGTGCGCGGGCGTGGCTGGCCGGTCGCGACTATGTTCTCCCCGAAGACGTGCACGGCATCGCGCGCGAAGTGCTGCGCCATCGTGTTTTGCTCAGTTACGAAGCGGAAGCCGAAGGCGTGCGCCCGGATCGCGTGATCGATCGCCTGCTGGATCTCGTGCCGCTGCCGTGAGCGTCTTGATGTCGCAATCAGGCGATGGCGATGGTCGTACTCAAGTGTCGCTGGCTGAGTTGATCGCGCTGCGCACCCGGGTCGGGCGAGCCAAACTCGCGCCGTTGGTCAGCCGGGCGGCACGCAGTGGCCACCAGTCCAGCCGTCTATACGGCCGCGGTATGGATTATGCCGAATCGCGCGTGTATCAGGCTGGCGACGATGTTCGCCGGCTGGATTGGCGGTTGACCGCGCGCAGCGGCAAGCTGCACACCAAACTCTTTCAGGAAGATCGCGAAGGTTCGCTGCTGATTCTTGTCGATACGCATGTCAGCATGCGTTTCGGCACACGCGTGCGTTTCAAATCCGTGCAGGCGGCTAGAGTTGCCGCCTGTGCCGCGTGGTATGCCGCCCGCGCCGGTGAGCGCTCCGGCGTGATGGCGTTTGGCCAGATCGATTCGCTGCTGCGCCCGATCGCCGGCTCTCGCGGCGCGCTTTGCGTGTGTGGCGCGCTCGCCGAATGGGATGCTCGCCGGCCGGCCGAACGCACCGAGTCGCTCGTCGATGCGCTGACGCGCGTCAATCGCCTGCAGCACGGCGCCAGCCGGGTGTTGCTGATCAGCGACGGTTTTTGTGCAGAGGCCTCGGCGCGGCAACGGCTTCTCGATCTCAGCCGGCATGCTGCAGTGGGCGTGCTGGTCGTTGCCGACGCGCTGGAACTGGCGCTGGTGCCAGCGGGCCGCTATCCGCTCGAGCATGGCGGGGAGCGCGAGGAAGTGGTGCTGCAATCCGAACGCCAGCGCCGTGACTTTCAGCGTGCCATCGGTGCAGGGCCTGCGCAACTCGGTGAGCTGGCGAAGTCGCTGGGCCTGCGGTGCAGCACGATCGACACCGTTGCCGATCCGTTCGATGCGGTGGTCGGCGTGCTTGGCGCGCGGAGGTCCGCATGATGCAAAGCCAGCCCTCTGCGTCGTCCAGTGCTCCGGCCGCGCAAGGACCGGTTCTGCGGGATATCCACCTGCCGCCTGATCCCTCGTGGTGGCCTCCGGCGCCCGGTTGGTGGGTTCTCGCCGCGCTGGTGGTGACCGCCGTTTCGATCAGTGCGTGGATATGGCGCCGGCACCGCAAACAGGGCCGTCAGCGCGAGCGCGTGCTGGCCGAGCTTGACGCGTTAGAGCAACAGTACGCGAACGATGGGAATCACTCCACCCTGGCCAGCGGCATGCACCAGCTGCTGCGGCGCGTAGCGCGTCGACACGACGCGCTGGCCGCGCAGCAGCGTGGACAAGCGTGGCGAGCAACGCTGTCGCGCGTGCCGGTCGATGCCACGACGCTGGATCTGCTGATGGCGCTGGAACAGGTGATATATCGAGCGCCTTCGTCGTTTGATCAGGCTGCAGCATCCAAAGCGGTTCGGCAGTGGTTGCGGCTGGCATTGCAATCGGGCAAGTGGAAGCGCGACGCAAAAACACAAAGCGGGAGAGGGGCGCGCGCATGACGACTTTTGCGTGGCCGTGGATCGTCGTGCTGCTGCCGCTGCCGTGGTTGCTGTGGCGCTGGTTGCGGCCGGTAGAGCCAGGGCAGGCGCTGCACCTGCCGCAGCCGGGTATGCGGCTGGCAAAGGTGAACGGTCGACCGGCGCGTGGCGCCGGCCCGTGGGTGCTGGGGCTGGGCTGGCTGTGCCTGCTCGCGGCGGCCGCGAGGCCGCAGTGGATCGGTCCGCCGGAAGCGCAGCAGCACAGCGGGCGTGCACTGATGTTGGCGCTGGATCTGTCCGGCAGCATGCGCACTGAGGATATGAATCTGGCCGGCCAGCCGGTCAGCCGCTTCGGCGCGGTGGAGGCGATTGCCGGTGACTTCATCAGCCGCCGTCGCGGCGATGAAATGGGTCTGATCCTGTTCGGTACGCAGGCGTTTCTGGTCACGCCACTGACGTTTGACTTGTCCGCCGTGCGTGCGCAGCTGGAAGGGGCGACGGTGGGCATTGCCGGTACCGAAACGGCGATTGGCGATGCGATTGCCGTCGCTGTGAAACGCTTGTCGGCTCTGCCACAGCAGGCGCGCGTGCTCGTACTGCTCACCGACGGCGTCAATAATGCCGGTAGCATCGCACCACGTGAAGCGGCGCGCGCGGCCAAGGCGGCGGGCGTGCGTATTTACACCATCGGCATCGGCGCCGATCAGATGCGTGTGCAGGGATTTTTCGGCAGTCAGATGGTCAATCCCTCGGCCGATCTGGACGCCGACATGCTGACAAGCATTGCCACGGAAACCGGTGGGCGTTTCTTTCGCGCTACCGACAGCCGTGCGCTCGCCGACGCATATCGCGCTATCGATGCGCTGGAGCCGATGCCGCAGCACGGTCCGACGCTGCGGCCCAAACGCGAGCTGTTTCGCTGGCCACTCGGCGCGGCGATTGCGCTGTTGCTGATCGCCATCGTGCCTCGTCAATTCGGCGACATGCGAGGCCGCACGCATGACTGAGGCGCTGTATCAGTTTCATTTTCTGCGGCCACTCTGGCTGATCGCGCTGGCCGCCTTGCCGCTGCTGTTCTGGTGGGGCGTGCGGCGCAGCTCGGTGCCGGCCGAGCTGTCGCGGCTGGTCGATGCCGAGCTGTTGCCGCATCTGCTGCGCGGTCATGCGGTCAACCGCTATGCGCCGTCGGGATTGTTCGCTTTGGGCTGGACGTTGTGTGCGCTGGCGTTGGCCGGCCCGACCTGGCATCGCATAGCTCAGCCGCTGTACGCCAATCGCGCGGCGCAGGTGGTGGCGATATCGCTGTCGCAGCACATGCTCTCGCGTGACGTCACGCCAAGCCGGTTGGATCGCGCGCGTTACAAGGCGCACGACCTGCTGGCACGCAACCGCGATGGGCTGAACGCGCTGATCGGTTACGCCGGCGAAGCGTTCGTGGTCGCGCCGTTGACCTCCGACGCGGACAGCCTCAGCGATCTGCTCAATGCGATGAGTCCGGATACCATGCCGGTGGATGGCGACAACGCGGCGGCGGCGATTCAGCGCGGTGCGGCGTTGATTCACGATGCCAACGTATCGGGCGGTTCGCTGGTGCTGATCACCGATCAGGCCGACGCGTCGGCGGATGCCGCCGCCCGTGCGGCCCATGCCGTGGGCGTGCGCGTATCGGTGCTCGGCGTGGGCACTTTGCAGGGCGGTCCGATACCGCAGGCGAGTGGCGGCTTTTTGCGTGACGAGCAGAACCAGATTGTTCTGGCCCGTCGCGACGATGCCACACTCGCTGCGCTGGCAGCAGCCGGCGGCGGACGCTACGCGCCGATGACGACGGATGCTGCCGACATCGATACTTTGAAGAGCGAGCTGCGCGCCGGGCCGTCGGTCGAGGCGGCCGGTCAACTCGGTGACGAATGGCAGGATCGCGGCCCTTGGCTCTTGCTGCCGCTGCTGCTGGTGGTCGCGCTCGGGTTTCGCCGCGGCTGGCTTCTGCTGCTGCCGCTGATCCTGCTGCCGCTGCTGCCCGGTCGCGCCTCCGCGAGCGACTGGCGTGACCTGTGGCAGCGCCCCGACCAGCAGGCTGCGCAGACCCTGCGACAGGGCGGTTCGGCCAAGCAGGCGCAGCAGCTCGCGCGCGATCCGGCATGGCGTGGCGTGGCGGATTATCGCGCCGCGGATTACGCCGCCGCGGCGAAAACCTTGCAAACGCTGCCAGGCAGCAACGCGGCGTATAACCGCGGCAATGCGCTGGCGAAGCAGGGGCAGTACAACGAGGCCATCGACGCGTACAAGCAGGCGCTCAAAGCGAATCCGGCCAACGCCGACGCCGCCGCGAATCTAAAGGCGGTACAGGACTGGTTGAAACAGCAAAAGCCGCAGGATCAAAAACAGCAAGGACAAAGCCAGCAAAACAAGGACCAAAAGAAACAGGATTCCTCGAACTCGAAAAATCAGCAGGGTGGTGCTGGCAAAGATCAGCCCAAGCCCGGCGAGCAGGGTAAGGATGGGAAGTCCGATCCTTCGCAAAAGCCGAACGATAAGCCATCGCCGGACGCGGGCAAGACGTCGGATAAACCGGGGCAGACCGGCCAGGGCGATGCGCAGAAGCCACCGTCGCAAGATCCATCCAAACCCGACGCATCCGATCCGTCGAAACAAGATTCGTCCAAACAGGATCAGCCCGGAAAAAATTCGTCGACGAATGATCAGTCGCCAAAACCGCTGACACCGCAGCAGCAGGCCGAACAGAAAGCCAGTGCCGACAAGGCACAGCAAGCCTTGCAGAAACAGATGGATCAGGCGCTCACCGGTCAGCCGAAGGACCAGCAAAGGCCGCCGGCCACGCATCAGCTGGGCGAGATGTCGAAAGACGATCCGAACGCCAAGTTGCCGGCGGATTTACGCCAGGCGATACAGCGGGTGCCGGACGATCCCGGCGCACTGCTGCGGCGAAAGTTTCAGCTGGAATACGAGCAGCGCCACGGTGGCGTGCCGAACGAGGATGATCAGCCGTGATGCATCGACGACTTATTGCATGGTGTCTGCTTGCCCTGTTGCTGATCCCGTCGTTCGCCAATGCCGCCGAGGTGCAGGCGACGCTAGATCGCAGCACGGTGGTGCTGGGTGAAACGGTGACCTTGAACCTGCATATCGAGGGTAACGCGGGCAATATCGCGATGCCCGATTTGAGCGTGCTCGGCAACGATTTCGACATGCTCGGCACGTCGCAAAACAGCAGCGTCAGCATCGTCAACGGTACAGCCACCTCGGAGCTGATCCTTGGTGTGGTGCTGCGTCCGCTGCATGCCGGCATCTTGCAGATTCCTTCGCTCAATGTTGCCGGCAGCCAAACCGCGCCGCTGCAGGTTGAGGTGACGGCTGGCAATCCCGCGGACGCCGCGGCGGCGCATCGCGACGTCTTTATGGAGTCGCAGATCGAACCGAACCACGGCTACGTCGGGCAGCAATTGAGCTATGTGGTGCGGTTGTTTTTTGCCACCAGCATCAGCGACGGCTCGCTCGAGGCGCCGCAGCTCAACGGCCTGCAGTTCAACAAGATCGGGGACGACGCCAACTATTCGGTCGAGCGCGGCGGTCGGCAGTATCACGTGCTCGAGCGGCGTTATGCCGTAGTCCCTCAGCATGCCGGTCATGTGGAGATTCCGGCGCTGAATTTTCAGGGTGTTGCCATGGATCCGTCCGACCCGGACAGCTTCTTCGGCGCTCGCAAGCCGGTGACGGCCAGCGCGCCGGCGGTGTCGATCGATGTGAGGCCTATGCCGGCGGACTGGGGTGGCACCGCCTGGTTGCCGGCGCGCCAGCTGAGCCTGACGCTCGATGGCCTGCCTGATGCGCAAAACCCGGTACGCGTCGGCCAGCCGCTGAATCTGACGATGAATCTGCAGGCGACCGGTCTGCCGGCAGAAACGTTGCCGGCGCTGAGCCTGCCGCCGTTGGATGGCGCCACCGTCTATCCGGACAAGCCTGCGACGACGAGTCGCAACGATGGTCCGTGGATCGTCGGCCAGCGGCAGGAGGCTTTCGCCGTCGTGCCCAATCGCGCCGGTACGCTGACCATACCCGCCACGACGCTGAAATGGTGGAATGTGTTGACCGACCGCATGGAAGTTGCGCAGATTCCCGCGCACAGCTTTACCGTGCTGCCGGCTACCGGTAGTTCGGACATCCAGACGGCCAAACCTGCGGAGTCTTCGACTGTCGCCTCGGCGATCGCTTCAGCCCCGGTGACAGCGGCGGCAACGAATGCGCCATGGCGCTGGATTGCGCTCGGCAGCATCGCCCTGTGGCTGGTCAGCGTGCTGGTGTGGCTGCTGTGGCGCGGCGGTCGACGCAAGCCTTCGCCGACCGTCGTGGCAGCAGACCATCTCAATGTATCGGCACGCGAACGGCAGCAGGCGTTTCTCGCCGCGGCCCGCAGCAACGATACGACTGCGCAGGTGCGCAGCCTGCTGGCCTGGGCTAGGGCGGAGCGCCCCGCTATCCAGCACCTCGGCGATTTGCGTGTGCTGCTCGGCGACGAAACGCAGCGTGCGGCGATTGCGAGATTGCAGCAGCGGCATTACGCCAACCCGTCATCGGCGGCGGCCGATACAAAGCTCGCGGACGTATTCAAACGCGGCTTCGTCTGGCGCGTCGATGGCCATGGCGAAGAAGTTAGCGACCTTCCACCGCTGTACCCATTCAAGCTGCACTGAGTGCGCGCTGGAATGTCGCCCGCATCGCATCGCTGTAGCAGCACAGGATCACGTCGATGGACACGTCGTTAGCCAGCTCCTCGTGCAGTGCGGCGACGGCGGTCGGTGCGGCGAGTTCGGCAGGGTAACCGTAAACGCCGCAGCTGATTGCCGGAAACGCAATGCTGCGCAAGCCGTACTCGCGCAGCCGCTGCAGCGATTGGCGATAGCACCGACTCAACAACAGCGCTTCGTCATCGTTACCACCGCGCCAGATTGGCCCGACGGTGTGAATCACGTAACGCGCAGGCAGTTCGAAACCGGGTGTGACGCGCGCCTCGCCGGTGGGGCAGCGTACCCCGGGGCGGGTTTCCGGCAGCTGGCGGCAGGCCTGCAGCAGGGCCGGTCCTGCGGCGCGATGAATCGCGCCATCCACGCCACCGCCGCCCAGTAACGCGGGCGCGGCGGCATTGACGATGGCGTCCACATGCAGCCCGGTAAGGTCGGCGGTGATGGTAGTGATAGGCATGGCTTCAGTTCGGGTAGCGTCTTATGCTTCGATCTCTGATGGAGTGGCAACAGCTCATGAAGATTGAAGATATCTCCTTTGGCTACCTGCTGAGCGACGTGACCTTGCTCGTTCGCAAGCACTTCGATCGGCGCGCGTCGAAGTTCGGTCTTACCCGCGCGCAGTGGCGCGCGGTGAAAGTGCTGAACCTGCGCGAAGGACTGCGGCAAACCGAACTGGCCGACTTTCTGGAAATGGAGCCGATCGCCGTCGGCCGCGTGATCGATCGATTGCAGGCCGCCGGCTTCGTCGAACGTCGGCCCGATCCCGCGGATCGCCGCGCATGGCGTCTGCACACCTCCGAGCAGGCGCGCAGCGTGGTCGACGATATGGAGGTCATCGCTCGCGGATTGCGCAAGGATGCCACCGCCGGCATTTCAATCGACGAGCTGCAGCAGGCGCTGGCGGTGATCGCCCGGATCAAGGAAAACCTGCTGGCGCTCGAGCAGGACGAGGCAGGCATTGCTGCCTCGTCCTGAAAGGGTCGGTATATTGTTGAACGAGAAAGCTCGTTGGACATCTCAAAAGAAACGGCCTGCAGGCCGTTTCTTTTTTCCAAATGCTCCGCGGATTTATTCGCCGGCGCCGTCGTTCTTGAAGGCATCCGGTGCGGAGCCGAAATCGCCCTTCGCCTCGGCGGCCATATAGGCATAGGCCGCATACACCGCGACGTTTTGTGCGAGCTCCTTCGGGTCGATCTTGTCCAGCGTGTCGTTGGCGTTGTGGTGGTAGTCGAAGTACATGGTGCCGTCCTGGGTCAGCGACAGCGCGGCCATGCCCTTGCCGTGCATCTGCGAGAGGTCGGAACCGCCGCCACCCGGGCGTTTCTCGTCGTAGGCCACGCCGAGCGGTGCGAGCACGCTGGCGATCTGCGCGATCGCGGCGCGGGCCTCGGGTTTTACGCTGGCGCTCATGCGCCAGACCGGGCCGGAGCCGAAATCCGATTCGGTGCCGAGTTGGTGATTCGCCACGTCGTCGGCGTGTTTGTCCGCATACGCGCGGCCGCCGAACAAACCCATTTCCTCATTGGCAAACGCGATCACGCGCACCGTGCGATCCGGCCGCTGCGGGAGGTCGTGGATCAGCTTGCCGGCGGCCATGGCTATGGCCACGCCGGCACCGTCGTCGATCGCGCCAGTACCCAGGTCCCACGAGTCCAAGTGGCCGCCGATGTCGACGATCTGTTTAGGATGCTTGCGCCCGGTGATCTCGCCGATCACGTTGGCACCGGTAAATGTGCCGGTGATGCCGCAGTCCAGATCGAGCCGCACGCTGACCGGTTTGCCGTAGGCGAGCACGCGTTCCAGCTGATCGGCATCGGGATTGGACAGGGCGGCGGCAGGAATCGCCTGGGTCGAATCCTTGAAAAGGGTGACGCCGGTATGCGGCGTGCGGCTGTGCTCGTCGGTGCCGGCCGAGCGCAGGATGAATCCGGCCGCCCCTTTGCCGGACGCGATGGCCGGGCCGCCGGTGCGGATGGCCGAGCCCATGCCGTAGTCGTGCCCATCCTTCTGCCGGCTCATGCGAAAGCCGATGTAGACGATCTTGCCTTTCACGCTGGCCGGATCGGCTGCCTTCAGCGCGTCGAGGCTGTCGAACTTCACCACTTCTGCGGTGAGGCCGCCCGCCGGCGTGCCGGCGGAAAAGCCCAGCGCGGTCAGCGCCAGCGGCTGCGGAAACGGCGCCACGATGGCGCCGTGCTCGCTGCGACGCTGCCACAGCGGATAGGTCACCGCTTCGGTATAGACCTTGTCGTAGCCGAGTTCCTTGAACTTCGCTATCGCCCAGGCGCGCGCGCGTTCGTCGTTGACGCCACCGGCAATGCGTGGGCCGACTTCGGTGGTGAGCGAGCTGACGATCTTGTAGCCGGTGTCGTCGGTGAGCGCCTTGTCACGCAGCTGTTCGGCCGCTTTTACGGCCGCGTCGGGAATGCGCGTGTCGGCGGCATGAGCATGGCCGGCACCGGCAAATAGCAGGCTGGCAGCGAGAAGCGAGAGGGGCAAACGGCGCATGACGGGATTCCTGATGGGAAACCACGATTATGGGACCATCGCGTTTCCGTGCTTGAGCCAAAAGTCATACGAACTGCCATAAAGGCAAATGGCCGCGCATCCTTGCGATTGCGCGGCCATCGATCCATCCGGATAGCTGCGATCTACGGCTTGTTCTTCAGCAGATCGCGGATTTCCGTCAGCAATACCACGTCAGCTGGCGGTGCGGCCGGTGCGGCGGGCTGGCGACGGCTCAGCTTGTTGATCGCCTTGACCACGATGAAGATCGCGAACGCGATGATCACAAACTGGATCAGCGTATTGATGAACGCCCCGTACTGCACAGCCACCTCGGCGACCTTGTGCGCGGGGTTGCTGGCGTCCGCCGGCTTGAGTACCCATTTCAGGTCGGAAAAATCGATGCCGCCGGTAACCATGCCAATCAGCGGCATGATGATCTGGTCGACCAGCGAGGTCACGATTTTGCCGAAGGCCGCGCCGATGACCACACCGACGGCCAGATCGATCACGTTGCCACGCATGGCGAATTCTTTGAATTCCTTGAGCATGCTCACGTTTGCGTCTCCCCGGGTTAGCGGCCTCGGTGCGAGGCCTTGTTTTGATATCACCGATCGACTTTAGCGCAGCGCCACCGCAGACGGTATCCGTGTCGCGACATTTCGCCGTTAAACGACGCGTCCACTGAGTTCGGCAACGCCCTGCAGTTCGGCATGGAACGTGTCGCCCCGCTGCAGCGCCGCCACGCCGGCAGGCGTGCCGGTAAAGATCAGGTCACCGGCCTTCAGTTCGAACAATGCCGATAGCGCCGCGATGATTTCCGGCACGCTGTGTACCATCTCGCCCAGCGTCGTGTGCTGGCGCCGGCTACCGTTGACATGCAGCTGCAGCGTCGTGCTCGCATCCATGACGACATCCGCAATCGCACGCAAAGCGGAAACCGGCGCGGAATGATCGAACGCCTTGCCGGTATCCCAGGGATTGCCCTTGGCCTTGGCCTGCGCCTGCAGATCGCGCCGGGTCAGGTCGAGACCGACGCCGTAACCCCAGATCAGAGCGGAGGATTGCTCGGGCTTGAGATCGCGGCCGCCGCTGCCGAGCGCCACCACCATTTCCACTTCGTGGTGCAGGTCGTCGGTGGCTTGCGGATACGGCACATCGGCACCGTCGCTGACCACGGCATCGGCCGGTTTGCAAAAAAAGATCGGCGCCGCCTTGTCCACGGTCGAGCCCATTTCCTTGGCATGGTCGGCGTAATTGCGGCCGATGCAGAAAATGCGGCGAACGGGAAAGCGCTCATCGCTACCGATGACCGGCAGGGTGGTCGTTTCAAGAGTGGGAATAACGGTTTTCATAGCGACAAGGGTAACAAACCCGATCGACGCCGTCGTGTGATTGCAGCGCAACATGGCACTACTTCTTAGATGGGGGATAATCCAAGACGGGGAAACATTCAAACGATTAAAAGAGCAGGACGCCGCCGGCCGCATGACATCTGTCATCGACGATGGCTGATGCTGCGCTCTGACCGTTCTGGGAGCGATCGGTCAATCTTGCATGCAACGGGCTCGTATTAGCCAGCCCGCACTCAACAAATGGCCGGCATCGCCGGGCTGGGGAGTCAGGGTGAGCAACGCGGATCTATTGAAGGAACTGCGCATCGATCGCAGCCAGCGCGAGGACCATGGACATCACGGTTCGGGCCGCTGGCCGTGGATTTTTGCCGCGACTGTCATTGTGCTGGCGCTGCTCGGCGGCGTTGGCTGGATGCTGTTGGGTCATCAGGCCATCGTCGTGCAAACGGCGGTTGCCGTGTCGCCGGCCAACGACAGCGAGGCCGGTGCCGTGCTGCAGGCGACCGGCTACGTCACCGCGCGACGCCAGGCCACGGTATCGGCGCAGATCACCGGCACGTTGACCGACGTCATGATCGAAGAGGGTGACCGGGTCAAAAAGGACCAGGTGCTGGCGCGATTGGACGATAGCGGCTATCGCGCCGCGCTCGATGCAGCGAAAGCCGCTGCCGGCGCAGCGCATGCGCTGGTCGCCCAGTATCAGGCGCAGCTGGCGCAGAACCTGCGCGATGCCGAGCGTGAGAAGAGTCTGGCTGCCCAGGGTCTGGTGGCGACCCAGCAGGCCGAGCAGGCGCACACGTTGGCCGACAGCACGCGCTCGCAGCTCGTTTCGCAGCAACGTCAGGCAGTGTCCGCCGATGCCCAGGTGACCGAGGCGCAGGTCAATTTCGACTACTGCGTGGTGCGTGCACCGTTCGATGGCGTGATCACCACCAAGGACGCACAGGTGGGCGAAATCATCTCGCCGTTCTCCGCCGGCGGTGGCTTTACCCGTACCGGCATCGGCACCATCGTCGACATGGATTCGCTGGAAGTCGACGTCGACGTCAACGAGGCCTATATCGGCAAGGTCAAAGCGAACATGCCGGCGGAAGCCGTGCTCGACGCGTACCCCGACTGGAAAATTCCCGCGCACGTTATCGCTATCGTGCCCACCGCCGATCGCGGCAAGGCGACGATCAAGGTGCGCGTGGCGCTGGAGCACAAGGACGTCCGCATCGTGCCCGATATGGGCGTGAGGGTGTCGTTTCTCGACGTAAAACCACAGGTCGCCACTCAAGTGCCGCAAGGCGTGCTAGTACCGGCTACGGCGATCGTGCAACGCAATGGGCGCAGCGTGGTGTTCGTTCTCGCCAACAAAGCCAACGATCACGGCAAGGTGCAGCAGCGCGTGGTCACGCCTGCCGTGCAGGCGTATGGCGATCTGCGCCTGCTGCCGGCCGAGGTGGCCACGGGCGATAGCGTGGTGGTCGATCCGCCGCCTGAGCTGCAAGACGGTTCGGACGTCCGTATCAAACCGGCATCGCCGTAAGTTTTTATGGAGCAGGCCGCCTTTCGCGAACAGCAGCAGAAAGACACGCAGCAATCATCGGGAGAACGAGCATGAGCACATTGATCGACAACACTTTGATCGAGATCAGGGATCTGGCCAAGGTTTACGAGCGCGGCAAGCAGAAAGTCGAGGTGCTCCACCATGTCAACCTGGCCATTGCCGAGGGCGACTTTCTGGCGCTGATGGGGCCATCGGGCTCCGGCAAGACCACCTTGCTCAACTTGATCGGCGGGCTGGATACGCCGACTGCGGGCAGCATCACCGTCGGCGGTCAGCGCATCGATCAGCTCGGCGGCGGCGCGCTGGCGAAGTGGCGCGCGTCGAACGTCGGCTTCGTCTTCCAGTTCTACAACCTGATGCCGATGCTCTCGGCGCATCGCAACGTGGAGCTGCCGCTGCTGTTGACCAAGTTGTCCGGCGCGCAGCGGCGCAAGAACGCAGCGATCGCGCTGCAGCTGGTCGGTCTGGCCGAGCGCGGTACGCACAAGCCGAGCGAACTGTCCGGCGGTCAGCAGCAGCGTGTCGCCATCGCCCGCGCCATCGTTTCCGATCCCACGCTATTGGTTTGCGACGAGCCGACCGGCGATCTGGATCGCCAGTCGGCCGAAGACGTGCTGGGACTGTTGCAGCAGCTCAACCGCGAACACGGCAAGACCATCGTGATGGTCACGCACGATCCGAAGGCAGCCGAATACGCCAGCCATACCCTGCATCTGGACAAGGGCACGCTGGTCGCGCCAGCCATGGCCTAAGGAGACGACGATGAAATACCTTCATCTGATCTGGGCCGCGCTGTTCCGGCGCAAGACCCGCACGATACTGACGCTGATTTCGATACTCACCGCGTTTCTGCTGTTCGGCATGCTGGACGCGGTGCGTACCTCGTTCGATCAGGCGGGCAAGAGCGCGAATGGGGCGGAGCGGCTGCAAACCGGTTCGAAGCTGTCGTTTATCCAGACGCTACCGCAGTCGCTGGAGCTGCCGATCAGCCGTGTGCCGGGGGTCAAGGCCGTGAGCTATGCGAACTGGTTTGGCGGCGCCTATCAAGACCCACACAACCAGATTTTCAGCTTCGCAGTCAGCCCGAACTATATCGATCAGTTTCCCGAAATCGACGTCAGCGCGGATCAGCGCAAGGCCTATGACAACACCCGTACCGGGGTGCTCGTCGGCGAACAGCTGGCGCAGAAATATCACTGGAAAGTCGGCGACAAGCTGCCGTTGCAGTCGACCATTTTTCCGACCCACGACGGCACCAAGAACTGGCAGTTCGACATCGTCGGCATCCTGCATCCGAAGGACAAGAGTGCGGGAGGCATGTTCAACCAGCTCATCTTGTTGCATTGGAAATATTTTGATGACAGCACGCCGTACAACCGTGGCGCGGTGGGCTGGTATGTGACTCGGGTCACCGATGTGAATCAGGCCGATCGTGTGGCCAAGGCGATCGATGCGATCTCGGCCAACTCCGATCACGAGACGCGCACGCAGACCGAGCAGGCCGCCACGGCGAACTGGATCAAACAGTTGGCGGATATCGGCTTGATTGTCGGCTCGATCATGGGCGCGGTGTTCTTCACGTTGATGCTGCTGTCGGGCAATACGATGATGATGGCCGTGCGCGAACGAACGTCGGAATTGGCGGTACTGAAAACCATCGGTTTTTCCAGTCAGAGCGTGCTCTGCATGGTGTTGGCCGAGTCGGTGCTGATGCTGCTGATCGGCGGCGTGCTGGGGCTCGCTTTGGCCACGGTGCTGCTGCCGCTGGTCGGCGGCGCGAGCGGTGGAGCGCTCAATCTTCCGCCGGTCAATGCCAATAGCTGGATGCTCGGTATCGGCTTGATGGTGGTGATCGGGCTGCTGGTCGGTGCACTGCCGGCCGTGCGCGCGATGCGTCTGAATATCGTCGATGCACTGGCCGGGCGCTGAGGAGAAACGACATGCGCAAGTTGAAGAATTTCCTGATCGGTTTGGGGTTGGTAATTTTGCTCACCATCACGCTGATGCTCTGGATCAAGCTGCCGTGGCAGGGTGCAGCAGTCCTTGTCGTGCTGTTCGCCCTGTGGATGGCGCTTACGCGACGCGGGCGCCAGGCAGCATCGGTGACGATGGTCGGCATCAGTACTTTGCGTCAGCGGCTGGGTTCGTCGTCGGTCATCGTGATCGGTATTGCCGGCGTGGTCGGCGTACTGGTGGCGCTGCTTGCCATGGGCGAGGGTTATAGCGAGACGCTGCGCAAAACGGGCAGTGCCGATACCGCTATCGTCATGCGTGGGGCATCGGCGTCGGAGGTGATGTCCGTGCTGGAGCGCGATAACGTAGTGATCATTCCGCAGGCCAAGGGCATCGTGCACGATGCGCAAGGCAAGCCGGTGGCTTCCGCCGAGCTGGTGGTGGCCGCCAATCTGCCGGTGAAGGGCGGCGGCCCGGACGATGTGGGCAGCGTGCAGCTGCGCGGTGTCGGCGATCAGGCGTGGGCGGTACGGCCCGGCATCAAGATTGTCGCGGGCCGTAAATTTACATCGGGCATGCGCGAGCTGCTGGTGGGACAGGGCGCGCAGCGGCAGTTTGCCGGATTGAATGTGGGCAGCGAGGTCAAGCTCGGCAATCAGAGCTGGACCGTAGTCGGCGTGTTCGCTTCCGGCGATGCGCTCGACTCGGAGCTGTGGGCCGATAGCAACGTGGTAGCGGATATCTACCGTCGCGGTGGCAGTCGCGCATCGGTGACGGTACGGCTGGCCAACCCGCAGGCGTTCGATGCGTTCAAGGCCGAACTCGAAGCCGACCCGCGGTTGAAGGTCGATGTCAGCACCACCTACGACTACTTCAGCAAGCAGTCCGAAGGCACCAGCAAGATGATCGAAGGCATCGGCATTACGGTCGGCTTGATCATGGCGATCGGTGCGATGTTCGGTGCGCTCAACTGCATGTTTGCCGCGGTAGCGGCGCGTGCGCGCGAGATCGCCACGCTGCGTGCGATCGGCTTCCGCGGCGGTCCGGTCGTGGTGGCCATCATGCTGGAGACGATGCTGCTGGCGTTGCTCGGCGGATTGCTCGGCGGCGCGTTGGCTTGGCTGATCTTCAACGGCTATACCGCATCCACCCTGGCGGCGGGTTCGGTCGGCAAGTTGAGTTTCGAATTCAGTGTGACCCCGGCGCTGTTGTGGAGCGGCCTGAAATGGGCACTGGCGATCGGCTTTATCGGCGGCCTGTTTCCGGCCGTACGTGCGGCCCGTTTGCCCGTGACGACGGCCTTGCGCGAGCTGTGATCGACTCGTGCTGCGGTTGAATGACCGACACACGGATAAATGGCTTGCCCGTGCGTCGATAGCAGGCGCGGTAGCGCCGCATTCGATTAATTGCGGCACGCCGCCGTGGCACCGGCGGCGATGGCTGTTTTGGAACGGCCCAGTGCCAGCGATAGCAGGGCTGTCAAAAGCAATACCGTGATATTGCAGTACAGACCTGTGCTGAAGGTATGGGTGTAGGCATGGGCGTCGTCATGGCCGCCCAATGCGCTGTAGAAAACCCCACCGATGATGGCCACGCCAAGCGCGGCACTGATTCGCAGTACGGTAATCACCATGCCAGAGGCCAGTCCGGCATGACGGCTGCCCATACCGCCGATCACGATCTTGATCAGCGATGGCAAGCCGATGCCGTAGCCGAGCCCGGCAATAAGCAGGCCGGATATCAGTGCCGGCGTCGGCGATCCGTTTTGCACAGAGGTCACCGTCAGGCCGAATCCAACCGCTTGCGCGACGAGGGACAGGGTCAGTGCCCGTGTACCGAATCGCTGTACTGCCCTGGCCGAGCCCAGCGACGCCAGAAAAAAACCGATGGCGAACGTCGCGATGGCGAGCGTTTGTTCATTGCACGCGGCGATCGTGGGTTAGGTATGGAACCCACGGGTTCGACACGGCCCATGGCGCGTCATGTGTGCCGCCTTTGACGGGCGAAGGTGATGACCCCGACGCCCAGCAAGATGATCGCCATGCCGGCGAGGTCGTACGGCCCCACGTGCTCGCCGACGAGCAGCAGGCCGAACAGCACGGCGACCGGCGGATTGACGTAGGCGTAGCTGGTCGCCAGCGCCGGCCGCACGTGTTTGAGCACGTACAGGTAGGCGCTGAACGCAATAATGGAGCCGAACACGATCAGGTAAGCCACCGCCAGGGTGGCGTGTAGATTCGGGTGCGCAGGCAGTCGTTCGCCAGCGCTCAGCGCGACGATGATCAGCGCCACGCTGGCGCACAGCATTTGTGCGGCGGTATTCATCGGACCCTTCGGCATGTCCTGACGCTTGCTCCACACCGAGCCAAGCGCCCAGCACATGGCGGCCAGCAGCAGTGCAGCTGCGCCGAGCCGTGAGGCGGACAGGCCGTTGCCGAGATTCAATACCACCACGCCGATAAAGCCGATCGCCAGGCCGAAGCCCTCTCGCGGCGTCGGCCGTTCGCCATACAGGCTGGAAAAGAGTGCGGCAAACAGCGGCATGCTGGCCACCGCTACCGCGGCGATACCGGAGTTTACGCGCTGCTCGGCGAAGCACACCATGCCATTGCCAAAGCCCAGCAGCAGCACGCCCGTGATCGCGGCATTGCGCCACTGCCGTACGCTCGGCACGGCGACACCGCGAAGCCGCAAAAAGCCGAACAGCAGTACACCAGCGATCAGAAATCGCACGCCGGCCAGGAGAAACGGCGGGTAGCTTTCCAGCGCGTAGCGGATCGCCAGATAGGTCGATCCCCAGATGATGTACAGCGCAAACAGCGATAGCGGAATCAACAGGCGCGGATCGTTGAGCGACCGCGGCGCTTCGGCCGCGGCAGGAGCGGAGCGATTAGGCATAAAGGCGCAGGCCAAAAGTGGAATCGCGGATTATCCGCGAGCGGGCTGGCGGCAGCGAGCCCTATCAGTCATCGGCGATGACGACCGTGATTTGTCGGCTCGCTGCCGACGTGTTTAACCGAGCGATTGCTTATTGCGTTGCGCTGCGCCCGCGCTGCACGACCACAAATTCGCCTTCCAGCACGTCGGGTTCGTGCGCGCGATTGGCCGCTGTCGAACCGACACGCGCATCACTGCTCCGCGTCGGTCGGCGCAAGGCCAGCAGTACAAAGCCACCGACCAGCAGCACACCGGCGACCACCAGTCCAAAAACCAGCATCACGCCGATCACTGCGATACCGATCAACAGCGAAAGAATGCGGATCAGCGGATTGCGCGGATGGCGCATGGAGGGCAGTGAAAAATGCATGTGTTAAAAATCCGTATGGTAGATTTGTCTACTAAAACTAACAGCTGCAACGACTTACGATGATCACCATGGCGCTAACGCGTCCGCGAGGCAAGTGCCGATGGATACAGTGACTTCCGCCGTTTTGCCATCGGGGCAGGCCCTGTGCGCGTTGCAAGACGTTCCGGACGGCGGTGCCGTGGCGGTCGATGCCACGCTGTCGGATGGCGAGGAAAACATCATCCTGCTGCGACAAGGCGGGGAGGTGCGCGCCTATTGCAATATCTGTCCGCATGCCGGACGCCAGCTGGACTATGCGCCGGGCCAGTTTCTTCTCAGCAAGGGCACGCTGATCTGCGCGGTGCACGGCGCCAGTTTCGATCAGACGAACGGCCTGTGTATCGGCGGGCCCTGCAAGGGCGACTCGCTGCGCTCCGTCGCGGTACGCGTGCACGATGGCGAAATTTTCCTGGCCTGAGCGAGAGCAGAGTGCGCTGCGCGATCAGTGAAACATCAGATTGATCGCGAGCAAGGTCACCACCAGCACGATAAAGGTCAGCGGCAGACCGACGCGCAGAAAGTCCTGGCTACGATAACCGCCGGGGCCGGTGACCATCATCAGGGCGGGGTGGCCGGAGCTGAGCAGGAAGGTATTCGACGAGGACACCGCCACGATCAGCGCATATGCCGAGGGATTTCCGCCGGTGGCTACGGCCACGCTGATCGCCACCGGCACCATCATCACCGTCGCACCGACGTTGGACATGACCTGCGAAAACAGCAGGGTGAGGACGGCCAGCGCCAGCTGCAGCAGCCAGTGCGAGTGGCCGCCCAGATGTTGCAGCACCTCCTGCGCGACCCACGCGGCGGTGCCGGTGGAATCCATCGACCAGCCCAGCGGAATCAGGCAGGCGGTGACGAAAATGGTCTTCCAGTTGATTGCCTTGTACGCCTCGTCCATGTTCAGCACGCCGGTCAGCAGCATGCCGATGGCCCCGGTCATCATGGCGACCGACAGATCGAGCTGGGTAAACAGCGCCAGGCATTTGGCCAGCACGAAAAAGCCGACCGCCTGCCAGATCTTACCGGGCCGCTGCTCTTCTTTCGGAATATCGGTGACGACGACCAGGTCCTTGTCTTCCGACGCCAGCGACAGATCGCGCCAGTTGCTGTGCAGCACCATGGTGTCGCCTGCGCGCAGCGTGACGGCCCGAACGTCATCGCGGAATACCTGGTCGCCGCGCGTCACCGCCAGCACCGAAATGCCGAAGCGTTTGCGCAGGCGCAGGTCGCCGATGGTCTGCTTGATGAAGCGCGAACTCGGCGGGATCACCACCTCGGAAATGCCGGCGCGGGTCGGATTGAACAGCTCGCCGAGCTGACGCATCCGCGTCGACAGGCGGCACAGCTGGTTGTTGGCGAACTGGGTCAGCTGCTCGCGCGGCCCCAGTACGCCGAGCACCGAGCCGACCCAGATCACGTGATCGACCGGCGGCGCCATGCGCGCGTCGTTGCCGCTCTTGATCGCCAGAATCATCGGCGAATCGTGCAGCTGTTCCACTTCGCCGATGCTCATGCCGACCAGCGGGCTTTCCGCGGTGACGGTGAGCTCGGCGGTTTCGCCGCCGATGCCGTAGGTTTCGGCGAAGTAGCTTTCGGTGCGGCCGGGGGTCACCTTGAGTCGCTCGTCCTCGTGACCGGGCAGCAGCTTGCGGCCGAAGAAATAGAAATACAGCACGCCGACCACCGCCAGCGTCAGGCCCACCGGCGTCACGCTGAAGAGGCCGAATTTCGGAATCGTGTGCGCGCCCGGCAGCAGGTTGGCGTTGGCGCTGGCGATCAGATCGTTCAGCACGATCAGCGGCGAGTTGGCGATCAGCGTGGTGTTGGTGGCCGTGAGAATACAAAACGCCATCGGCAGCAGCAGCCGCGACAGCGGCACGCCGGTGCGTGCGGACAACCGGCTGCTGACCGGAATCATCAGTGCCGCCAGCGCCTGGCTGGGGATGATGGCGCTGAACAGGCTGGCGACCATATTGATGACCAGGCCAAGGCGCGACTCCATGCCACGCGCCATGCGCATCACAAAGCGTGCGGTGAGATTCAGCACGCCGGCGCGGTCCAACCCTTCGCCCATGATCATGATCGCGATGATGGCGATCACCGCGTTGCCGGCGAAGCCGTTGAACACGCGTTCGGAGGGAATGAGGCCGGTCAGGCCGATGGTCACCACCACCAGCAGCGCCACCATGTCGGCGCGAATCCACTCCAGCACCAGCATCAACATGGTGAAGCCCACCAGGCCGAGCACCAGCATCATGTCGGGGGTAAGCGTCAGTCCCACTGGCAGGCGTTCCGCAAGGGTGGCTGGCTACGGTCGATAGGAGTGTGCAGTGGATGCTTCACGCTGCGTCGATTCGCCCCTGGCTGGATCGCGTAAGTATAAGCGGCCCAGCCTGACTGCTGTGCATCGATATCACGCGCCAGCGCAGAGCCTAGGCCCTTTTGCGCGAATCAACGTTTGCGATACAGCAGGTCCCATACGCCATGGCCGAGCTTCAGGCCGCGCCGTTCGAAATGGGTCTCGATGCGCCAGTCCGGTTTCTCGGCATAGGCACCGGGTGCGATGTCGTTGCGCCAGTCGGGTGCCGACTCCATGACTTCGAGCATTTGCTCGGCGTACGCCTGCCAGTCGGTGGCCAGGTGCAGCAGACCGTTGGGCGCCACGCGCGAAGCGAGCAGGGCGACGAAGGCCGGCTGGATCAACCGGCGTTTGTTGTGCCGCTTCTTGTGCCAGGGATCGGGAAACCAAATGCGCGCCTCGGCCAGCGTGTCCGGAGCGATCGCGTGTTCAAGCACTTCCACCGCGTCGTGCTTGTACAGCCGCACATTGTTGGCATCGCGCGCGGCAAGGGCATTCATCAGCCGGCCGACGCCGGGGCCGTGCACTTCGATGCCGATGAAATCGCGCGCCTGATCGTGCTCGCTGGCCCACGCCAGCGCCTCGCCGTTGCCGAAACCGATTTCCAGAACGATCGGCGCTTCGCGTCCGAAACTGGCGCGGAAGTCGTGCGCAGCGGGGCTGTAGTTGATGCCGTAGCGCGACCAGTGCGCCTCGAACGCATGCTGTTGGGCGGGCGTCATGCGGCCTTCGCGCAGCACGAAGCTGCGGATACGGCGCATATAGTCCGGTGTCTGCGCGTCGTCCTGGTCTTGCGTGTTGCTCATCAATGGCGTCTCGGGAATACGTTGGCGGAGGATACTGCGTGGCAATCGAGTTCTGACCGGGTCTAGTGTAGTGGCCGCTGTTTCGACTCACGGTTCCGAGCCGAGTGGATGAGGGCTGACTTTGTTCAGCAAACGCAGCACGCGCCCGCTCGCTTGTCGCCGCGCCATTAAAATCGTCGCCTGGCACGGTTCCAACCGTCGGTATCCCGGGTTACCATCGTGCGGCCGATGCGGGTGTAGCTCAATGGTAGAGCTGTAGCTTCCCAAGCTACTGACGAGGGTTCGATTCCCTTCACCCGCTCCAGTTCAACGGGCAAGTTGACGCAACTTGCTGTTCCGTTGGAGTTCGGAGCTGGAAAGGCCGCCTCAAACAGACCTCCTCGAGGTATCGTTTGAGGGACTGTTTCCATGCCCAAGCCATTCTTGTTGCGCCGGCCCAGCGGGTTGTATGCCCGCTATTGGGTCCCTTTGCCGCTGCGTGAGGCGGTAGGCTCCAAGACCATCGTCCGTTCGCTCGGCGCCCTTCGTGGCGATGCGGCGCGCTTGGAGGCTGCGCGGCTCGGCTATGCTCTGGCGCATCGGTTCAACACGATGAAACGTGAGATGCAGCCAAGGACGATCACGCCACCTTCCGCCATGCTTGGCGAACGAATAGACGGTTATTTGCGTGACCGTCCGAGTGCGGACCGAGCGTTGCGTTTGTTCCTGGCGTTGGTGGGCGACAAGCCATTGGCGAACCTGTCTGCCAGCGATGTAGATACCTTCGCCAGGGCCATGCATCAGTGGCCCAAGGATGCTGGCCGCCGAGCCCTCTTCAAGGGGGCTTCACCGCATGAAACGGTGGCGCGGGCAGAACGATCGAAGAGTGAGCCCATCGGATGGGGAACGTGGCATCGCTACCTATCATCGGTGCGCGCATTCGCAGACAAGCTGATTGCGCGTGGCGAACTTACGCCGGACTTCAACGAGGCCGTTGACGGTTTGATCGGTCCTCGACGGGGACGCGTCCCGGACATGGCCAACCTGTCTGCCTCTTACTCCTACGTGCGAGGGGCAGACGGCTCCTTGCGTGTCCAGGCGGACACCGAGGAGGACCACCTGCGCGTCATGGAATTGCACGAACGTGAGGGTCGGTCGTCCGTTCCAGTGCCGACGGCCAAGACCGCCCGGACACTCGGCGAGGCTCGTGATCTGTTCCTGGTTCAATTCAAGGAAAAGAACCCGGCCCCCGCGACGTTGCATGAAACCGTGGCGACGCTGAACCTGTTCGTGGACATCGCGGGAGCCAGCAAGCCGATGGATGAGGTGGGGGTCGATGAGGTCGATGCCCTGCGTGCGGTGTTGGCGGTCTGGCCGGCGCGGGCTCGCGTTCTTCCCGAATACAAAGGATTGAGCACGCGGGACATCATCAAAAAGGCCAAGCGGGACAAGCCGCCGGGCATCAACGTGCGCACCAAGGACAAGCACCTGGACAACGTGCGAAAGTTTTTTGGCTGGGCCGTTCAACGGCACGAGATGACGCACAACCCGCTTTCCGGGGTGAGGTTACAGACCAAGGCGCAAAAAGCCACGCTGACCCGGCGCGGTTTCACTCAGCCCGAGTTGGCGGCGCTCTTTGCACCCCATCTCCGGGCGGCCCACGCGGCCACACCTTCACATTTCTGGTTACCGGTTCTGGCTCTTCACACTGGCGCGCGGTTGCGTGAGCTGGCGCAGCTGCGCGTGGTCGATGTGCATCAAGTGGAGGGCATCTGGGGCGTGGACATCAACTATCACGCCGGACCGCTGAAGAACCCGCAGAGCCAGCGGTTCGTTCCTTTGGCGTCGGCGGTAGTCGCGCTGGGCTTCCTAGATTACGTCGCCGAAGTCGAGGGCGCTGGTTTCGATCGCGTTTTTCCCGATGGCTCATGGGCGGCCAAGAATGGTCCGGGGGACAAGGTCTCCAAGTGGTTCAATCGTGGATACACCCGAGCCGCCTGTCTCAACGATCCCGCTTTGGTTTTTCATTCCTTCAGGCACACGTTCGCAGACGCGGCGGATGGCGTGGGTTTGACGGAGGCACAGATCGGGGCGATCACCGGGCATCAGTCCGACAGTGTGTTGGGGCAGCACTACATCCGCCGTAAGACTGTCGCGGTGCGCCGACAGCATGTTGATGCCATCGCGAGCCAGTTCAAGTTGCCGTCGCTGGACGCTTATGCGTCAGGACAGTTCGATGAGGCGTTTGCCGGATTGAAAAAGAAACAGGCGCGCGAGGTGGCAGTGACAGCACGGGTGGCAAGACAAAGACAAAAAAGCAAAAAAGGTTTAAGTGATGACGATATGAGCTCGATCCTGGTCTAGGGTCAGCGGCTGCATCACTGTGTTGACGGTCCGCCGGGTCATGCATCTCACGTTTCGAGACGCTGCGCGGTTACCCTTCATTTCTGAATATGCAATGTTGGCCGTTATCATTGTCTAGCCGGCCTGCCGCCGGAGGGAGCCCCGCGAAAAACCCAAGGCGGCGCTCTGGTATTCGCTGGGTTCCGTGCGCCGGTATCGGGCTTGGTTGGCCGAGCAGGCAGCGGTCAATGTGATGGTCGCCAAGCGCCTCACGCCCGCCGGTTTCACGGTTTGGCTCCACGCCGATGATCAAGCCTCGGAACCCTGACAGTTCGCGCTGATCGGTCCAAACAAGCGGCCGGTCGATGGTTGGGAGACGATCCGTGGCGAAGTGGCCATGGGCCGCACCGACCCCATCCAGTGGCTCACCCGGATGGCATACCTACAAGATCGCCTGAGTGCCGAGAAACGACGAGATGATGCTGAGGAGAAGGTAAAAGTGATAGCACTGGCTGGCACCCGCGCGGCAATGGCGGACACTGGTCCCGCTAGGCAACGGGTGCGGAAATACACATGAGCCATAAAGCCATCGATGAAGTCAAAGCTTGGCCAACAGCACGGAAAAGCGCGTGGAGTGGCCTAATAAAACCCATTAGGCCACTGACAAAACCTCAATGTGATTTCATCCGATGCGACTGCCCAACAACCTTTGGGGTGATGCCGCTTTCACGCGCCCGAACCATGGCCGAGATGACCCTCTCCATACCGGCCTCTTTCAGCTTTACAGCAGCGGGCCGCAATTCTCTCGACGGTTTCTTAGATACGTTCGTAGCCATAAAATCCTCCTTCTCCAGGCTTTGGGCACGCAATCCTGCGGAAGACTATCCCAGATGATAACGCACCACTAGGCCTACAAAAATCTCGACTGAGACGATCATACCAGCGTTCAAGTGCCTCCGACGCCGGGATGAAAAAGAACTGTTTAACCAGAGGCCTGTTTTGTGTATACGAAACAACAGCTCTTGTCAACAACCCTTGAAGATCCCAAATTGCGCGTGGAGAGCCAAGATCCGTTTGGCTGAACCTAGTCTCAGAATGGGAGGCATCAGCCCGGAAAAGCTTGACCGTTCGCGCAGTCGGATCCAGCTGATGCCCCGTCAAAAAAACTGCCCAACTATTCGCTTGGTTACGCGCAAAGTCGATATCGGTAGCCAGCTCGACCTCGCTCATGAATGCCAACACAAACTGAACTCCTGTCCTCAGCGTTAAGCCTATAAAGTCCAATTTGCTTGACACGAGCACCACTTCGGAAACGTAAGCGTCGCCGGGAACGGATTGTCCGAATAAAAGCTTTCGGACGTCGGGGGTGAGTTGACTGAAAAAATCCATGCGTAGGCACCAAATTCCTTTGGATGAGACGGCAGACGATTAGCGAGGCGCACTACGGGCTGGCATAGATACCCCTACCCCTACCCCTGAGACGCACCCATGTTGGTCCTCACCTGATCGAGCATACGCGACAACCAAGAGCGAGAGCGCGTCTTCCTTGTTGTGCCAACAAGGCCGCTCAAATCACCTGCCAACGCTAAGCGTCGAGCCAAGGCCACCACCAGAGCATCAGTCCCGGTGCGCCGCGCTAAAGTTGGCTGACGTTTAATGTCAAGTGTGCTTGACACTTAGCTCTATTCTGCTTTGATGAGGTGGGGGCGAGCAGACACTTCGGTGTCCGGCGGCCAACCATCAGTGTTTTCGGTCCTGGATGGACCGAATGCGATCAAGGAGGATCCCATGCAACATGCTCGCCCCCATTTACAAACCCATCGCCGAGCCCAGGGGCACTCTGCTGTCGCCGGTGCCGCTTATCGGCTCGGTCTGCGTCTTTACGACGAGCGCACGAAGATCTGGCACGACTACCGCAAGCGCAAGTTGGGCGAAGAGATCGTGGCAGCCCTGACGCTTGCACCGGAAGGCGCCCCCGATTGGGCCACCGATCCGGGACAGTTGTGGAACCGGGCCGAAGCGGCCGAACTGAGGAAAGATTCACAGGTGGCTAGGGACTATCGAATCCCCGTTCCACTCGGTCTTTCGGATGACCGTGCAGCCGAAATGGCGAAGCGGATGGCACAGTTCATTGTCGATGAACTGCACACGGCGGTGTCGATCGGACTGCACCGAGACGCGGACGTCGATGCATTGGGCGCGGTGAAGCCAAAACAGAAGCAGGGCTATCACGCCCACATTTATTTCCCAACGCGGCGCCTTGAACAGCTCGAAAAAGAAGACGGCGACGGCACAACAAAGTCAGACTGGGGACTGCACACTAAGTTCGCTTTTCTTACGGGGCGGCGGTCGTCGTCGGACTTCGTCGAGCGGCTGAATGAACGTTGGGCCAACCTGGCCAACGAGTTCACTGCGGCCAACGATTTGCCCGCTGATTACACGCACCTGAGTTATGTTCGGCAAGACTTACCGATCACTCCGCAGCCGACTTTGGGGGCTGCGGTTGTGGCGATGGAACGAAGTGGATTTTTCACGCGGAAGGGGAATGCAGTGCGCGACATCATCCTGCCGTCCGCACTCTACGAAGCGACCCACGCGGTGGTCGTCGATGCGCAACGGCAGCGGGCGGTGGATGACGCCATCAGGGAGAGAACCGATCCAGCGGCTAGGGCCGCACGACTGGCGGCCGAGGCTTCGCACGGAACGGCAGCCCCACTCCAATCCGAAGGAGTAACCACAGGGCCGCTTGTGCAAGCGCCGTTGGCCAAGCCTCCTTTGACGGCTCCGCCTGGCTCACTGGTCGCGCGGTTCCATGCCGCCGCGCCCGCACCGAACACGCTTGAAGAGCGGCAGTTGTTCGTGCGTGTTTTGAAAATTGTGGCCCTGGTCGAGCGGGTGCTGGCGGCACTAGGCGATTTGGCAAACCGGTTCCAAAAGCATGCCGAAGATCAGGGGCGACGCATGGCCGCGAAACTCGACATGGATTACCAGCTTGATGGCTGCCGAGACCAACGCGCGGCGGCAAAGGAAAAGCTCGAACAGTGGGAAGCCAATCACAAATGGCAGGTGGCTACCGCGCGCGCCTTTGGTGGCGGCGAGGGTGGAAGGTCAAAGGCGTGGCAATCTTTGATTGATGCCTTTGAAGGTTCCCAGCGCCGGATGCAAACTTTGAAGGCTGCGCTTCGATCGCACCAGGTGCACCTGGATACCTTTGCCGTGGAAAAAGCGACGTTGAAGGCGGAGCAGAGTGATGCGAATGAGCGCCTGCGGACGGCGTTGGCATCCATCGTGGCCATGAGCCCAGGGGCGGCAGCGCCGCTTTTGGATGTGAGCCAGACGATGGAGTGCGAATGGATCAAAGCCGCTATGCCGGAGATGACAGCGGGTTCAGAGGTGGGCGCCAACGATCCTGAAATCGGCGGGGAAATTGCCCGGCTGCGGCCATCATCGCGCCGGTCAGTTGGTTCTCCCTAACCGTATGCGCGCATCGCTAAACGGCGTTGCGTTTTCCCAATAGCAGTGCTTGCCGGCTCATGGTGGCATGAAGCCATACGCGCTCAAAAGACGACGTGTCCAACGATTCGGCAACGATCAACTTTAGATTGGCCAATTCATCGTCATAAACGAGCATGCCATGTTTGATCGTGAGAAGTAGTTCCATCGGCACGTCTGAAACATAGCGGTTCGCCAGCTTGTCCTCTAATGGCCGAACGTCTACCCGGATGGCATTGCCTCCGCCATTTGCCTTGAATTTTGGAGCCGAGTGGCTGTCAACGCGGGCGACTCGGAGCTGGCTGAGCCAATAAAACCGTTGTCGTCGAGCCTCAATCTTTTTGATTGCGTTGACCTTGTCCTCAATGCTTACGGTCCGATCTATGTGTTCAAATGCTTCCCCGTGAAAATCATCCGGAAGTTGGGTTAGCCAGTCAAACAGTTCTGGAATAGCGCGCTTGAATCCAACCACCTTTTTGCCATTCGGTGATTTGTTGTCGTTGAAGCTCAGGGTAATCCAGGTGCCTGCATACTTTGCCTCGAAGGCTGCTTTTTGGCGAGAGGGAAGGTCTTGGTAATACGCGTTCATCAACCAAGGGGCATTGTCCATATCGCTCATGACACGGTGACGGGTGGAAGAATTGATATCTCCTAGCTCGAATGCCCGCCAACCCAGTCCTTCGATATTTACCATGATGTCTGGGGCCGGCGGTAAACAGGATTTCAGTGAACCGGCAACCAAACACAAGTTCGCATCTTGGGCAAACCGCGCAAAGGCATCATGTTCTAGAGTTTGTTTTCTGGCGTCTTTTGAGCTCATAGCTAATTCGTTTTAGAAAGTGAGGACCAACGAGCTACGGAGGTTCTTGTACTGCTTGTCACTGACTTCAGGCGGCACTCTCGGTCCCGTAGAGTTTTGACCAGGTTGTCCGGACTTTAGCCTTAATCCAGAAATCTAAGTTATGGCCGCATTAAACATTTTCACTTTTCCTTTTGATTTGTAGAAGCCTTATATGAAGACTGTCCTAGCTCTCAACGTGAGGCGGTAGGTCGGTCGGGTTGAGTTCAATGAAGTCGCGTAAGGAAAGCTTCCCGAGATCCCGAATGTTTTTTTTTGGCGATGTCCAGTAAAGGTGCCGCAAAAGTGTCGATAGCGTGATGTCGGACGCGCAATGTGTTCGGCACGCCGATCAGATTTTTGTCTCCAAGTCTTTTCACGCCTTCGTCCTCCGACGGTAGAGTGGCTTTGAGCGTCACAACTCGCTTTCCGCCTTGGGTCTCCATCATGGCCGGACCCAAGAGTTGACCAGATAGCGCAAGATGCAAATGGACCGCGCCGGTGATCACGAGCTCCAACAATTCGGTGGTCCACTGCTCCCAACCATTTCCGTCAGCGGCTTGCCATTTTGGCCAATGAAGATAGTTGCCAAACAGATCACACACCCTTCGAAGCTCGCGACTGACGGGGGTGTAAAAAAGGCTGATAGGCGGGCTTCCATCAGTGAAAAGATATGTCAGCTCGACGATTTGATCGCCGATACGAAAGGCGCGGTCGAGCCCCTTCCCGACAGCCGTTGTGGCGTAGTCCCTTTTTATTCTGTTTGGGATGTGACCCCAACTGTTCGCGTATTGCGCTTGCCTAGCTTCCGTTCCCATTCGAAGTTCTAGGCTCGCGTAGAGAAGACTGGCGGTTCCTCCTTTCAACAAAAAACTCATGGCTCGTTTTAGATGTGCGCTGGCATCAATGGAATAATCTACCATTCGTATTCCCTTCGTCCGTCGCACTAAAACTGACCAAGAAATTAGGTCTTCACCTTTAAATCGCTTCGTTTCTCTATCTCATAAGCACGATAGCAACCGAATGCGCCGCTCCTTAGCGTGGATATAGTTGCGTCGCCGCCTCCGCCAGGATTTTGCCTCTTTGGCTTATGGCCTCCTCGTCCCACGAGCCCATACCAAGCAAATTCACATTGAGGCTTAGATTAGTGTTCTCGATGAGGAGCTTTTTCTTGACGGGAAAGGCCTTGTTTTGAGCCTCACGGTTGACACTCAGGTTAAGCAGGGTCAGGTTGCCGAGCGTGGGGATCATCTTCGAGCGCTTGCGGATAGCCATTTGGTGATCGTCGAGTGCACCACCACCAAGTTCCAGAATATAGGCGGCAGAAGACTGTGCGCGCGTAGCCGTTCTTCCATCGGGTAGCGGCCAATGCTCGAACCAGGACTGCGGCAGTATGTGATCGATATCGAGATTGGATAGATCCGGGATCTGTGGCTCTTCGGTGCGTTTCTGCGTGCGCAGCCATCCTTCAAGCTCAGTGAGCAGCATCCGGCACCGCCCTGCATCCAAGCGGCTGGGATACATGTCGCCAGTCAAAATGGCATTCGTGAACTCAGCATCGTCGGGCCATCTTGAAGCTTCCGTCTTGGACGCGCCCATAAGTTCTTTCAGGACCTGATGGGACAAAACGCTCTTGGACAACTGACGAAGGATCGACATGAACCAATTGTTGTAGTTCTTGGGCGTTAAATTGCAGACCGCTCGCCGCACGACGTAAGACACGATGGTGTTGAACATTGCTGTCTTCTCAGACGGATCTATTTTCGCGGTAGAGATGCGCAGCGCGAGCGGGTGCGTCGTGGTGGTGTCATAGGCCAGGAGCCGGCGACCGAACCGGGCGATCGGTAGATCACCCTTGCCTTGAATTAGCTCGAGGTAGTGCTGACCATAGGTATCCAGCGTGTCCAACTGCTCACTTGCCGATTTGGGCTTGTTGCCTGCTTTGGCGTAGTCCTTGAAGTCCACATAAAGCCGGCCCAAGTCGCCTTCCTGTCCAGTCTCGGCACGTATGGCTGAGAAGATCAGCCATTCAAGGCGTGGCTTGGTGATCCGACCGCGGCGCTCACCGATCTTCCATATGGTTTGCTCAAATTGCTTCCACTTTTCTTCGTATAACTTGGCCGGATCCTCTGTTTGCTGATCCACGGTCATGAACAGGTGGTTCCGAATAAGGTCGGTGGCGTGGAGTTCGGCACCGCGCCCGTTCAAGGTTTCAAAGATGACTTGTGCGTCGTCGCCTTTCTCTAACTGGATCAAAACCACTTTCAAGTCTTTGAGAACGGCCAAGACCAATGCCTCCACTGCTGGCGCTCCGCCGTTGTCCTGGATCCACTTCTTTGACCATTCGGCAAAGCTCCAGATCGCATTCAATGCGCCCGGATGAAGGATCCCGATCTTTCGGAAGTTGCCCGCTTGCGTGAAATGCTCGGGGTAGCGGGCCCTCAAGTCGTCCAGCTTCTCGGCCGTCATTGCAGCAACAAAGTCCTTCTGGTCCGAGAAAGTCGGCCAGACCTTGAACACTTCGACATCAGGGATAGCCATGGTGTCCAAGTTGGGGTTATCCAGCACACCGACCAAAAATGACTCCGCATCCTTGTTGCCCAGTTCGCGGGTCGCCAACCGTATCCCGGCCAAGACGTATTGCAGAGTTGTCAGACGTTGCTGGCCGTCTATGATGTGGAGTGTGTCCACGCCCTTGAGGCCCATGCGTTCCTGCGGCTCGACGACGATGGCACCCAAGAAGTGCGGTGCTGGTGTAATACCTGAAAGGCGTTCGGCGGCCTTATCCTCGATATCGGACCAAAGTAACTGCCATTGTTTTTCAAGCGTCCACACGTAGGCGCGCTGGTAAAACGGCACCTTGTATTGACGCCGGTCTTGAAAGACCTGCTGGATTGTCCACGTCTCCGACTTCATTCCCCACTCCAGATATCGCCCATGACCGTTGGATTATGCACGGAGGAATGAGGTATCCCAGTGCCCCGTGACTCAATCCGTGAGAATGCTGCGCGCTAAGCTCAAAATCAGTGCTGTCCGGGTTCGCTTACGCTCATGCGCACAGGGCATAATCAACGGGTTGAGGCGCCAAAAAATGCGTCAGTATTCCGATAAGTCTATGACTTGTCGAAGTTTTTCTATTGGGGCAACGATGAATTACGACGATATGCCGCGCGCGGCGCTCATCAATCTCCTGCGGGAGCACGATGCATCCCTGACCGAGGCTGGTAAAGACGGCATTGTTATGAATTACACGGGGCGAACTGCTCCTTGGCAGATCATCCGGCAGGTGAAGCCGAAGCTGACCCGGCTGGTCAAAAAGTACTGTGCCGGTGCCGAGGATCAGCAGGTTCGCAATGAGCTGTGGGAAGGTGAAAACCTGTCTGCCATGGTTACGCTTTACAAGTATCGCGGCCAGGTGGATCTCGTTATCACCGACCCCCCCTACAACACAGGGGAAGATTTTCGATACAACGATAAATGGGATAAAGACCCTAACGACCCGGACCTTGGCGATCTTGTGTCATCGGATGATGGTTCGCGTCATTCGAAGTGGCTGAAGTTCATGACGCCTCGTATCTGGATGATGCGGGAGATGCTCAAATCAACAGGCGTCATTGCCATCTGCATCGACCATCGTGAGCTCTTCCGTTTGGGCATGCTTATGGATGAAATTTTCAAGGAAGAGAACAGGATTGCGGTGATCAATTGGCAAAAAACGTATGCCCCCAAAAACAACGTGGGCAGAAAATCGCACGTCTCTACATCGACGGAATACGTTCTCGTTTACGCCAAGTCAATTGACCGAGCTAAAACGTTGTTGATGGCTCGCAGCGATGCGATGAACGCGCGATACACGACGCAGGATGGAGATCCAGAGCCTTGGGCTCCTGGCGATTTGACTGGCCGTGGTGCCGACACCCATTGGGGGCAGGTGTATGCGATCCAGTCGCCTTTTACCGGGGAATTGATGTGGCCATCCGAAGGACGTTGTTGGGCAATCGAGCGCGCCAAACTGAAAGTGATGCTCGAAGCCTGGGGCTGCGTATATGTGAACAAAGATTTAGGTGACGGACGCGCGCCTGCGCTGGTCATCAAAGGATCTCTAAAAGAAGCCAAGAAGGCGGCTCAGAAGATTATGGACGCGGAAAATTGGCCCCGCGGTTATTGGCGCGACGGCGGCAAAGGTCACTTTCGAGCAAAGGTGTATTTGAAGGACGTGAAGAAGGGAATAGTTCCGATGACGTATTGGGGCGACGAAGATTTTGACACCCCCGACGTCCTTGGAAGCACATCGTGGGATCACGAAGAATCTGGACACAGCCAAACCGGATTAAACGAGCTCAGTTCAATTGTTGGTAAGGCACATGGCTTTACTACTGTGAAACCTCTGAAGCTCATCAAGAAGATCATTCAAATCTGGTGCCGACCAGACGGAATTGTCCTGGATCCATTTGCGGGATCCGGAACCACTGGACATGCCGTGCTTGAATTAAATCAGGAGGCCAACGCGGATCGTCGTTTCTTGCTTATTGAGCAGGGCAACTCTGAAAAGGGCGACCGATATGCTCGCAGCTTGACGGCGGATCGTCTGCGACGTGTCATCAGTGGCGATTGGGTGACCGGCCAGAGAGAAGGGCTGGGCGGTGGCATGCGTTTCGTTGAGCTACAGCGGGAGCGGATTGATGCCGACGCAGTCAACGCGCTGGCTCGAGAGGAAATGATCGACTTACTGTTGACCACTTACTGGGATAGAGCAGAAAAGGCCAAATCCTACTTGCGTCGGTTACCAGCCGGCGAACATCAGTATCTGTTTGCGGTCAACGGCCGCCAAGAAGGGTTTTTCTTGATTTGGACATCACCTGATGCGCCGTCATCGCTTACCCGAAAGGTGTTCCAGGCCATCGTAAAGGAAGCAGACCATGGCGGATTGAGCGGTCGATATCACGTTTACGCGTCGATGGCACCCTACACCGGTAACGATATCGAGTTTTACAAAATACCAGATCGTGTCCTGGAACACATTGGGTTCAACACTCGCGCAGATGCATACAACAACGAGGACGGAACGGATGCTGCTTGACCTCAAAAGGTTTCAGATCAAGGCGGCGGAATTGATCTCCGATCGCTATGCGTTGTTCGCCACTCATCCAGATCGGCCTTTCTTCAAGGCCAATAAACCGCGTCCGTTCTATCAGGCTCTTTCGGCCATTACGGGAGCCGGTAAGACACCTATTTTGGCCGAGGCTGTGGCCATGATGTGCATGCACATGACCGCGCAGCCCATTGTTTTTTGGATGTCAAAAGCCAAGTCGGTCGTTGGTCAGACATACAACAACTTTATAGAAGGTGGGAAATATAGCGGCATCGTTGAAGATTTTATGGTGGTTCGCGCTGGCGACTTGAACCCCAATCTCATTGCTGACGGCACTAAGCCGCTCATCGTGATGGCCACCACGGGGCTGTTCAACAATAAAGAGCAGTCTGATGGCAAGCTCAATATTTACAAGCGCGACCAAGATTTGTTTGGCGATCAATCCCCTTGGGAGCGCCTGATTGCCCGCAACTTTGACGGTGTTCGCCGGCCGCTTGTGGTCGTGTATGACGAGGGACACAACCTGTCCGACCAACAGACCACGATTTTGGCGGAGCTTGAACCAGATGCGTATCTGTTGGCCAGCGCCACGTTGCAGCTGCCGGCCAATTTTGCCAAGGCTGTGCGCAATCCGGTGGTGGATTGGGTGAATGAATGCCAAGGAAGTCCTGCACCTTTTAAAGCGGTGATGGCTTTGGATGAAGCTGGCGCGGTAGACCCGCACTTGTTTGTCACGACGACTGTAGATAGCAACGCGGTGGTGCTTGCCGAATTGATCAAGACCGCCATTCAGTTCGATGGCACTACTGCACCGATGGAGCGTTGCCTTGATGAACTTCATCACCGATTAGGGCTGATCCAGCAGGATATTGACGCTCGGGGCTTGGACTTCAAACCCAAGGCCATCTACATCTGTAAAACAAACATCAATGACGACGGGGACAAGGACGATCCCGATAAGCCGTTCGGTGAGCGCCACGCACCACCAATCCGGATATGGCGATACCTGGTGGAAGCCAAGAAAGTCGCTCCGGCAGACATCGCGATTTATGCGGACTTGAAGTTTAAAGACGGTAGCAAGCCGGATGCCGTCAATCTGTTCTCTAAAGGTGAGAACGATTTTGACGATTTCCAGGCGGGAAATTTCCAACACATTATTTTTAACTTAGGTCTTCAGGAAGGTTGGGATGATCCGGCCTGCTATTTGGGTTACGTCGATAAAAGCATGGGATCAAGCATTCGGGTTGAGCAGATCATTGGTCGGGTGCTTCGCCAATACAACGCTAAACACTACGATTCTCCACTGCTAAACAGTGCGCATTTTTTTCTAAGAGTGGACAAGCAGAGTGTTTTTTCCGATGCGGTTGCGGCAGTTAAACGCAAGCTGCAACAAGACGGCACAGCCATCGAAATAGTCGAAAACTATGGCGGCGCCGATAGTGGTGCAGATGATTTGGCTCCAAAGCCGGCATTGCTGGCAAAGGCGGTTTTGCATCACGTCAACAAGGATGCGGATGGCGCCGTAGCATCAATTGCAAAACTAATTGCAAAGTTTCCAACGGTTGATGCTGACACGGCTGATGCGAAAGGCACTGCACACGCGGCCAAAGAGCTTGTGGATCTCAAAAATCTGGACACGCCCACGGTAGCAGTCGATTGGTCGCCAAATGGGGAGACCAATCGCGTTCGTCTACGATGGTTGATCAACAACGCTATTCGCAGTCGTTCCACTGGTGCGTTGGCGGTGGTGAACCTGTTGAGCCAAAAATTCGACGTGAGGGTGCAGGCGCAAAGTAACGCGCACCATTGGGCCGATGAGCTAGCGGCTGACGTCGTCGCTGCTTATTACAAGCAGACCGACTTGGTCTATGAGAGTAAAAAGCCCTTTGTTTTTCCAACTGTGCGTGTGCCAAAGAAGGCAGTTGTCTTCGTGAATGGTTTGTATGGGCGGTATGCTGGGCTCAACAAATTTGAATTAGCGTTTGCGCAGGCGCTGGACAGTACCGGTGACCTTTGGCATCGAAACCCAAGCAGTGGTGGTTTTTCCATTCCACTCCTTTCGGAAGGCGACAGCGCATCTTTTTTTCCTGATTTCTTGGCGTGGAAGGGAAAATATGTTTATTGCCTGGACACCAAAGGTGGCCATTTGCTGACGGACGCAGTTGCTAGAAAACTGTTCAACATTGATGACGCCGGGACGGTCAAACTTTTGACCCGATTCATCACTGAGGGCAAGCAATCAGAATTGCGCGGCAAGGCCATCAAAGGCGGATTTACAGTTTGGAAAACGAAAGCTGGGACGCCCACGCCGATCCATGTGGACTCGCTAGACGATGCTGTAAAAGAAGCCATGAAACCCTAACCAGACGGAAAGCCTCCGACGTCGCTAAGCTTCGTTGTCGGCCTATGTTTCCCTTCAACCGAATTCTAGGCAGCAGGTTTTCCTATGGACGTATTTGACGATGTTTTACTTGACCAATTTTCTGAGCAGAAGCATCTGGCGGGGCTCGTTGACTCACAGCGCAAAACGACAGCTCCTGTGAGCGGCGCATCCGTCAAAATCACCACCACCGATGGGCAAAGTAAAATCTTCGTGTTAAAGGATGGTCAGCCCAAATTTGTCTATCGCCATATCATCGACGACGAAGGAGAAGCTAAACGTCTCGCTGATGGTTTCCAGGCCAAATTCGACTTGGCCGCCCGATATATCCCATGATCCCAAGGCTTTGCGCCGCCGCTCAGCGTGATCATTTGGCGTGCCTACCGGTTGACGGAAGTTTGGTTGTATCAAGGTCGCCAACTGAGCGCATAGCTCAACGAGTCTGGACGAACTTTCGACACCCCAGACACCGCCGGCCCACATTCCAGCGCGCTTGATACTCGGCGCCAAGTAGGCATCCGCAGACCATGCAGTCCTCCGCCTTGCCATGCTGCCACTGCCAGAGCCGATAAAACTGCCATACAGCGATGCATGAGGTGACGAGCGCGCCGATGCCTGCAACGATCAGTGGAGCTTCCGCGAGCGGCGAGACAGCCGCCCCCATACTTAGCGGCACGTCGGCCAAGATCGTGGTGATCCAAGTGGCCAAAATGGTGAACATTCCAAACATCGCCCAGGGCAATGCCATGCGGAGATACATGCGGTTTTCATAGCTCATGGTTGCTCCCCTTTTGCGGCAATGATCCGAGCCCGCTATCTCGTATCCTGAGACTTCTCGATTTCACTGCGGCTCAACCCCTTTACGTAGCTGTTTGCCGATGGCGTAGGCGGGCCTTTCCTCAGGGCTGCGGCGGGCACGCCGCGACGGTCTTGGCGTCCTCAATCAAGGTTTGCTCGCGGCATGAAAAAGGGCTGGGAGCATGGCTTGCAACGGGCTTCCGTCAAGCCCCGGATTTCTCGGAATGTGACGCAGGTTTATTTTTGGTCAGGGCGATCCGCCACGGGTGGCCAGCTTGATCAAGCACGGCGGTCACATCGGATAAGCGTATCCAGGGTGGATAATACGGACCACCTGACCACCTGCGCTTAAACAGACTGGCCGCACGTTACCTAAGTCATTGAAATTTCGAGTAAGCCACCTGACCACCCAGCGCGGCCCACACGCCCCTTAAATATGGTCGAGTGAATGCCTGGTCGGGGCCATGCTTGAACAGGTTGGCCACGCGTGCGCAAAGGCTGGCCACGAAAAACACCTTATTTTCAGCGATCAAGCCTCATCGTTTGGCGGCCGTGGTGTGGTCACACGGTTCAAGCGCTGCCGGTCAGATGGACCAGAATGATCCGAATATCCGGATCTGGCGATGACACGCAGAACGCGAATGGATCAAACCAACGTTTCGACCGGTCAAAACGAGAAACGCGCCCTGAGGCGCGCTTCTACGGGAGACGGATCATGCGGCGGTTTTCCGGGGTGGTGGCTTCAAATCAATGAATTCGGTTTTGTGGATCAACCGGCTGCACAGTCCGTCAGCTGTCGTCGCATCGTCGAAGTCGTCGTCCCAGTCTTTGATGTGATGCGGGGAGACCACCATGGTAGAGCGGTGATGACGATGCCTGCCGTCAATGATTTTCAACAACTCGTGGCCCTGCGATGTCGTCGCTTTTTGAAACGCAAAGTCATCGAGGATCAGCAGGTGAACACGGATCAACTGCTCGCTCAGCTTGCGCCTCTGGGCACGGTCCGCTTCCTCTTCAAACGCGGCCCATAGGTCTGGCACGCGCCAATACTTCACCCCCAGTTCCGCCAGCCGCGCTTCCCGACCCAGGGCGCTGGCCACATAGGTCTTGCCTGCACCACTGGGACCGGTGATCACCAGCGAGTGCCCGCGGCGGATCCATTCACACGAGCACAAATCGGAAAAGGTCCGCACGCTCAGTCCGCGGCTGGCGCTGGGTCGCACATCGGCCATGCAAATGGACGTCGGCAAGTCAGCCTCGTGCATGAAGCGCTGGGCGCGCTTGTCTGCTGCCGCCTGGATCTGGGCGGCCACCATCGCTTCGACGCACTCCAATGAAGTCCTGTGCATGTTGGCAGGCTGGTCTATCCATTCTTCCAGGCACGCCGCCATGGGGCCCAGACGCAAGCCTCGGAGGTCCTTGATCGTTTGGGTCAGCATGCGGCCTCCTGCGCCATCTTGGCGAAGGCTTTGGATCCCTGGGTGTAGCGACTGCGTCGCACGGCTGGCTTGGTCGGTTGGTCCGTGTGCTTGCGGATCATGCGTCGGAGGGTGGACACAGAAAGCACGTTCAAATCCATGGCGTCACCGGCGGCGCGATTGACCGCTTCCGTGCCATGTTTTTCAGCCAGCGCTTTGATCTCCTCACAGGCCGGGAGTGCCGCCACCGGATGCGACTTGCCCAGCTGTTTTTTGATGAACGCGTGGACATTGGGTCCCGCGCGCTTGGCCCAGGCAATCATCGCGTCGGGGGTGCGGTCGTGCCATGCCCGGTGATCGCCGGTCAGGTGATCAGGATCGGTGGTGTGACCGCCGCGTTCGAAGCTGCGCGCGTGGCTGGCGACGCGCTCGGTCTCTCGGAAGATGTCCACACGGTCGTCGGTGATCCGCGCATCCACGCGTTGACCGGTCAGAGCGTGGGGCACCGAGTAAGCGTGATGGTCTACGCGCACGTGGTAGTCCTTGGGCACGCGCAGGATCGACGTGCATTTGGCATAGACGAACGGTTCGACTGGCAGCGGATTGAGCGTGCCGCGTTCCAACTGTTCAAAGCGCTCACGTCGGCTTTTGCCATACGTCAGCATGCGCCGGTTGTTGAGGTCTTCCAACAGGTTCGCCAAGTCGGCGTTGAGATCATCAAGCGAATGATGGACCCGATCGTGCAGGCGCACGACGATGTGGTTTTGCACGATCTTGACGGCGCCTTCCACCATGGCCTTGTCCTTTGGGCTGAATATCCGCGCCGGATTGATCGCGACGGCGTAGTGCCGTGAAAACTCCTCGTAGGTCCGTTGCAGCACGGGCCGCCGTCCGGGCTTGATGACCGCGGATTTCAAGTTGTCACAGACCACGGCCAGCGGAACACCGCCGAAATAGGCCAGCATGTCCACATGGGAGCGGATGAAATCCGGCACCTGTTGGCTGGGCGAACAAATAGCGAAGATCAGGGATGACGCCGGCAACACGCCCACGAAAAGTTGAACCGCAATTTTCTCGCCGGTGCTGGGGTCGGTGTAGGTGGGCAGCGGGATGCGTTTGCAGCCGGCGTAATCCACGAACGCCTCGTGACCGGCCGTGTGCGTCAGCACCATGCTGCCTGGCTTGGTTCTTCGATAGGCCCGCATGCGGGTAGCAAGCTGGGAATAGCTCAGGGTGTTGTGAGGGTCTTCGCGCCGATAGTCTTCCCAGAGGATTTGAAGCGGCACGCCGTTCTCGATGCGTTCTTGCAACATGGCGAAGTCAGGAACGCGTCGGGTTTTGTTGCCGTTGGGGTCACGGTTGAAGCGCTGACGCAACACCGAAGGCGGCAACTCCGATACATCGGGCCACATCACCGATTTGGCGCTGGTCAGGCGCCGGTAACGGCCCACGGTGGTTTTTGAAACACCGACTTTCAAGGCAATCTCGCGATTGGAAAGCTCGGTGGTGAGGAGTAATTGAAGGGTGCGTTTGAGGGGCACAGGGTGTCTCCATGTTGATGGGGGCCGACGATGTCCCGACCGTCGGCGGCTGTTTTAGGCAAAGGGGAATCGAGACGGCGCCTCGCTTCACGAGGCATCGACTTGACAGGAAGGAAAGGGGGGCCTAAAAAAGGCGGGCAGTGAGGGACCTACCGCACCGCACTTAGAAGGGTCGAGAGTTAGCGCTCTCGGCCTTTCGCATTTTTAGACCAGGAAAATTAGGGTGGGGAATGCATCGGCCGGCTCCTTGAATGGCGTCGCCCCGCGGCGCGGGGAGGGAGCTTTGTAGTGGAAAAACTGGGCCTGTCAATCGACGCAAAACTAGGCTGGGCGCACCGCTGCACCCACCTTTTGAAATTCCTTTAGCTTTAGCAACTTAGCATCGCAGGTGCTAAGGTCTGCGAGCGTTCGGGCGGCGCAGGGTTTCAGCTGACCGCGACGCGAGACGACCGATCAGAAGAAGGTGTGGCGAAGTTATCCCGCGTTGGCCATGGCGGCTTTGAACGCGGTTAGCGTCTGCGTGTAGCCCCACCGAAATCGGGCAAACGAATGACCGTTTGCGAAGTGGCGATAAGTCCACTGTTTGGCATCCCAGCCGGAAGCGACCAAGTCGGAGAATGCGAAAACAAACTCCAACGCCTCAGCGAGGAAAAACACGAAAGGCTCAGCGCGTTCGAGCTTGAACGATGTTGATGGGCCATGGACGAAATGATTGCGGCACTTGATGGCCATCCGCAGCACGTATTCCATATCAGGGAAGACATCATCCATATCTGATCCGACAACCATCCATCGGTGAAGCACTTTTTTGGGAAGAGAGGGCTGCCCCATGCGCGTGATGGCCGCAATGGCACTGTCTCGATCTTGGCTCTGCGAAAACGCTTTCAACGTCTTGATAGTGGAGGCTTGGAAGTCGGCGAGATCGCTCGGCAAAGTTTGAGCAGGAGGCAAAGCGTCGGAAGGCAGCAGGTCAAACATGTTGGCAGCTGCCACCAGTCGATCCACGTCATAAGTATTTCGTTTCTCGATGCAACTGAGATAACGGTTTCTGACGATCTTTAATTTTTCGTCGCGATCAATCCAATTTTTTAGCACCGTTGAAAACTCTTCGGGGTGCTTGACCGGATCAAGCGGCAGATCGTGGGGCTGGGGCTTCTGGTAGTCGCCATGAGGTCCCTTGGGGGCATAACTCCAATACACCCTCAGCGGGTTCGTCCCATTCGCGTTAGCCGTGATCGTTGTAATTTCTATAGGTTTGATTTTTTGGGGACGTCCTGCCAACAGCGACAAAAAGCGACGCAGCAGAGCAATCCGGTCTATGGCTTCGGAAAAATTGATGGGCTGGTCAGGTTCGATGGAAACAAGCAACTCGTTGCGGATATCCACTTCACCTGGATGTCCAACGCTAGAGGTTCGCCTGCGTTGGACCGCAATTTTCCCCACGGAGGTTTCCACTTCGATCACAGTCATCTTGCCTGTGAAATAGCGAACTTCTGGCCATGGGCCAACTTCAATGGGCCGCGTTTTGCGTGGACCTGCCAAAACAGCATCCATGATCGACGATGCGTCAATGACGACACCGAAAGCATCAAAGTCATTAAAAAGCGTCGGCAGATCGCTCGCCGAAAAGCGAAAGCGACGGATATTTTTGGCATCGGGATCAAGATGCTCATCGCCAACCGCAACGTAGTGTGGGAAGAATTGCGTGTAGTGATACGAATTTTGCCCGCGTGAGCGGTGGCCCTGAGAAGATCGAATGCATTCGATACAGGTGATTTTTTGTCCATCCACGCTGGAGCCATGGAAGTGCTGAGACGAACTGCTTTCAGCCATCTTCCCACCACTGCTGAGCGTCAGGGTGCTGTTGGATCCTTTGATCAACAGCTCCCCAAACACCTCCTGATCGGTCACCCAAAAGGGACCATGGAATGTGGATCGCTCTTTAAGCCGCTTGGCCATTGACAGTGAAACCCCATGGCGATGATCAGACACTGCTGCACCATGGCGTTGAGCTTATCGGAGTGGAACCGCGCGTGCTGGTTAGCCGGCGCTGAGTATTCGGATCCGATCGACCCATTCGGTCCACTCGTGCGACGGCTGGTGAGGGCTCAGGTGGAACCGCCGCTCCGCCAGGTGCTTGGCGCGATAGTCCGGATCATCCACCTGTGCCTTGAGGCCTTTCTCAACAGGAAAGAGCTGTGCCCCCTTGAGGTTTCCCGTCCAGCGCTCCTGACCGTCGTTGTAGATGACCAGCGCGCGCCCCGTGCGATCCGCTACGATGGCTTCGATCACCTCGCCGTCCACATTTCGCCTTAAACGGCTCCAGCGCTCGGCTTGGATCTCAGCTTCATCGGCCATTTGGTGGAGGGCAATGGAAGCCTTGTCACCCGAAGTGGCGATCTTACTATCGAGTTCGTCATCTTCGGCCTTCAACCAGTCTTTGATGTGGCGTCCTGCTTGGCTTCCTGACCGCTCGGCAAGTTCGTCGCCTTGAGCTTTGGCTTCGTCACGGGCTGCCTGGGCCAGTGCTGAACTCAGGCCGCCGGCCAACACGGTGGCTTTCCCGTCGTGTTCCAGTTCCAGCACATAGCTTTTCTCAGCCAAATTTTGCGCCATGAGCTGACCGGCGATCGCGTAGCTGTTGGCGGCAATGAACACTTGTCCACTGCGTGCATTGCGAACGGTCCAGGCGTAGATGTCGGCGCGCGCCACCTCCCGGCCACTCGGCAGTCGCACTCCTGTCGCTGACACCGCAAAAGGGGCCCGCTGAACTTTGCGATGGCGATTGATCAGAGCCACGTAGCTCTTGGCAATCAAAAATGTCAGCACCACGAAGATGACCAGAAAGACCACCGGCCAGTTGCCACCGCTCATCATGTGCATGAACGACGCCACGGCAGCGCCCGCCACGCCACCGAAGATGGCGCCGAAGACCCAAGCGAACGCGGCATAGCCGCCGATGTCTACAGGCCTCGCATGGATCACGGTCCATTCGCCATCCTGAGTGATCGTCAGCGGAGCATCGCCTTTCGATGATCCCGCGTTGCCGATGCCAGCATGGCCGGATCCTACGGAAGCTGGCAGAGTGTAAAAGGCGATCCCCGAGAAAATGAGCCAGAACAGCAGGCCGTGGTAATACAGCCCATACGAATAAAATAGATTTCGCGCGAGCACCATCAGGACAAACCAGCTCACAGCACCCACACCAGCAGATACGGCGACGCGCTTGATGGAAAAGTTCATGGGGCGGCTCCGGCGTCCGCGTTGCCGGCTTGATCGAAACCAACGACCCACAGCGATTTCCCCGCCATCGTGTTGATGCCTTTGCTTGTCGGGTCCTCATAGCCACAGGCATACATGGCCCGCAAAAGGATCTCGTGATACTGCGGGAGCAGGGCTTGATGGGTGCCCCAATTCAACGAGAAAAGGTTGTGCGGCGGGTTGGGGCCAGTGTCCCGAGTGTTTGATGAGTCGGCATGGGAAATGCCTTGGATGTTCTGGGCTGAATCCATCTTGTAGATCGTCTGTGACGGGTCGAATCCACCGGTCGCGCCGAGCGTTTGCGTGCCGCCCATATCGTCCCTAATTACCAAGGGTGCGTTGCACACTTCGAATGTCTCGTCATGGTGGCTGCTGGGCGAACGCCAGACGGTCGCGCGCGCCGTCCAACAGGGGAGGGAACTTCCCCATTTGGTGAAATAGATCGCCGCGCGAGGCCAGGCGTCGCCCTGCTTCCAATGGTCGAACAGGCCTTGGAACTCCCCGCCGGGGGCGGGAGAGATGGGGCGAAAATAGGCGCCCGTCGTCGTGGAGGTGCCGGCAGGCGAGACAGTCCCTTTCTTGCCCAAGACGGCAGAAGCGGATTGGGAAACCGCTGAACCGGCGCGTTGTAGAAAACCTTGGAAGCCGGCGCTTTGAGCCGAGGCCAGCGGAGCGGCGACGAGCAAAGCCAATGCGGCCGTCGCGTTAAAAATGAGCGTGTGAATGCGTTTCATCGTGGGTCCCTGTTTGGTGCGGGAGACGTTCCGTCGTCCAAGGAACCCCGCTGCTGTCCCTGGCAATCGGAGAATAACGTCGTCCGCGACAAAATAATGCAACCTTGACTAAACGACTAACGTAGGCCGGCGTAACGCACTCTCGCTTATAGTGTTGGAGCCCGATGAAGTGATCGGGGAACGGCAATGGCAACCAAGAAGGCGGCAGCGAAAGCGCCGAAATCGCTGTATCGACCGGAAAATCAGGTCTTTCTCAACACCCTGCGCACGATGCGGGAGGATACGGGCCTTAATCAAACCGATTTTGCGGAGGTTCTGGGTCGTTCCCAAACCTACGTGAGCTCCGCAGAGCGGGGTGCTGTGCGGTTGGATGGCCTACAGCTCAAGGACTGGTGCCGGGCTTGCGGCACGACATTGGTGGCTTGGGCCACGGAGATCGAAAAGCAGTTGCCCCCTGTCAAGAAAGTAGCGCGTAAGGCGATACGCACGCCGACATAATGCCATCGCCTCGCTCTCAGATGTTTCTATTTGATGCTGCTGTGGCTGTTGCCTTGAACAAAATTCCAACGACAGAGCCACTTGTGTGATTGACCGCTATCAGTCGCGCAACGACGGCGCCAGCCAGGACAGGTCCGTTTGATCCCTGGGCGCGGCCACTCATCCATTTGGCGTAGATGCCGACAGCATGCCCGAGTGGACCTGGCCGACAATCAGGTGAGCGTGGACAATTTTTTTGATAGGCAATGCCGCTTGGAATGAGGCGTTGAACCTTCGCCTTTGCGTGGGTAACGAGGCGGCCGTCGGCATCAATGCTCAGACAAAAACGCCACCTCTCGGGTGGCGTTTTTGTTAGGCAACCAAACGTAAGTGAGGTGCTGCTTTAATTGGCGGTGCTTGCAATAGCGCTTTGTTGGATTCGGAGTGGAAAAGCGCCGTGGCTTCTGCCTCAATGGTTGTCAGCAGTTCCGCGCGATCCGCGCCCTTGCCGGCAACAACGCGCTTGTGAAGTGCATTGAGATAGGTGCGGTAGCCATCCAAGGCTTCCGTATAACGACGGGAACCATCGGCAAGGATCTCTTCACCAAGAACGATTTTCTCGGCTCTGGCCGCCATCAGATATTCCAGGTGGATACCCGACGGGATGACGTCCAACATCGCTTGGACGAACCGGGTGAGCGCGTGGACATGCTCCAGCGACACCGATTGATCATCCGCAAAGGTCAGCAGGTTGGCGATGAAGCCTAAGTTTTGATTTCTTGCACTCATCAACTTAGGCAACATCGTGGTGATCAGGTCCATCGAATCGGCGGAGACCTGGCGATCGCTCATGAGGAATTTGCAGGTTTCCAGGTCACCCAGATACGACGCAATCCGCTCCATATAAAAGACGGTATTTTGCTCGTCAATCTTCTGAGATACCTGGCCTACCGCTCGCCTGACTTCGTCGATCTTTCCCGCCAAATAGCGCGTTTGAACGATGATCACGCCGACGATGATGCTGGTGGACGCGGCAGCTGTCAGTATGGTGGTTAGATTGGCTGATGACGTGAGCGCTTGAACGCTGCTCATCAGTTGTTTGGACGCCATGTCCTGGGTAGTTTCGATAAACGGTAGGTGTTGGATAACCCCTGTGCGCCCGCTGCCCGCCGCCCAGTAGGCAACGCCGTCATGGATGGCGGCTTTCCCCTGGCCGAGCGCAGCCAAAAGCGTCGCATTCAACTGGCTGACATCGACGATCCAGATTTTGTCAAACATAGGCGCGCCCTCAGAACCGATCTTGGTGGGAATGCTCCAGCCGCAAATATGCGACATGGATCACTGCAGGAATGGTGACGCGATAGGCCGCTCCCGTGAACGCTGGAACGGTCGTGGCCGCTGTAAAGGCCCAGCCCACTGGACCCGCAAACATGCTTATGGTGCGCATGAGCGTGCCCGTGGCCGCAAATGAAAGCCCTCGACCAATGATTAGTTTCGCAATGGTCTGCGCCAAAATGGTTGCCATCTTATAAGAAGCGAACCCGCCCGCCCGAATGGCGATCTGAAGCGCGGAGAGGGCAGCGGCTGGCGCTAACGTCGCATCAATTCCCACTTCCTTGCGTAACTCGTCTTGCTGGCTGGGGTCCATTTTTTCCCAGCTGTCCCCAAACACTTTGGCCAGGATATCCCGCTCAATATCAGCCGCCGAATGTTCCTTCGTGAATTTCACGCTCATCTTGCCAGCGACATCCCCGACGATTTCCCGATACAAGACACCCGATCGACGAACAGCGTTGACGGCGCTGTCGCCACCGAAATACTGAAGTTCGGCAGCAATGAGCTTCCAGTTTTTCTTGTATTGCTCCGGATCCCCGTGCAGTTTCTTGAACGCTTCATTATTGAGGATTTCGCCGGTGTGGCGTGCTTGGCCATCCTTGTCGTGGGTCAGATAGCCCGCGAGGCCGCGGATTTGTTCTTCGGTAACGAGGCCCAAAAAATCCAAGTCTGGATCGGGCCGGTAGTTCAATGTCATGCGTTCAATCCTTGAAAAGAGCGATCCGCTCGATGGCGGGTCAGGAATGTAATGACGCTCCCAGGCGTTTGGTGATGCCTGGGCGGCGCTTGTGTTGTGTCGAAACGAAATCCTCGCACAAAGGCTTGAAACTTTGTGATTTAGCTTTCTTCTGCAGCGGCTTTCAAGCACATGCGCCAACCCTTTTGAACCCCTGCAATGACGACCCAAAGCCCAATAAACGCAAAAACATTCTTTGCCATGACACGCTGCCTCAATTGACCTTCATAAAGTTCAACCACAATCGGGAAACGCGACCGTGGCACCTGATCCTATGCTGAGCGCGACAAATCTCACTGATCGAGATTTCAAGCGGTCATTGCAGGTCCAGTGCTCAACGGCTCAAGCATGTCCCGCCAGATGCTCGATCTTCGGGTAGTTCGCTACGTTTTTCGGAAGGCGCAGCGTTTTGCCATCGAACTGCTCGTAGTCAGTCCCACGAAGCGACGCCGCGATGTGGACGATGAACTGGCCATCAATCCAAAGATGCTGAAGGTCGTAAAGCGTGTGGATGTCAGAACGGAGCAGCAGCCCGTTATCGACGCGGTTGGTGTGTTCGCCCTTGTAGGGAATGATGTGCGCCGCTTCCAGGATTTGCACCACGTTGCATCCCGTGACAGCGCAACGGTCTTCATATGCCTCCCGAAGCTCAGCTCGGAACTTGGGTTGGCCCTGTCGCTGTGTGACTGCCCGCATGATCTGCTGGCGAGCGTCGTGCTTACTATTGATGGGCGGCTGGGGCTCGTGCCATTCCAGTTCTTCCGCCGTTTCCAATGCGGCCTCGCCCAACGTGACCTCGCGGCCTGCAACGATGAGTTGGGGCTTGCCCTGATAGTCAGGCACGAGTTCCCAGACACCGTGCCGGGCAACATTGTAAGGTTCATAGGTCGTACGGCCCACGCCATCCTTGTGCTTATAGAGCATGTCATACCGATTGTTTTGATCCGATCGAAGATCAGCACCAGAACGTTTGCGCTGGTAGAACCCGCGACTGCTGTCGTTGACGGTCAGCAAACTCAAATCAGCTACGGTATTTGCCGCGTTGTAATTCGGGTGAACCGATTGAATGTAGTCACGGATCTGGGCGGCACTGACAGGCGTGCCTAGGCGCGCGTGTAGCGCTTTGACGGCATCACCAACCAACCAGTAAATTTCCGGCCCAGTGATGCCCAGGCCGTGATCCAAATGTTCGCCATGTTCTTGGAGCAGGGCGATCAACGTTTCCGCGGCCTCGGCGTCGTATGCCTTTTCGCGGGTCTGGCCGGGAAAACGCACGCCTGCTTGGTCGTATGGGATAGCTTTGTTGACGTCCCGGATGACGTATTTCCAGTCCACGCCCCGTTCGTGTTGATGATCCGAAAGCGAACCGGCAAGCAAGCTGGGGTGGAGCTTATAGGAACTCGCGTCTTTCACTTGACCTACGCCTACGAAACCCTTGCCGCTTACGTAGGCCAGCACCCAATCTCCCGCAACCATGTCGGTCAAAATCACATTGCCCCGATCATCGGGGTCGGCCAAGAAACCGGCCGTGATGACCTGGCGCTCAATGTTTTGCGCCCACCATTCACTGGTTGGTGGCTTGCCAATGTTGAACCGGTAATACGTCATCGTCCTTGCTCCCCTTGAAATCCAAAAATCATTGTATCGAGCGGCCGCATAGGATTGATCCGTCGGCTCAGGGTCTGCAAGAGCTCCCGATATTCGCGTCGATGGTGCTGTCAGGCCTTTCCAAACTTCTCGGCAAACTCACCGAGATCCATGCATAAACCTCCTTCACTTTTCCAAGTGCGTTTGGAGATTGCGTCATCTTTGGCACGGGTGAGGGCAGGGCGCCACTCGGTCACACGCTCAATTGAAAACCCATCCAGCTCGGTGGGTTCCACAAGCACGAGACTGCGGTGACGACGAAGCTTTTTCGGCGAGTAATAAACAGCGTATTCGTCCTTCTTGAACGCCTCCCCTTTGTAAAAGGTGAAACTGATTAGGTCTGCATCTTTCGGAATATCCGTCCAGCCCTCCCACGCATGCGGTTGGTGCCCAGTCTGATTTTCATAATCTTCTGCATCTTTCTCACCCTTGGTGCCGAGCGGATCAATCGAGATGACCACGTAAACACCGCGGTTCTTGAACGCGTCGGGATCGGCGATCGCGGCCGCCAGAATTTTTCCTGACTTGGCTGTCGCTTTGGGGCGCAACCGCTGGCGCTCTTTCCAGTTTTCGCGGGCTTTTTTGAGAAGTGCCGGAGTTATCGAGCGCCCGGCTTCCCACTTCCGTTCAAACCACTGTTGGGCACTGGCTATGGCGCTTGGGTCGTCCGACAGGATTCCTAGTTCATGCCAACGGGTAGCTTCTGTGCCCTCGGATCCCAAGCCGTTGGCGGACGCATTGGCACTGCCGACCAACACGCCGTTTTCTGAGATGAATGCCTTGGCGTGAAGCCTCGGCAAATGGAGCACTTCGGCGCCGGGTATTGCAATCAGACGCTCAACCTCGTCTGGATTGCTAGCGCCCGCTGACAAATCAAGAAGCACACGCAGCGGCCCTTCGGCGGCGTCGAGCTTGAGTTCCTTGACGGCGCCATTGCCCCAGAAGGCGACCGCAATGTCCAGTTTCCCCCTCTGCTGTTGAACCCATTGAGCGGTGTGCTGTTGATTCTCGAAAAGTTGCGGATTTGACATGTCGATCCTCGGCCGGTGCGCTTGGAAAATAGGGCTTCACGATAGCCCTATCAGACCCAAACAACATCGCTGAGAACACGAAAATTTCTTGCAAGAGCGGCCCTGCGGTCGGCTTCCCCGGTCAAGGGCCGCTCGAAGCCCGTGTCCTCGCCGTTGGCTGCGGGCCGCACCAGCTTCTCCCTGTCCGCTGCGCGAACCCTCCTTGACCGCGCCTTCCTTCGGACCACGGCGGCTGCCATCGGCAGCAGGCGAACGCCTGCTGCCTTTCGGTGAAAGGCCGGCAACCACGAACAGGAAGCAAAGCCATGGCCCGCACCCAAACCCGTGATCAGATCCAATCTCTGGACCAACTCCGTCAGTGGTTACCGAAAGGAACCCGCGTGTTCACGATCCTGCGCAACGTCTCCCGAACCGGCATGTGCCGAGAGATCTCTGTGGTGGTTTGGTTACCTGGGGAAGGGCGACCGATCCATCCGAACCATCACGTCTGCCAGGCCCTGGGCCTGCGACGGGGAAAGCAGGACGGCGTCGTGCTCCAGGGCTGCGGCATGGACATGGGTTTTCATCTGGTCTACGAGCTTTCGCATGCACTGTATGGCGACGCTGATGCTTTGACACACGAATGGTTGTAGGTCGCCACGCTCAATACGCTCGGCAGATCCAACAGGGCTACCCCGCCTGGCACGTTCGACCGGTGCGCCATTTATGTTTGAGGACTGGCGTTCAGTGCCGGCGCGCTGATAGCCTTATGCACCCACGGGTATTGTTTGAGGTACTGTTTCGGTCACCCGATTTGCTGTTGTTCTTTTTGAAGAAACAACGGCTTAGCGTGGTGGTTGTGACAGGTCCCTTCACCCGCTCCAAAATTTGAGCCATAGCAGGCTAAGTGATTGTCTTAAATAAATTTAATGGCAAAGAGGCGTTGCTTAAAACGGCCTACTGGGTACGGTCTTGGGTATTGTTTCGATGCCAAAGCCTCTCTTTTTTGAAGCGCCCTATCGGCTCTACGTTCGCTTCCTCATTCCCCAAGATCTTCGGGTCACCCTGGACGGGCAATATGTTGCTGCCCGTCCACTCCATTTGCCCACGGGCGACCGAGCGCCGCTCGTATCGAGGTAAAGCCGCTGCGCTCGCGTCCGTAGGACGCGTGGTCACGCCATGCGTAAACCCTCGGGGAAGTGTTCAATGAACTCAACGCGAAGACGCGTGGAGGCTTGGCCCTCAGTCCAACAAACGCGTACACCGTCCAGAAGATAGCTTTTCCACGCCCCGTATTCTTTTCTTCGTCCATCACGCTCAAGCTCCTCGAAGCCGGCTTGATACAGTGCCAGAGCCTCTAACGCTCGGAGTCGTTCTGGCCATGGATTTTTTAGGTGGCCACGCATGCGGAGCACGAATTCGCATTTCACATGCCAGTCTTGTAGCTTCAGGACATCGCAGTGCATATCAATATTGCCGTTCTCGAGGGTGATCCGGCGTGGCTCTTCTTCCATTTCGTAGTCGACATAAAAGCTCCGATCGGCCGTCATAAATTCGAACGGCTGGGGATAAGTGTCGAGGAACGTCGGAGCTATCCGAATCGTCGTCTGCGTATCTGCGTCGAACGCTGATTGACTTTGTTTGTCATACAGAAAAGCCATGAAGCCTCATTTTTGCCGCAAGGAAATGTTTCAGGCTAGTTGCAGAGATGTCAGCTCGGGTTGAAACGAACATCTCGGCTTAGCCTAAGCCCTGACATCTAGATTTGGGTTCGCGATTCATGTCATCGAGAAAGCTTTAGGGCCTGCTTTAACACCACTTCACGACCGGCGCGAAAGTCTTGTAGGGTCCGACTAACGAGTACATCAGGATTCATGCGTCGCAGGTGGAATGATGTGATGCCGTCATGATGCGTCACTCGTAAGTGAACAGTGTGCGCCGCTACAAATCAGCTGATGACGGAAAAACAAGCTCAAGTAGCTTGCCTTTGCGAACATTGAGGCCTTTCGGTCGTTTCTGTATTCTTGAAAGCTGTATCGAGATTCGGTTCGGTTTTTCAGTCTTGTTCGTCAATCATGAGATGGACGAAGGGCTGGCGACATCATCGTACTTTCACTTGTACTCCATTCTCGATCCCCAGCGAGCCTGACCGACGTCCCATGACGGATCTCATCGTTTCTGATCTGGTCGTGCCCGACTCGGCGGCGCCTGGCGACGCCGTCTCTCGTGTCGCCACGACGCTGGGTTGGCGCGAGCGATTGGCTCTGCCCGAGTTGGGTATCGGACTGCTCAAGGCCAAGCTCGATACCGGAGCGCGCAGCAGTTCGCTGCATGTCGATACGCTGCAGACCTTTCAGCGCGATGGCGCGACCTGGCTGCGATTTTCGCTGAGCATCCGCCGCCGTCACCCGTTTGAAGTCAGCTGCGAGGCTCCCGCTCTGGATAGGCGTGTCGTCACCGACACCGGCGGGCGACGTACGGAACGCTGGTTTATTCGTACGCAGGTCATATTGGCCGGGCAGTCTTTCAGCGTCGACGTCAACCTCACCGATCGGCGGCATATGCTGTTTCCACTGTTGCTCGGTCGCAGCGCCCTGATGGGACGGTTTGCGGTAGACCCGGCGCTTTCCTATACCCAATTACGATCCGCTTCGACCGTTACGGACATTTCATGAAAATTGCGATTCTTTCGCGTAACGCTCGCCTGTACTCCACCCGGCGACTGATCGAAGCGGCGCGCGAACGCGGGCACGTCGTGCGTGTTCTCGACCCGTTGCGCTGCTATGTGCGCATCGCGCCGAAAGACGTCGCCATCCGTTACAAGGGCAAGGATGTGCGCGATATCGACGCGGTGATTCCACGCATCGGCACATCCAGCACGTTCTATGGCACGGCGGTACTGCGTCAGTTCGAGATGATGGGCGTCTACACGCCCAATCCGTCCGACGCGGTGCTGCGCGCGCGCGACAAGCTGCGCTGCCTGCAGATACTCGCGTCGCAGGGTCTGGACATGCCGGTCACCGTATTCGGCGACAACCCGGACGATACCAACGACGTATTGGCGATGCTGGGCGATCCGCCGCACGTCATCAAGCTCAACGAGGGCAGCCAGGGCACCGGAGTAGTGCTGGCCGAAAAGCGCAGCGCCTCGCAGAGCGTGGTCGAAGCCTTCCGCGGCCTGTACGCCAATTTTCTGGTGCAGGAGTTCATCGCCGAAGCCAAGGGCAGCGACCTGCGCTGCTTCGTGGTCGGCAAAAAAGTCGTAGCTGCCATGCAACGCGTCGCCAGCCCCGGCGAATTTCGCGCCAACCTGCACCGCGGCGGCAGCGCGATCAAGGCCGATCTGAGCGCCGAGGAAAAGCGTATCGCGATTCGCGCGGCGGGGGCTCTTGGACTGGGTATTGCCGGCGTCGATCTTCTTCGCTCTAACCGCGGTCCGCTATTGCTTGAGGTAAACGCCTCGCCCGGGCTGGAAGGTATTGAAGCGGCCTCGGGCGTGGACGTGTCCGGTGAGATTATTCGGCATCTGGAGAAGCAGACGGCAAAAATTTGAATATTTGTGCCTTCCGATCCGCGTCTGTCCTGTTCATCGCACAGCGGTACGCGTTAACTCTTGCGTAACCGATCAGCATTTATAACGTGGCCATCATTTATCGGCTCGGCCTATCGACTCTCAAGAGCGCTATGCCAACTGATGATGGTATCGGGGCGGTAGCTTGGGCCCAGATGAAGCGACGGCGAGTCGCGCATCTGGGCCTTTTTCTTGTTCTGAGGATGCGGCGTTCAGTTTCGTGCTGCAACGGGCAGGATTCCCGCCACCAAGCTTGTTAAGCTTGCAGTCCCAGCCGTTCCGTGTAACGGCTGCAGGAGTGATACATGCGCGTTCTGGTGATCGAAGACAATAGCGATATCGCGACCAACATCGGCGATTATCTGGAAGACCGCGGCCACGTGGTCGATTTCGCCGGCGACGGCGTGACCGGCCTGCATCTGGCAGTGGTGCACGATTTCGACGTGATCGTGCTGGATCTCACCTTGCCCGGCATGGACGGTCTGGAAGTGGCCCGCAAACTGCGTCACGAGGCGCACAAGCAGACGCCGATTCTGATGCTGACGGCGCGCGATGCGCTGGAACAAAAGCTGATCGGTTTCGAGTCCGGCGCCGACGACTATATGACCAAGCCGTTCGCCCTGCAGGAAATCGCCGCGCGGCTCGAAGTGCTGGCACGGCGTGGCAAGGGCCCGCAGAGCCGCGTGCTGAAAGTGGCCGACCTCACCTTCAACCTCGATACCTTGACGGTGAACCGCGAAGGCAAGTCGATCCAGCTCAACCCGATCGGCCTTAAACTGCTGCAGGCGTTGATGGAGGCCAGCCCGTCGGTGGTCACGCGGCAGGATCTGGAGCAGCGCGTGTGGGGCGAGGAACTGCCCGACAGCGACTCCCTGCGCGTGCATATCCACGGCCTGCGCGCGGCGATCGACAAGCCGTTCGAGAAGCCGCTGATCCACACCCGCCACGGCATTGGCTACCGGATGGTCGAGCCGGATGCAGTCCAGGCGTAAGCTTCGGTTTCGCCTCGTACTTAGCTTCGCGCTGTTCGGCTTCGGCCTCAGCGCGATGTTTGCGTTTGCCGCGCTAAACATACGCTCTCGGCTTGAGGACCAGCTCATTACCTCAAGCCTGCAAGATGAGGTGGATCATCTCAATCAGCAGGTGTTGGCGCATCCGGATCGTGCGCCGTCCTTCAACATCGTCAAGGCCGCTTCCTGGAGCGATCGCACGATCTACAAAGCTCCGTTGGACTGGCAGAACCTGGATACGGGTGTGCATGACGTTTACGAGCCAGGTCCAGACGGGCGCACGCGCCATTACAAGCTGGCTGTGCGACGAAACAAGGGAGTGATCAGCTTTGTCCAGTACGACGTTTCGCGCGACGAATTGGGCAAAAAGCAGCTGTTGGTGAGCGTTATCGGTGCCGTGTTCTTGTTCGGCGTGCTGTCGCTTGTGCTTGGGCTTTGGTTATCGCGAAAGGTACTCAAACCTGTGACTCAGCTGGCGCAGCGGCTTCGCGAATTTCGCAAAAATCAGAAAGCGGAACCGCTCGCTCAATATTTTGCCGACGACGAAGTGGGCGAACTGGCACGTGCACTGGATGATTACGCCGACCGCCTCACCGCCATGGTCGAGCGCGATCGCGAATTCAACTCCGACGTCAGTCACGAGCTGCGTACGCCGCTGGCGGTGATCGCCAGCACCACGGAGTTGCTGCAGGGCTCGCCCGATCTCACCGAGAAGATCAGCGAACGTTTGAAGCGCATCGAGCGCGCGTCGCGCCAGGCGACCGAGCTGATCGAGGCGTTGCTGTTGCTCTCGCGCGCGGAGCGGCGCGGACCCACGCGCGGCGAAACGACCGAGGTCGGCAAGGTGGCCTCCGACGTCATTGAAAGCCAGCGCCCGCAGATGCGCGGCAAGCCGATCGAGATCGAGCTCAGCGTTGACGATGCGGTCACCGTGAATGCACCGGCGTCGGTCCTGTCCGTGGCGCTTACCAACCTGATCGGCAACGCGATCAAATACACGCTTGAGGGCAGCGTGCGGGTAGAGGTAGGCAAGGGCCGCATTGAGGTGATCGACACGGGTCCTGGGATCAAGCCGGAAGATGCCGAGCGGCTGTTTCAGCGCGGCGTGCGCGGTGAAGGCGCCGGTGGCAGCGGCGCCGGTCTGGGACTGGCCATCGTTCGCCGCCTGTGCGAACTCTACGGCTGGGACGTATCCATGCGTCCGCGCAGCGATGCCAACGGCGCTATTGCTAGCATCATATTCAATAGTTTGAGATCTTAAATTAACTTAATTGAAGCATCCAATAGATGCTCCAATTAAGTTGTGTATCACCAAAAGTAACAAAGTAAGTTTTTACAGATCTACATGGTATACAACATACCCAGTGCCGCCCGGCTCAGATCCAGTGGCGCCGCCACCGGTTGATGCTGAGCCAACTATCACAGGACCTGACGGCGTGGGGCAGCCGTCGCCACCACTTACATAACTAATTTGTTCCGCAGTAAGTAATTCCATTTTGGATCTCCTTTATGTATTTATGCGCCGCTTGATGTCGGCGCGTAAATTTAGCGATTTCCGGCTGATCATGTCAACTTGACCTCCTCAGGGCTTACTTACCAAGTTAAAGGTACGCGTTTAAGTTTGAAAGACTGACAAATCTGATCTTCAAATCTGTAGGATCCAGATCGGCAGGAATAAGGACTAGGGGAAGAGTCGATCTTCCGTAATTTAATGATTTATGGTGCAACGTTTGACACAAGGATTGTTTCGAGAGGAGGTCATTGATGCGCGCCGTAGCGATTGGCTGGGCGGCGTTATTGTTGCCGCGCCATTGTCGCGTTGGCTATTGACTGCAATATCGCTGGCCCTGGCTGCCGCCATCGTGCTGTTTCTGATTCTGGGCCAGTACACCCGTCGCGAAAGCGTCACCGGTCAGCTGGTGCCCAGCGCCGGCCTGCTCAACGTCACGTCGATCAACGCAGGCACCATTTCGCAAGTGCGCGTGCATGACGGTCAGCAGGTCCATGCCGGCGACCCGTTGCTGGAGATTTCCAGCGAACAGGACAGCGCTGCGCTGGGCGATACGCGCGCCCTGGTCGGTCGCCAACTGGACGATCAGCGCATGCGGCTGCGGGCGGACTTGCTCACCCAGCAGAAGGTGTCTGCGCAGCAGGCTGGTGGACTGCGGGACAAGCTGACCCTGCTGCGCTCGCAAATCAGCCAGATCAATGCCCAGCTCGTCATCCAGCGGCAACAGGCCACCAGCGCCCAAACCATGCTGGAGCGGATGAAGCCGTTGGAAGCCGAGGGCTACATATCCGCGCTGCAGATCCAGCAGCAGGAGTCGACCATGCTTGATGCGCAGGCGCAGTACAAAACCCTGATGCGCCAGCAGCTCGATCTGCGCCAACAGGCTGACGCGGCAGCGCAACAGCTGGCGCAAGTGCCGCTGGATGCGTCGACCCAGCGCAACGACACCGAGCGCAAACTGGCCGATATCAACCAGTCGGCGGCGCAGAATGAAATGCAGCGCGCCGTCGTGCTGCGCGCCCCGCGTGATGGCGTAGTGTCCAACCTGCTGCTCAAGCCCGGGCAGATGGTCACGGCGGGCCAGTCCCTGCTCTCTCTGCTGCCCAGCGGCGCCACCTTGCAAGCGCAGTTGCTGGTGCCTAGCCGGGCCATCGGCTTTATCGAGCCGGGCAGTCGCGTGGTGCTGCGTTATCAGGCGTTTCCGTATCAGAAGTTCGGTCAACACTTTGGCCGCGTGGCCGAGATTTCACGCAGTGCCTTGACTCCGGCCGAAGTGACGGCGCTTACCGGTAGTACTCCGCAGCAAAATCAGGAGCCGCTGTATCGCGTGCAAGTGGCATTGGATAGCCAGGCCGTGCAGGCCTATGGCAAGGCCGAAGGCTTGCGTCCGGGGATGGCGCTGGATGCGGATGTGTTGATGGAGCGAAGGCGCCTGATCGAGTGGGTATTCGAGCCGCTCTACGGACTCGGCCATCATCTCAGCGGGGATGTCTCGCATGGATGACGGTACATCGCGCTCGCCTGACACCAAGGCTTCGGCGTTCCACGCCGCGCTGCAGTTTAGCTGGACCCGCAAGCTGCCGATGCTGCTGCAGACGGAAGCGGCGGAGTGCGGCCTAGCCTCGCTGGCCATGGTCGCCAGCTATCACGGTCACGATGTCAATCTGGCCGGCCTGCGCCGCCGCTTTTCCACCTCACTTAAGGGCGCCACCCTGGCCCGCGTGATGGAAATGGCCGGCAAACTCGGTTTCGTTGGCCGGCCACTCAAGCTGGACATGGAACATCTCGGGCAGTTAAAGACGCCGTGCGTGCTGCATTGGGATCTCAATCATTTCGTGGTACTCAAGCGCGTGCATGCGCGCGGCATCGTCATCCATGATCCGGCACGCGGCATTCGCAAGTTTAGCTTCAAGGAAGCCTCCGAACACTTCACCGGCGTCGCGCTGGAACTGAGCCCTGCCGCGAACTTCGAACCAGTGCAGGCGCGTCAGGCGGTCTCGATGCGCGCCCTGACCGGCCGTATCCGCGGTGTCGTGCCTGCACTCGCCCAAATCCTGTTATTGGCCCTGGCACTGGAAGTCTTCGCGCTGGCCGCACCGTTCTATCTGCAATGGGTGCTCGACCAGGTCATGGTCTCGGCCGATCATGACCTTTTGAACCTGCTGGGCCTGGGCTTTCTCGGCATCGCCATTTTCTCGGCACTGATTACCGCCGCTCGCTCGTGGGCCGTCACCTGGCTGGGCGCGACACTTAACGTGCAATGGGCCAGCAACCTGTTCGCACATCTGATGAAGCTGCCGCTGGACTGGTTCGAGAAACGCCATGTCGGCGACGTGGTGTCGCGCTTCGGCTCCATCCAGACCATCCAGAAAACCCTCACCACGCAGTTCATCGGCTCGCTGCTGGATGGGCTGATGTCGCTGGTCACGGTCGTAGTAATGGCGTTTTACAGCATCTGGCTCACCGTGTTGGTGGCGGGCCTGTTTCTCGCCTACGGCCTCACACGCTGGGTGTTCTTCAACCCGCTGCGCCGCGCCAACGAGGAGCAGATCGTCTGTGGCGCGCGTCAGCAAAGCGAGCTGCTGGAATCCATCCGCGGGGCCATGCCGATAAAGCTGGCGAACAAGCAAGGCGAACGGTTGTCGCGTTACGCCAACGCCACGGTGGCCAGCACTAACCGTGATATCGGCATCCAACGCTTGGGCATTACTTTCACCCTCACCAACCAGTTGGTGTTCGGCATCGGCCGCGTGGCCCTGATCTGGATAGCTGCCACGTTGGCGCTGAAGAACGAGCTCACCGTGGGCATGCTGGTGGCCTTTATCGCCTATGCCGACCAGTTCACCAGCCGCGCCGCCGGCCTGATCGACAAGTGGGTGGATTTCCGCATGCTGAAGCTGCATGCCGAGCGCGTAGCGGATATCGCGCTTACCGCGCCGGAGTCCGATGGCGAATCCACCTGGGACGGTCCGTTGCCGGAGGCCAACATCGAACTGCGACACGTCAGCTTTCGCTATGCCGAGGGCGAGCCGTGGATTCTCAAAGACTGCCATCTGCGCATCGAGGCGGGAGAATCCGTCGCTATCGTCGGCCCCAGCGGGTGCGGCAAGAGCACGCTGGCTAAAGTGATCCTCGGGCTACTGCAACCCGAACGCGGCGAGGTGCTGTTTGGCGGTATCGACATCCGCAAGCTGGGCCTTGGCACGTACCGTCAAATGATCGGTGCCGTGATGCAGGACGACCAGCTGTTTGCCGGCTCGGTGGCCGATAACATCAGCTTCTTTGACACCGATGCCACGCCCACCAAGATCGAAGCCGCCGCACGACTGGCTGCCATCCACGACGATATTGCCGCCATGCCTATGGGCTATCAGAGCCTGGTCGGCGACATGGGCTCTAGCCTATCGGGTGGGCAGAAGCAGAGAGTGATCTTGGCACGGGTGCTGTATCGACAACCCAGATTGCTGGTGCTCGACGAAGCAACCAGCCATCTGGATATGGAGCGGGAGCGATTAGTAAATGAGGCGGTGCAGCAGATCAATGTCACAAGAATTGTGATTGCGCATCGACCTGAAACGCTGGCTAGCGCAAACAAAATAATTGTTCTAAGTTCAGGGAGAGCAGAGTCATCGTTAGGGTTAGGTGAAAGTGTTTTCGGCGACTGATATTTTCAAGCTTTACAACTCAACTAATTCAAAAATTGGGTCTGCGCCTTGATAATTTGTTCTCTTAGAGCCTGTTCACGATCTTTCATTGGCGATAATAGGCTGATGAAGAGAAAGCCCTACCCCAGCGATATCAGCCGAGAGAAGTTCGCGGAGATAGAACCGCTGCTACGCAGCGTTCGACGCAATACTAAGCCGGTAACACTGGATTGTATGAGGTGTTCTGCGCAGTGCTGTACCTGCTGCGCACGGGCTGTCAGTGGCGTTTTTTACCACCGAACTTCCCCAAATGGCCGACCGTGTACGCCTACTTGTAATGACCCAGCACTTCCTGCACAGGTCAGGCCGCTAAGGCATACGCCTCAGCGGGTGTTTTCATCTTCAACGCCTGGTGCGGGCGCTGGTGGTTGTAGAAGTGGATCCAGTCGCCGATCGTGCGCATGGCGTGGGTCAGGCTTTCGAACCGATGGCGATGCACGCACTGCTCTTTCAGCGTGCGGATCACCCGCTCGACCATGCCGTTTTGCTGCGGGCAGTGCGGCGTGATGAACTCTTGCTGCAAGCCATAGCTGCGAACCAGGCTGGTGTATTTACGACTGGTAAAAACCAAGCCGTTGTCTGATCGAAGCAGGAAAGGCGCGTTGACCTTCCCCAGAGTGCCGAAGCGGCTGATCAGGGCCTGTTCCAAGGCGCCGGCGGCCGTGCTGGCCTTGCCACTGCGCGACAGATGCCAGCCAAGAAGTTCGCGGGTGTGGCAATCGATAACCAGCGCCAGGCTGAGCCACCCGTCCTTGCCGCCCCAGACGCGACACAGATCCGTCGACCAACGTTCGTCCGGCCTAGAGGCGACCGACGGCAATGCCTGGATACGTGGACGCTGACCAATGGGTCGTTTGCGCACCTGCCAGCCCTTGAGCTGGAAGATGCGCTGGACCGTGTTCTTGTTCATGCCAAGGAGCCCCGCGACGGTCCGGTAACCGAAGGAAGGCTCGGCCTCGATCATCGCTTTTACCGGTGCAGCGAGAGCCTCCTGAACTTTGGGCGGCGCCTTGATTGCACGGTAGTAGACCGTCCGTCGCGCCACGCCAAACCAGCGGCATAGCTTGACCATCGAGACCTCGAAGCCATCGGCACGCAGTCCCTGCTGAAGTGAGGCCATCAGGTCTCGTCCTTGCCCAGCAGGGAGTTCAATTTTTTTCTGGCGCGCAGTTCCAGCATGGCCTCGCCGTAGGCTTCCTGCAGATCTTTCAGCTGTCGCTCGTACTGCTCGCGCACATCTTCCGGCTTGGCGCGCAGCGCGTTCTCCATGCCGCGCTTGGCATCCTCGACCCAGCCTTCGATCTCAGAAGGCGGCAGGTCGAACTGGCGACTGGCTTCCGATATCGACGTCTTGCCCTGAATCACTTCCAGGACCAGCGCCGACTTCCGGCGGGCCGTCCAGCGTTTGATTTCTTCTTCCATCACGATGCTCATGGGGGTGCTCCCTTGGGAAAGTAACACCTGAGCAGGATTTCAGTGGGTCATTACATGCTCGCGCAAATGGAATGAGCCCGACCCGCACGGCACAAGTGTGCTGGAGCGGGCGCTCAAAAAATCAGGTTGGCGCGGCCCGCGAGAAAAAGGGGCGCAACGCTTGTAGCACGTTCTTGATCGTGGACGCGCAGAGTGTGAAGAACGCGAACACGGCCGGTCAGAAAGGCATATGACGCGGGCAAGAAGGTATCGGGGATCAAGCGGCACATCGCGGTGGACACGCAAGGGTTGCCGCACGCCATCGCGGTAACCACGGCGGGGGTGACCGATCGCAAGGGCGCCTTGCAGGCGTTCGAGCGCAGCAAGGCCCGCCTGGGTCAGGTGCAAAGCGTATTGGCCGACAGTGGCTATGTGGGCCGGCCCTTCGCCGAGGGCGTGCAAGAGATTCTGGGCAAGCACGTGACGGTGCAGATCGCCAAGCGCAGCGAGTTGCGCACCTTCAAGGTCATGCCCCAGCGCTGGGTCGTCGAGCGGAGCTTCGCTTGGCTGGAGAAGAACAGGAGGCTATGGAAGAACGGCGAGCGCCAGCTCAACACCAGCCTACAGTTCATCCATTTGGCCTTCCTGACCCTCCTACTCAGGAGATCGTAAACAGGCTCTTAGTACCTACTTTTAGGCCGGCTCCAGCCAGCCCCAACGGTCGTTGGTGCGACCGTCGAACAGGCCGAAGAACAGTTCCTGCAGGCGACGGGTCACGCGCCCGGCCTTGCCTGCACCGACCTGCTTGCCGTCGACCGAACGGATCGGCGTGATTTCGGCGGCCGTGCCGCACATCAGGATTTCGTCGGCGAGGTAGAGATATTCGCGCGGGATGTCGCGTTCGACCACTTCGATGCCGTCTTCGCGGGCCAGCGTCTTCAGCGTATCGCGCGTAATGCCGGCCAGGATCGAGGCGCTGGCCGGCGTGGTGTGCAGCACGCCATCGAATACCAGGAACAGATTTTCGCCCGCGCCTTCGCTGAGGAGCCCGGTCGAGGCCAAGGCGATGCCTTCGCCAAAACCCAGCCGGCGCGCTTCGCGCGCGATCAGCTGACCGGACAGGTAATTGCCGCCGGCCTTCGCACCGGCGGGAATGGTATTGGGCGCAAAACGCTGCCAGCTCGACACGCACGCGTCGATGCCGTTTTCCAACGCTTCGGCGCCGAGGTAAGGGCCCATGGGCCAGGCCGCCACGGCGACGTCGATCGGTGTTTCGGCGGAGAGGCCGAAGCCGCCCAGTCCGCGGTACGCGACGGGGCGCAGATACGCGGCGCCAAGCTCGTTCTTCTTGATCACGTCGCGGCAGGCGGCGGCGAGTTCATCGGCGGTATGCGGCAGCACCATGTCGTAGATGCGTGCGGACTGGTAAAGCCGATGCAGATGGTCGGTGAGCCGGAAAATGGCGGCACCGTCGGGCGTCGCGTAGCTGCGAATGCCCTCGAATACCGACGAACCGTAATGCAGGGCATGCGACATCACGTGGGTGGTCGCTTCCTTCCAAGGCTTGATCTCGCCGTTCTGCCAGATCCACTCCGGGTACTGCTGCGCCATGACGGTTCTCCAATGGGGACCGCACATGATAGCTGCTGGTGGCTTGCGCGGCATGGTGGGGCGGCAGCGTGCTGTTCAGCGACTGGATCAGCTCCGGTCAGTCGCCGTGGCTCAACCACAGGCACCCGTAGCGATGCACGATGCCGTAGCGCAGCTCGCGCGGGTTGCCGCTGCTGTCGGTTCCAGCCAGATGCAGCACCAGCTGGCCGGCTGTGGCGGGGTCCGGAGGTGAGTCGTCGCCGGACCCCGCGTCCGAATTGTCGGAGCGTGATGCCGCCGCGCTATCGGGTGGCCCGGCGTCGAGCAGCGGCAGCTGCATCAGCACACTCAGCGCACGAATATCGGCAATGGCGGTCGAGCTGGCGTAGCCGTTCCACAGCATCAGCCCCGCCAGCCGGTTTGCGTTGTGGTTGGCGAACGCATCGATGACGCTCTGGCGCAGTTCGTTGAAGCTGCCCGCGCAAAGAATCGGCGGCGGTTCGGTCGGCGTGGCGGCCAGCGTAGCCACCGGGGTCACGTCGTCGCTGGGTTTGGGCGCGGCATGAACTGCGGTGGCCTGCATCGACGCGCAGGTCTGATCGGTAAACAGCGCACGGCCGCTGGCGTCGATGCAGCGATGGATATCCGTCTGCGACCTGCCGGGCACGGCCCACAGGATCAGAGCGAACCACAGCAATAGTTTCAGCGGGCGCATGACTGCAGCATAGCCGCTTGGCTCAGCCCAGCTGCTGCAGCACCGACTGCGTGGCCTTGGCGCGATTGAGCGTATAAAAGTGCAGCCCTGGCGCACCGCCATCGAGCAGGCGGCGACATAGCTGCGCTACCACCTCGGTCCCCAGCGCACGCACCGACTCGGCGTCGTCGCCGTGGGCCTGCATGCGCTTGGCGATCCAGCGCGGAATTTCCGCGCCACACATCTCCGAAAAACGCCTGAGCTGGCTGTAGTTGGCGATCGGCATGATGCCGGGCACGATCGGTACACTCACGCCCAGCTTGCTGGCGTCGTCGACAAAGCGGAAATACGCGTCCGCGTTGAAAAAATATTGGGTGATCGCGCCGTTGGCACCCGCGTCGACCTTGGCTTTGAAGTGCAGCAGATCCTTCAGCGCGCTGTCCGCCTGCGGGTGGGTTTCCGGATAGGCGGCAACCTCGATATGGAAGTGATCACCGCTGTGCTGGCGAATGAAAGCCACCAGCTCGGCGGCGTAACGAAAGTCGCCAGGCGTCGCCATGCCGGAAGGCAGATCGCCGCGCAGCGCGACGATTCGCCGATAACCGGCGTTCCGGTAATCGTCCAGCAAGGCCGACAGTTCGGCGCGACTGCCGCCCATGCACGAGAGATGTGGCGCGACCGACAATCCGTGAACCTTGTTGAGATGCTGCACCGTTTCCGTGGTGTAGCTCAGGGTCGATCCGCCTGCGCCGAAGGTGACGGACGCGTATTCCGGCTGGTGAGTTTTCAGTGACGCGGCGGCGCGATCCATCTGCGCACGCTGTTCGTCGGTCTTCGGCGGAAAGAATTCAAAGCTGATCGCAGGCATTGCGGTCGTTTCCTGAGAGGTGCGCAGAGGGTAAGTATATATCTCTGTCTCGCGATGAAGGGATATTAGCCGCAACATCCCGCCGACATCGAAGTCTGAAGCCGGTGACCTCGATGTCGGCACAGGTCAGCTCTTGCTGCTGACGCCGTGCAGGGCGCCGATATGGCGCTTGACGATCAGCACCGTCTCGGCGGCGAAAGCTTTCAGATCCGCGTTTTGTCCGGTCTTGGCCTCCTGAGCGAAAGCCGCACCATCCAGCGCGTGAATGGTCTTCATCTCCGCGATATAGGCATCGTCGAATGCCTTGCCGGAAAGCGCGTTGAGCTTGGCGACCCTGGCGGTGAAGCCTGCATTGAGATCGGTGGAAAAATCGTCGCCGTTCGACGAAGCGATCGACTTCAGCTTGCTGCCGACCAGCTCGTGATCGTGAACCTCGGTATTGGCCTGGTCTTTGACGTCCTGCGCGCTGGCCTTGTCTTCGGCGACCTTGCTCGCGGCGACTTCGAACATGCCGCCCTGCGAAACCTTGGCCACGAAGGCCTGGTCGCCCTTCGAGAGCGCGGGAGTGTCGGCAAAGGAGACTGCGCTGGCGATCAAGCCGAATGTGAAGACGGCACCAGCGAGCGTGGCGATTTTTTTACGGGATGCGTTCATGGGTCTTTATCCTTGGTCGTGGGGAAGGGGCTTGCTCAGTGCTTGCGCGAAAAAACGATACGCACCGTATTGTTCGCATCGTGCGTGTGAAAATCGCCGCATGTCTGGTCCGCGCCCCGGAATTCGGTTGTCTCCAGGCTCTCCGCCGTACTCCCTGCGACTTGTTGCCCATAAAAAAGCCCGCCTTTTCAGGCGGGCTTCGTGTCTCTCACGAACAGGCAGAGATCAGTAGCGGTAGTGCTCGGGCTTGTACGGGCCGTCCTTGTCCACGCCCAGATACTCGGCCTGTGCGGGGGTCAGGGTGGTCAGCACCACGCCGATCTTTTCCAGATGCAGGCGCGCGACTTCCTCGTCGAGCTTCTTCGGCAGGATGTAGACCTTCGCCTCGTAGTTGTCCTTGTTGGCCCACAGATCGATCTGCGCCAGTGTCTGATTCGAGAACGAGTTGGACATGACAAAGCTCGGGTGGCCGGTGGCGCAGCCGAGGTTGACCAGGCGGCCTTCGGCCAGCAGGAAGATCGCGCGGCCGTCCTTGAAGGTGTACTTGTCCACCTGCGGCTTGATGTTGAGCTTGACTACGCCCGGGAAGTTGTTGAGCGCGTCGACCTGGATCTCGTTGTCGAAGTGGCCGATGTTGCAGACGATGGCCTGATCCTTCATCTGGCTCAGATGCTCGATGGTCAGCACGTCCTTGTTGCCGGTGGTGGTGACGTAGATGTCGCCGCGGCCCAGCGTGCTTTCGACGGTATTGACCTCGAAACCTTCCATCGACGCCTGCAGCGCGTTGATCGGGTCGATCTCGGTCACCACGACTCGCGCGCCGTAGGCACGCAGGCTGTGGGCCGAACCCTTGCCGACATCGCCGTAGCCGCAGACCACGGCGACCTTGCCGGCCAGCATCACGTCCATCGCGCGCTTCAGGCCGTCGGCCAGCGACTCGCGGCAGCCGTAGAGGTTGTCGAACTTCGACTTGGTCACCGAGTCGTTGACGTTGATCGCCGGCACCAGCAGCGACTTGGCCTCGACCATCTGGTAGAGGCGATGGACGCCGGTGGTGGTTTCTTCGGAGACGCCCTTCCAGTCCTTCACCACGGTGGTCCAGAAGCCCGGACGCTCTTTCGCCACGCGCTTGAGCAGGTTCTTGATCACGCCTTCCTCGTGCGAGGAGGCCGGTTCGTCGACCCACTTGGAGCCTTTCTCCAGCTCGTAGCCCTTGTGAATCAGCAGCGTGACATCGCCGCCATCGTCCACCACCAGCTGCGGGCCGAGAAACTTGCCGTGCCCGTCCGGAAAGCTGACCGCTTCCAGCGTGCAATCCCAGTATTCCTCCAGCGTCTCGCCCTTCCAGGCGAACACCGGGGTGCCGGTGACAGCGATCGCGGCGGCGGCGTGATCCTGAGTGGAAAAGATGTTGCACGAGGCCCAGCGCACGTCGGCGCCGATGTCCTTCAGCGTCTCGATCAGCACGGCGGTCTGGATCGTCATGTGCAGCGAGCCGGTCACGCGCACGTTCTTCAGCGGCTTGGCGGCGGCGTATTTTTTGCGGATCGACATCAGGCCCGGCATCTCGTGCTCGGCGATGTCCAGTTCCTTGCGGCCCCAATCGGCCAGGGAAAGATCGGCCACTTTATAGTTGGCCACTTCGATTTCTTTGCTGACAGCGTTCATGCATTGTCTCCGGTTAGTGCGAATGCCTTCGCGTGTGTTAACCGGGCGCCGTTGTGAAGCTTGCCGCACCGAGCCTGGCCGTTTGAACGGTCGCAGCGCCCCTCGGCGGGCAGGGAAGTTTTTTATTATAGCCGACCACAGCGCGGCGTTGGGTTGGTAGTCTGGTCACCTACTGAACGGAGTTGTCCATGCAAGAAGGCCGTGAAACCGAACCTCTGCCGCACGACGGCCCCCTGCACGACGACGTGAGCCGACTGGGTACGCTGGTCGGCCAGATGCTGGCCGAGCAGGGTGGCGATGCCTTCTTCGAGCGGGTCGAGTCGGTGCGTCAGGCCGCGATACAGCGCCGTCGCGAGGGTGAGTCGGTCGACGCTCTGGCCGGCACGCTGGCCGGCCTGCAGCCGCACGATGCCGAAGCCCTTGCGCGCGCATTCGCCACGTATTTTCAGGCAGTAAACATTGCCGAACGCGTTCACCGCATTCGCCGCCGTCGTGAATATCAGCGCGATGGCACATTGCCGCAGCCCGAGTCGCTGCTGGATGTGCTGACCCGGCTCAAGGAGCAGGGCGTCGGCGCCGACGAGCTCCTGGGCTGGCTCGATCACATGCAGGTAGAGCCTGTTTTCACCGCGCATCCGACCGAAGCGGTGCGCCGGTCGCTATTGGAAAAAGAGCAGGCGATCGTGCGGGCGCTGATCGACAATTTCGATCCCACGCGCACGCCGCAGGAGCGCCGCGAGGACGACGACCGTATTTACATGGCGCTGTCGTCCGGCTGGCAGACCGCCGAAGCCTCGCCGGTAAGGCCCACCGTGCAGGACGAGCACCACCACGTCGGGTTTTATCTGGCCAATCCCATCTATCGCATCGTGCCGGCGGTGTACGAATCGCTGGCGCAAGCGCTGAAGACGGTCTACGACGTGGAAACGCCGCTGCCGCAGCTGCTCAGCTTCGCCACCTGGGTCGGCGGCGACATGGATGGCAATCCCAACGTCGGCGCGACCACCATCGCCGCCAGTCTGGCCACGCAGCGCGCCCATGTGCTGGAGCATTACGTGGAAGATCTCGGCACACTGGCGCGCCTGCTCAGTCAGACCGACCAGCGTGTGCACGTCGACGCGGCGCTTGCGCAGCGTCTGGCGGATTATCGACAGCGCTTTCCGCAGGCGGCGGCAAGCATTCGTCCGCGGCATGCCGACATGCCCTATCGCAGCCTGCTGATCCTGATGCAGGCACGCCTACGGGCAACCGAAGACGATGTGCATTCGGAAGGCTATACGTCCCCGAAAGCATTGCAGGACGATCTGGAAATCATCGCAGGCAGCCTGATCGATCATCGCGGGGTGCATGCCGGTGCGTATGCGGTGAAGCGGTTGATTCGGCGTGTGCGCACCTTTGGTTTTCATCTGGCGCGGCTGGACGTGCGGCAGGATTCGCGCGTGCACGACGAGGCTCTTGCTGCGCTGTTCAACGATTCCGACTGGCTCTCGCGCGATGTAGCCGATCGGGTGATGCGACTGCAGCCGTTCGCCAGCGGCGAGCGTTCGTTCGGTGTGAGCAGCGACGCCAACGCGCAAAGCCTGCACGATGTGTTCGACACCTTGCGCGATGCGCGTACGCGTTACGGCACCGATGCGATCGGGCTATACATCATCAGCATGGCACGCTCGGCCGCCGATGTGCTGGCGGTGCTGGCGCTGGCTCGCTATGGCGGCCTTGTCGCTGCGTCCGATACATCGCCGGAACATGCGCGCGATGGCAAAACGCCAAACGTGCCCATCGATATCGCACCCCTCTTCGAAACCGTCGACGACCTGAAAAACGCGCCGGCCACCTTGCGTGCGTTGCTCGATGATCCGTTATACCGCGAGCATCTGGCGGCACGCGGTAACCGACAGTGGGTGATGCTGGGCTATTCGGACAGCGGCAAGGATGCCGGTACGTTGGCTTCGCGCTGGGGCCTGCAGCGCGCCCAGCTGGAGTTGCTGGAACTGGCGCAGGCGGCCGGGATCCGGCTGGCGTTCTTCCATGGCCGCGGCGGTTCGGCCAGCCGCGGCGGTGCGCGCATCACCCCCGCGTTGATGTCGTCGCCGCGCGGTTCGGTGGCCGGTGTGCTGCGGGTCACCGAGCAGGGTGAGGTGATTCATCGCAAGTACGGGATCCGCGCGCTGGCGCTGCGCAATCTGGAACAGACGGTGGGCGCCGTGCTGCGTGCCAGTTTGCGTCCGCGCGAAACGGAGTTGCGCGAAGATCGGTGGATTGAACAGATGGGTCGGCTTTCCGTGAAAAGCCGCCAGGCCTATCGCGAACTGGTCGATCGCGAGCATTTTGTCGAGTATTTCCGCACGGCCACGCCGATCGACGTGATCGAGCGCATGACGCTGGGCTCGCGCCCCGCCAGCCGTCGCAGCATGCGCGGTGTACAGGATCTTCGTGCGATTCCCTGGGTGTTCGCATGGACCCAGTGTCGCTCGATCATCACCGGCTGGTACGGTCTGGGCTCGGCGCTGGAAAGCGGAGCGGAAGAGTTCGGCGAGGAGGCCCTGGTCGAGATGGCGCGTGACTGGCCGTTCTTCATCAACATGCTCGACGATGTGGAAATGGTGCTGGCCAAGTGCGACCTGGATATTGCCGAAGCCTTTTCGCAGCTTGCCGGTCCGCTGCACGATGATTTTTTCGGCTTGATACGCGCCGAGTTCGAGTTGACGCGCCGCTGGCTGCTGCGCCTCAAGGGCAGCGACGCGCTGCTCGATCGTGCGCCGCGGCTATCGCGATCGATTCGCCTGCGTAACCCCTATGTGGATCCGATGAGCCTCATGCAGGTAGACCTTTTGCGGCGCTGGCGCGCTAGCGATCAGCAGGACGACACGCTGCTGGCGGCCTTGGTCGCCTGCGTCAACGGCGTTTCGCAAGGTCTGCAGAATACCGGTTGATGATCGGTCCCCGGTATTTCCTTTAACAGTCGGCTCGATGCCGCAGTAACGTTCGGCGACAGAGCGCTATGCCTCGTCGTCCGGCTTTTTCGAGCGTTTCGCGCGCGGGATCGATCAGAGCAGCGGCTTGCCGGTGGCCTGCGGCAGCTGTACGCCTAGCAGCTTGGCCAGGGTTGGCGCGATGTCGCGCATGTCGATCTGGCCGAGCGATTTGCCGGCCGGGATGCCGGGGCCGGCGATCAGGAAGGTCGCGTTCATTTCAGGATGCTGACGCAGATAGCCGTGGGTGCCTCGCTCATGCGGCGTATCGATCAGCGGAGAAAGTGGGGTGCTGGCGCTCTCATAGCCGAGTTTCATGCCGACATAGAACGATGCCTGCGGATTGCCGCCCTGTTCGGCGATCTCTTTCGCATCGAGGATGCGCTCGATGCCGAGCTGCGGATCGGCCGCCAGTTTGTCCAGCAGCGCGCGTACCCGTGCCTGCAAGGCCTTGTCTTGCGGATGGTGAAGCACGATCGCGTAGGAGCCGCCGTTCGGCCACGGGGTAGCCTGCCAGTCGGTCACGATCGGTTTCGCGTCCGGCTCGCCCTGCTTGGGCTTGGCCAACGTGATCAGGCCGGCCTGGATGAACGGCTGAAACAGGTTGATGTCGTGCTGCACCGACGCGAAACCGTGGTCGGATACGATTGCGACCACGGTATGCGGGTCGTTCTGCGTCACCTCGCGACGCAGCTTCCCGATGACCTGGTCGAGTCGGCTCAGGTCCGCGTTAGCCTGTGGACTGCCGGGGCCGTATTCGTGTTCGACGGCATCGAGCGAGTTGAGGTGAAGGGTCAGCAGCTGGGGATGTTTGTGCTGCCAGATCCAGGCGGCGTATTCGGCACGGCGCGCGTCGTCCTCGGCGGTATAGGACTTCACTTGCGGGTAGACCCCGAGTGCCTGGTCGGCCTCGTCCAGCAGGCCCGGCGTGGAAACCGCGCGCAGCAGCTTGCGGTCGTCGTCGGCACCGGATCGCCACAGCTCCGGCAGGTTGTCATCGACCGGCGCCCCGACGCTGACCGGCCACATCAGGCTGGCCGTCTTGCCGCCCTTGTCGTGCACGGCCTGCCACAAGGTGGTGACATGGATGTCCTGCGCGTACCAGTTCCAGCCGTGATCGTTTTTCCACTCGGGGTCGAAGGCGTAGTTCGAGTAAATGCCGTGTACCGCCGGGGCCACGCCGGTGACCAGGGTGGTATGGCTCGGATACGTGACGGTTGGCGTGACGCCGGTAACCCCGGTCGCATAGCTGCCTTCGTGCAGAAAGGCGGTCAGCGCGGGCAAGCTGAGCCCGCGCTGTTTGGCCTGCAGCACATCATTGGCACGCAAGCCGTCGATCGACACCATCAGCACCGGAGCGTCGGCGATCGCGGCGGTACTGATGAAGACACCGACAACGGCGAGCAGAGACAGAAGACGGCGAGGCCGGCGTGGATGCATATGAATTCCGTGACGGTTGGTCGAGTTGCCCGCTCGCATCGGGTGCGGGCAAGGCCAAACCGCCATTGCATCAAAGCCATGTGACAAGGTGGTGAAGCCGAATGGCTTCGGCGTTTCTAGCTGTCGAGTTCCGTCCAGCGTTTGTAGGCCGCATCCAGTTCCTGCTGCATCTTCGCGACGGCTTCGTTGGCCTTCGTGATAGCTGCACTTTCCTGTTTGAAATAGTCGGCCTCTGCCATCGCATCGCTGTGGGCAGCAATGCCGTTCTCGAGTTGCTCGATGCGCAGCGGCAGCTGCTCCAGCTCGCGCTGTTCCTTGAAGCTGAGCTTGCGTTTTGGCGCACCTGGAGCGGCAGCGACCGCAGCCGGTGCCGCTGCCGGCTTGCCCGCAGCGGGCGCGGACGTTTTCACGCCTGCGCGCTGTCGCAACCAGTCGCTGTAGCCGCCGACGTATTCGCCGATCTGACCCTGGCCTTCGAGCACCAGCGTGCTGGACACTACGTTGTCGAGAAACGCGCGATCGTGCGATACCAGCAGCAGGGTGCCCTGATAGTCGGTGAGCAGCTCTTCCAACAGTTCGAGCGTTTCCACGTCGAGATCGTTGGTCGGCTCATCCATGATCAGCAGGTTTGATGGCTGCGCGAACAGCTTGGCCAGCAGCAGGCGGTTGCGTTCGCCGCCGGAGAGTCGGGTGATCGGCGCTCGCGCTCGCTCGGGCGAAAACAGAAAGTCCTGCAGATAGCCGACGATGTGCTTGCGCTGGCCGTTGAGTTCGATGAACTCGCGACCCTCGGCGACGTTGTCCAGCGCGTTGAGCTTGTCGTTGAGCTGCACCCGGTGCTGATCGAAGTACGCGATCTGCAGGCTGGTACCCAGTTCGGCCGTACCGCGTTCGGGCTTCAGATCGCCGAGCATGATCTTCAGCAGCGTGCTCTTGCCGGCGCCGTTGGGGCCGATGATGCCGATGCGGTCGCCGCGCATGATGGTGGTGCTCAGATCCTCGATCAGCACGCGGCCGCCGAAGGACTGATGCACGTGTTCCAGATCGATGACCTTTTTGCCGGAGGATTGCCCGGTTGCCAGCGCCATCTTGGCGTTGCCGGTGAGGTTGCGCCGCTCGGCGCGCTCGTTGCGCAACGCCTTCAACGCGCGCACGCGGCCTTCGTTGCGGGTGCGACGCGCCTTGATGCCCTGGCGGATCCATACTTCTTCCTGCGCCAGCTTTTTGTCGAACAGCGCGTTGGCCTGTGACTCGGCGTGCAGGCGCTCCTCGCGGCGACGCAGATAGTTGTCGTAGTCGCCCGGCCAGTCGGTCAACGCGCCCCGATCGATCTCAACGATGCGCGTGGCCAGCGCACGCAGAAAGCTGCGGTCATGCGTGACGAAGATGATGCTGCCGGCGAACTGCTTGAGAAAGCTTTCCAGCCAGCCGATGGCTTCGATATCGAGATGGTTGGTCGGTTCGTCCAGCAGCAGCACGTCAGGCTTGCGCACCAGCGCCTGGGCCAACAGCACGCGGCGCTTCATGCCGCCGGAGAGGGCGCAAAAATCGGTGTCGGCCGGCAGTTCGAGCTTGGTCAGCACCTCGGTGACGCGGCGGTCCAGGTCCCAGCCGTGCTGGGCCTCGATCTGCGTCTGCACTTCACCGAGCGCGTCGAAATCGGCCTGGGTGTTCAGCTCATGCAGCAGGTGGTGGTAGCGCGCCAGCAGATGACCGAGATCGCCGAGCCCCTCGGCGACCACGTCGAACACGCTGCCGGAAGTGTTCTGCGGCACTTCCTGCGCCATGCGCGCGATCACCACGCCGCTCTGCACGCGCACTTCGCCGTCGTCGGCATGCAGCTCGCCGGCGATCAACTTCATCAGGGTGGATTTGCCTTCGCCGTTGCGGCCGACGATGCAGACACGCTCATTCGCCTCGATCGACAGATCGACGTGTTCGAGCAGGAGAGGGCCGCCGATGCTGAAGTCGACGCGTTGCAATTGGATAAGTGACATGCCCCATTGTAGCTGCAGCGCAACAAACACGGCGGTTGGATCTTTCGGACGAACCGGGAATTTGCGCCGGGGCGAGCATTCGAGCGTGCATGCCGCATCGGCAGCAGCGAATTAGCACACCTGAACCTGGCGAATGTTATAAATTTATATCTAACAGCCACTTGGCCGGCTTACCTCACGCACTGCTTCTGGATATTGCGGCCGCTTGCCTATACAGTTACCTCACGCGGGACTTCGCCGCGGCTCTTAATTCAGTGGGGAAGCCACGTTGTCCATCGCATCCGAAAAATCAGGCCGGTTGTTCCACCGGCTGCGGGGAAGGGTTGCGGCGACGGCATTTGCCGCACTTGCCATGGTTGCCGGTGCGGTCCATGCCGGCGGTTACGGAGCCATCGTCATCGATGCGACGACCGGCAAGGTGGTGGAGTCGGTCAACCCTAACGACCAGATTCACCCCGCGTCGTTGACCAAGATGATGACGCTGTACTTGGCTTTTCAGGCGTTGCAAAACGGCAAGCTGAAGATCGATCAGCAGCTGCCGGTTTCTTCGTGGGCAGCCAACAAGTCGCCGACCAAGCTCGGACTGCGCAATGGGCAGACGGTATCGGTCGAGGATTGCATCCTGGGCATGGTGACCAAGTCCGCCAATGATGCTGCCACGGTGGTCGCCGAAGGTCTCGGCGGTTCCGAAGCCCATTTCGCCGAAATGATGACCGCTCAGGCGCGCCTGCTCGGAATGACGGACACGTATTTCAACAATGCCTCGGGCCTGCCCGATCCTGATCAGCTGACCACGGCGAACGACATGGTCAAGCTGGCCATGGCCCTGTATCGCGATTTCCCGCAGGACTCGCATTACTTTGCCACCAAGGAATTCGTGTTTCGCGGGCAGATCGTGCACGGTCACAACCATTTGATGGACCGCTATCCCGGTATGGACGGCCTGAAAACCGGCTTCACCGATGCGTCGGGCTTCAATCTCGCCTCGACCGCCGTCAGGGATGGACACCGTCTGTTCGGCGTGGTGCTCGGCAGCCGTACCGCTGCCGGTCGCGATCAGTTGATGGCTCGCCTGCTGGACGACGGTTTTGCGAACCAGCAAACGCCGGCGACTCTGGTCGCGCAGGCGGCGGGTGTGCGCGAGAACGCGGCGATGAAGATGCTGGCGGCGCTGTCGCCCATCTCCACGGCGCAGGCCGATACCTTGCCGGCGACGCGTTCGCTGCCAAAACGCAGCCGGCACGGTGCGAAGAGAGCTCCTGTCGCGCTTGCACGTCAGGATCGCCGTCACGGCAAAGCGGCGCCGACAGTGCTCGCCCGCCGCAGCGGCACGAGCCGCGCGGCAGCAGCGTCAACCTGTCCGCGCCGCGGCGCGCATTCGCGCAGCAACTGCCCGCAGCAGCGTCGCAGCACCGGTGGCACGAAACTGGCCTACCGCAACAGCGGCAAAAAAGCGCCGAAGCTGGCCCAGCTCTAGTCCAGATCGAGTCGCGCGAATCGCCGGCGATATGGCCGACTGAAATAACAAAACCCCGCGGTTGCCCGCGGGGTTTTGTTTTGGCGAACGCGCCGCGGACGATTACTTGCGGCCGGCGACGGCCACTTTCTTGTCCAGGCCTGCGTCGGCGCGCAGCGCCTCGGCCTTGTCGGTCTTTTCCCACGAGAACGTGGTGTAGCTCTCGCCGTCCGCGCCCTTGACCAGCTGCGGGATGCGGCCGAAGTGGCCGTTGCTCGCGGTCTGCTGGTACATCGGGTGGATCAGGTCGAGCATTTTGATGATGCCGTAAGGGCGCAGGTCGAAATGCTTGCGGATCAGCTTTTCGATCTTGTCGTCACCGATCTTGCCGGTGCCGAAGGTGGTGACCGAGATCGAGGTGGGCTCTGCCACGCCGATGGCGTAGGACACCTGGATTTCGCAGCGGTCGGCGAGGCCGGCGGCGACGATATTCTTGGCGACATAACGCGCGGCGTAGGCGGCCGAGCGATCGACCTTGGACGGATCCTTGCCCGAGAACGCACCGCCACCGTGACGAGCCCAGCCGCCGTAGGTGTCGACGATGATCTTGCGGCCGGTCAGGCCGCAGTCGCCCACCGGCCCGCCGATGACGAACTTGCCGGTCGGGTTGATGTGGAACTTGGTGCCCTTGTGCAGCAGCTTGGCCGGCAGCACGGGCTTGAGGATCAGCTCGCGCACGCCTTCGATCAGGTCTTTTTGCTTCACGCTCGGGTCGTGCTGGGTCGACAGCACAACGGCATCGATGGCGACGGCGACGTCGTTCTCGTAGCGCAGGGTGACCTGGCTTTTCGCATCCGGGCGCAGCCACGACAGCGGCGAATTCTTCTTTTTGCGGACCTTGGTCTGCTGCTCGACCAGGCGATGCGCGTAATGGATCGCGGCCGGCATGTATTCGCTGGTCTCATTGGTCGCATAGCCAAACATCAGGCCCTGGTCGCCGGCGCCCTGTTCTTCGGGCTTCTTGCGGTCCACGCCCTGGTTGATGTCCGGCGACTGCTTGCCGATCAGGTTCAGCACGCCGCAGGTTTCGCCGTCGAACCCGACATCCGAGGAGTTATAGCCGATATCCACGATGACCTTGCGGGTCAGTGCTTCCAGATCGATCCATGCGCTGGTCGTGATTTCGCCGGCAATGATCGCCACGCCCGTCTTAACCATGGTTTCGCAGGCGACGCGGGCGCGCGGGTCCTGCGCGAGGATGGCGTCGAGGACGGCGTCGGAGATCTGGTCGGCGACTTTGTCCGGATGGCCTTCGGAGACCGATTCGGAGGTGAACAGGTGGCTGGACATCGGGTTTATATCCTTTCGTTCGGATAGAGAGATAAAAGAGGTCGAGCATGATACAACGCCAGGTGCCTTTTTGCAGCCCGAGCCCGTTTAGCGTACGGCGGGATTGGGCGCGTGTTCAGCCGTTTGGACGGCTGTTCAGCGTTTGGCGGAAACCCAGCGGCCATCTGTGCCGAAGAATAAGCGACATTGATGACAGGCGGCACCGCGGGGATTCTGCCATGCCGATGGCGGTGCCATGTGAAAAACAGCCTCCCGCCCGTAGGCCGGGCGGGAGGCTCGCATCGGCTACGCTCAGGCCAAAAGCTTCAACTCGGCACGCAGCTGCCTGGCACTGTGCACCATATGCTGCAGCGCCTGTTCTACCTCGGGCCAGCCGCGCGTCTTCAGGCCGCAGTCGGGGTTGATCCAGAGCTGCTCCGGTTGAAGCACGTCCAGCGCCTTGTGCAGCAGCTCGAGCATTTCCGAGGCATCCGGCACGCGCGGCGAGTGGATGTCGTAAACGCCGGGGCCGATGCCGTTGGGATAGCGGAAGCGCACGAACGCGTCGAGCAGTTCCATGCGCGAACGGCTGGTTTCGATCGAGATCACGTCGGCATCCATCGCGGCGACCGCTTCGATGATGTCGTTGAACTCCGAGTAGCACATGTGCGTATGGATCTGCGTGGCGTCGCGCACGCCGCCGGCCGTGATACGGAAACACTCCACCGCCCACGCCAGGTACGCCGGCCAGTCCGCGCGACGCAGCGGCAGGCCCTCGCGCAGTGCCGGCTCGTCGATCTGGATCACGCGGATGCCGGCGCTCTCCAGATCGTGCACTTCGTCGCGCAGCGCCAGCGCGATCTGCCGGCATACCGTTTCGCGCGGCAGGTCGTCGCGAACGAACGACCACTGCAGCATGGTGACGGGCCCGGTCAGCATGCCCTTCATGGGTTTGTCGGTCAGCGACTGCGCGTATTGCGACCAGCGCACCGTCATCGGCGCAGGCCGCGCAACGTCGCCGAAGATCACCGGCGGTTTCACGCAGCGCGAGCCGTAGCTCTGCACCCAGCCCAGCTTGGTAAACAGATAGCCGTCCAACTGTTCGCCGAAGTACTCGACCATATCGTTGCGCTCCGGCTCGCCGTGCACCAGCACGTCCAGGCCGATGTGCTCCTGAAAACGAACGACGCGTTCGATTTCCGCCTCGAGCACCGCGTCGTAGCCGGCGTCATCGAGCTGGCCCGCACGATGCGCGGCGCGGGCCTTGCGCAGTGCGTCGGTCTGCGGAAAGGAGCCGATCGTGGTCGTCGGCAGCGGCGGGAGCATGAGTGTTTCGGACTGAACGACCTGACGCGTGGTATACGCCGACCGGCGCAGCGGCGCCTGCGGCCCAAGCGTACGCAGGCGCGTTCGCACTTGCGCATCGACAACGCCCGGTGCATGTGCCTGGGCATCCAGCAGCGACTGCTGCGCGGTCAGCGCGGCGCTCGCTTCCGGAACGCCGGACAGCGCATCGACGTAGATCCGCAGCTCTTCGAGCTTTTGCCGGGCAAAGGCCATCGATACCAGACGCGAGGGATCGAGCGTGGTCTCCGCCTTGAGATCGATCGGCACGTGCAGGAGCGAACACGACGGCGCGACCCACAGACGTTCGCTGCCGACGCGTGCCTGCGCCTTTTTCAGCAGTGCGGACACGCGTTCGGGGCGACTACGCCAGATATTGCGCCCATCGACCACGCCAGCGCTGAGTACGCTGCCCTCGGGCAGCGCATCGAGCACGGCATCGAGCTGTTCCGGCGCGCGGACCAGGTCGATGTGCAGACCGTCGACGGGCAGGCCGGTCGCCAGCGCGAGATTGTCCCCCAGCGCGCCGAAGTAGCTGGCCAGCAGCAGCTGCGGCGTACGCGCGGCAGCCAACGTAGCGTACGCCTTGCGATAGGCGGCATGGTCGTCGCCGTCCAGATCGAGTACGAGACACGGTTCGTCCAGCTGTACCCACGCCGCGCCGGCGTCGGCCAGCTGCCCGAGCAATTCGGCGTAGACGCGGACCAGATCGTCGAGCAGGGCCAGGCGATCGCTGCCGTCGACGCTTTTGGACAGCAGCAGAAACGATACCGGCCCCAGCAGCACCGGTCGCGCGGTATGGCCTTGCGCCTGCGCTTCGCGGAATTCGGCCAGCGGCTTGTTGGCATTCAGGGCAAAGTGCTGGCCGGCCTCCAGTTCCGGCACCAGGTAGTGGTAATTGGTGTCGAACCACTTGGTCATTTCCAGCGCGTGCAGATCGTGACCGCCGCGCTTGTGGCCGCGGGCCATGGCGAAATAGCCGTCCAAATGATTTTCATCGAATACCGGCCGATAGCGCGCCGGTATGGCATCGAACAGCACGGCGGTATCCAGCACGTGGTCGTACAGGCTGAAGTCGTTGCACGGCACCACGTCGGCACCGGCATCGACCGCCAGCCTCCAGTGCCGCCGCCGCAGCATCGCGGCGGTGTCGAGCAGCGCCTCGGCGCTGCTGTCGCCGCGCCAGTGCGATTCGAGCGAGCGTTTCAGTTCACGTTTGAGTCCGATGCGTGGAAAACCGGAGTAAGTAACGAGTGACATAAAAATTCCTCTTGCATGATGGGCAAAGAGGAACGAAGGGTGGTCGGCAACCGCGCCGCGCCGTTGACCTTCGCCCCCGCGGGCGAACCGGCGCTTGCGCGGGGCGTGCGAAGACAGCGCGTGGGCCGCAGACACGGCGACGCGACGGCTCCGGTGTTTCCCCGCGGAAACGCCAGGTCGGGCGGAAGTGCGTTGCCGCGCTTCCGGCTGAGGCAGGTATTCGGGCTCGTGGACGTTGCGCTTGCGCCTACTGTCCGCCGCTTCCCGGGCTATTCGCCCAGTGCGTGTGACGGAGTTCGTTTCCACCTACCGCTGCGGGGCAGCGCCGGCTTGGTACCGGCTTCCCTTTTCATTTCATCTCTCCATTCGCATAGAAAGATGAAAACCTTCAGCGGGGCTGAAGTTAGTCCGGTGTCGGGCTCAAGTCAATGAGGCGGTGGCGTCAGCTGTGACTCTGACCAGCTTCGCGGCGCTGTACGGCTCGCTTGCCCCGTGGGCCACCGCTCTTCGTGCTCGTGAATAAAGCGGACGATGTCGGCCAGCGTCGGTGCGTGATGGCGCAGCGGTCGCGACAGCGCGAACAGCAGCGGCGAGTGGCCGATACCTGGGTACAGCTTGAGGCTGACGTCCTCATGTGCCGCCAGCAGGGTCTTGTCCAGCGACAGCGCATTGGCCGGATCGACTTCATGATCGCCGGTGCCCTGCAGAAGCAGCATCGGTGGCTCGTGCCCGCTGACGTAGCGAACGGGCTGCGCACGGGCCTGCTCGGCCAGCGTGTGGCCGAAGGTGCCGAGCATGTCTTTTTCGCTGGCGGGAATCGGCATGAAATCGTAAACCCCGGCCAGCCCGATACATCCGGCCAGATCGCGCGGCTGCATACCGTACGGCTTCAGCCATTCGGGATCGGTGCTCAGCAAGGCTGCGATTTGGCCGCCGGCCGAGTGGCCCATCACGAAGAGGTCGTTCGGATCGCCGCCCAGTTCGGTGGCATGGGCATGCGCCCAGGCCACCGCCCGAGCGCCGTCCTGCATAAAACCATCCATGGTCACCTGAGGGTATTTGCGGTAGTCGGGTATCACTACCAGGATGCCTTTTGCGGCCAGCGCCGTGCCGACAAAGCGATACCACTGGCGTTTGCCGTGGGTCCAGTCGCCGCCGTAGAAGAACACCACCATCGGCGCACGGGCACTGGTCGGCTGCCCCGTGTTTGCCGGCAGATAAACGTCGAGCGCCAGATTGTGCGGGGCATCGAACACGATATTGCGCTGCTGATCGATGCCGCGATGCTGGTCTGTGCTGTTGAGTCCGGCGAACAGCGTGGCCCGACAGCCGCCGAGCAGCAGGCTGGCCAGCAACGCGCCGTGCCGCAGCCACCATAACAAGCGGTCGGAAGGCGACAGGCGCAACGTCATCGTCGACAAGCGTGATAACCGCGGTGGATGGGACGCCGATGATGCGCCGATCCCGTCGCAAGTGGTTGCGACGCTTGCGATACGACGGCGCGTTCAGGCGGCCAAACGCACGCCTGCACTCAATGCTTCGAAATAATCCCGGGTCAGCCGCATCTGCGCCTCGGCCGATTCGGCCTGATTGACGACCTGCCGAAACGCGACGTTTTCCGGCCGATCCTTGGCATACCAGCCCAGATGCTTGCGCGCGATGCGCACGCCGGCCAGCTCGCCGTAGAAGGCGTAAAGCTGTTCGAGATGACCGAGCAGAATCGTGCCGACTTCCGACGGCTTCGGCTCGGGCAGCAGTTCGCCGGTGGCGAGATAATGCGCGATCTCGCGGAAAATCCACGGCCGCCCTTGCGCGCCGCGGCCGATCATTACCGCGTCTGCGCCAGTAATATCGAGCACGTGGCGGGCCTGTTGCGGCGTGCCGACGTCGCCGTTGGCCAGCACCGGAATGCGCACGGCCGCTTTCACCGCGCGAATCGTGTCGTATTCGGCCTCACCCTCGTACTTGTCGGCACGGGTGCGGCCGTGCACGGCCAGCGCGGCGATGCCACTGTCTTCGGCGATATGGGCAATCGTCAGCGCGTTCTTGTTCTGGCGGTCCCAGCCCGTGCGTATCTTAAGCGTCACCGGCACATTCACCGCCTCGACCACGGCGCTGACGATACGTGCCACCAGCGGTTCGTCCTGCAGCAGGGCAGAACCGGACCAAACGTTGCACACCTTTTTCGCCGGGCAGCCCATGTTGATGTCGATCAGCTGGGCGCCATTGGCAACGTTGAAGCGCGCCGCTTCGGCCAGCATCGTCGGGTCGTAGCCGGCGATCTGCACGCTGACCGGCTCCGGTTCGCCGGCATGGTCCATTCTTTGCATAGATTTGCGCGTGTGCCACAGGCGCGGGTCCGCGTTGGTCATTTCCGACACGGCCAAACCGGCGCCCAGCCGTTTGCACAGCAGGCGGAAAGGCTTGTCGGTGACGCCGGCCATGGGAGCGAGCACTACCGGCGGATCGATGCGGTAAGGACCTATCTGCATAAGCCCATTGTAAAGGTCGCGCCGGCATTCGTCCGGTTGACTATCATGAAGCCACGGGCACCTGAGAGATGAGTAGTCGATGACGCGGGGAATCAGGGGGCTGGCTTGTGTTCTACTGGCATCGATATGGCCGGTGCTGGGCATGGCCGCTGCACCGATGAACAGCCTGCGCGGTCGCGCAGTTGACGACCCCCACGGTTTGATCAGCGACGTGCGGACGCAGTTGGATCGTTCGGGCTCGGCTCTGAGTGCGGCGCAGGAAAGGGCGCTGCTGTGGGGCATGGGTACGGCGGCCATCAACGCCAACGACGATGCGGCGTTTGCCGAAGCCACCCTGCGCCTCGATGGTCTGGCGAGCGCCAGCAACGATGCGGTGGCCACGGCCGCGGCAGGCTTCCTGCGTTCGCGCCACGACATCACCAACGGTACGGGCGATGGTATGGGCGAGGCATTGCGCGCGGCGGACAAGGTGCTGGGCAACGCCGATCCCGAACTGGTCGCCTGGGCGCGCTTTCAGCTGTGCGATGCCTACACGCTGGACGAAAAGCCCGATCGTGCGCTGCCACTGTGTCGTCAGGTCAAAGGCGACTATCAGGCGCTGGGCGACGAATGGGGCGTCGCCGACGCCGAGAACGACGAAGGTCTCGCGCTGGCCACGCTCAATCGAGTCGATGAGGCGGCCAAAGCCTACGAAAGTTCGCGCCGTCATTTCATGGCGACCGGTGGCGCGCGCATGGCGGTGTCCGTCGGCGACAATCTCTCACAGATGTATCTGAAGCAAGGCCGCGCGCGCGAAGCGCTGCAGCTGTCGCAGACGTCCTTGAAGCAGGAGCTGGCCGACGGACGCATCAGCGACTCGATCGACTCCAACACGGATATCGCCCGCGCGATGGCAGCGTTAGGCGAGCATCGTCAGGCCTATGCGTTGATGAAAGCGACAGTCGCCAAGGCCCGCGCTGCTGGTATGAACGGCCAGCTGAGCGACCTTCTGGAAGTGGAAAGCAATCTGGCCGAGCAAGCCGGCGACCTGCGCCAGGCGCTCGCCGACGAGCGCGAAGTCGTCAAATTCGAGAACGCCACCAACACGCCGGCGCTGCGCGCGATCGAGGCGGAGCTGGAGCAGCGCTACGCCGCACGCGAAAAGGAGCTGCGCATCAACGATCTGGAGCGCACCAATCGTGATCAAAACCTGGAATTGAAAACAGCGCAGGCCGAGGCCGCGCGGCGCGACGAAATGCAGCGTCGCCAGAAGCTGGCCAATCTCGTGGTCACCATCGTGGCGGTCGGGCTGGTGCTCTTTGCCGGGTTGCTGTTCATGCTGCTGCGTGGGCAGCGCCGGCATGCGGCAGAACTGCGTGCGCAGGCCTTGTGCGATCCGCTGACCGGCATTGAAAACCGCCGCGCGTTTCAGCAACGCGCCACGGCGTTGCTGACAAGTCATCGCGATATGCGCGATCCATTGCACGTATTGATGCTGATCGACTTCGACCACTTCAAGCACATCAACGACACCGTCGGTCACCAGCAGGGCGACCGGGTACTGGTGCTGGTCACTGACTATCTGCGCCGCGCCATCGGCGCCGCGGGTCACATCGCCCGCATCGGCGGCGAAGAGTTCATCGTGCTGTGCCCGAAGCTGGGTGCGGAGGACGGCATGCGGCTGGCGGAAACCTTGCGAGCCGGCGTTGCCGCGCTCGCGCTGCCGGTCGAGCTGGGCGTGTCGCAGATCACCATCAGCATCGGCGTCGCGCTGTTCGATGGCGAGCGCTGCCACGACGTATCGAGCTGGATGCGCGCGGCGGACACCGCGCTGTACTCGGCGAAGTCGTACGGTCGCGATCGAGTCGTGGCCAGTACGCTGGTATCCTGACGCCCTTCATTCTGCGGACGCCCGATCATGCTGCGCAAATTCCTTTGCGTGTTGCTTCTACTCCCCGCGCTGGCTTCGGCCCACCATTCGCAAAAACATGAGGCCGACGACAGCTCCCGCGGTCTGCGCAACGTCATCGTGCTGATCGTCCGCCACGCGGAAAAACCCGAGCAGAGCGATGGTCCGAACAGCAGGGGGCTTACGCCACGGGGCGAGCAGCGCGCCGAAGCGTACGCAAATTATTTCGACCCGCTGCGCATCGACGGTCAGACGCTGCAGCCGCAGCGCCTGATTGCCACCAGCGACAGCAAGAACAGCGAGCGCCCGCGGCTGACGCTGACGCCGCTTGCCGCGCGTCTGCAGCTTCCGCTGGAGCAGCCTTTCGCCGACAAGCAGGTGGACAAGCTCGTCGAGTCCTTGCGCCGGCAGAACCAGGCCGCCATCGTGCTTATCGCCTGGCATCACGGTGAGTTGGGCAACCTGATCGACGCGTTCGGCGGCGATCTGAAAACCCTGGTCGGGAAGGACAAATGGCCTAGCGACGTTTACAACTGGCTCATCGTGCTGCGCTTCGACGATCGCGGCCAGCTGATGCCGTCGAGCAGCCATCTGGTGCAGGAACATCTGCTGCCTGGCGACTGATCAGTCGGCGATAGCGCCGGTCGCGGTATCCCGGGCGCCGTGCGGATGTATCACGGCGTTGCGATCATGACGGTGCTTGAAGATCAGCGAAAACAGCACCGCCACGGCCAGCGCGTAAAGCGCGAACGTGATCCAGATACCGTGCCAGTCCTTGCTGCCATCCGCGCGGATAAACCAGGCGTCGATGATCAGGCCGCTGAGCGAACTGCCCAGCACGGCGCCGATGCCGTTGGTCATCAGCATGAACAGGCCCTGCGCGCTGGCGCGTATCGCCGGATCGCTCTGTCCCTCGACGAACAGCGAGCCGGAAATATTGAAGAAGTCGAACGCCATGCCGTAGACGATGCACGACAGCACGATCATCCACAGCTGCGGACCGGGATTGCCGTAGGCGAAAAGCCCGAAGCGCAGCGTCCATGCCAGCATGCTGATCAGCATCACCGTCTTGATGCCGAAGCGCTTCAGGAAAAACGGAATAGCCAGAATGAACAGCGTTTCCGACACCTGCGAGATCGACATGATGATCGCCGGATAGCGCACAGCCATCGTGCCCTTGTACGTGTCCACCGTAGCGAAATCGTGCAGAAACGTATCGCCATAGGCGTTGGTCAGCTGCAGCGCCGCACCCAGCAGCATCGCGAACAGAAAAAAGATCGCCATCTTGCGATCGCGGAACAGCTTGAACGAGGTCAGCCCCAGCGTATCCAGCATCGATCGGCCACGCAGCTGGCCCAGTTTGGGTCGGCACGGCGGTAGGGTGAACGCATACGCGCCCAGCAGCAGCGACGCGCCCGACGCGACATAGAACTGGCCGGTCGTCGTTTCCAGATGCAGCAGGCTCACCACCCACAGCGCCGCGATGAAACCGATGGTTCCCCACACGCGGATCGGCGGATAGTCGATCACCACATCGCGCCCTTCAGCCTTCAGCGCGGAATACGCCACCGCGATCGATAGCGATATCGTCGGCATGTAGCACATCATGTTGAGCAGCATCACCCAGAAAAACGTCGTCGGGTTGTCGATCAACGGCGTGGCAAACAGCACCGCTGCGCCGCCAAGGTGAAGCAGGCCGTAAAGTTTTTCCGCATTGATCCATTTGTCGGCCACCATGCCCATCAGCGACGGCATGAACAGCGAAGCGATACCCATCGTCGAAAAAATCGCACCGAACTGCGCGCCCGACCAATGCCGGTTCTGAAACCAGTAGGCGCCAATCGTGATCAGCCACGAACCCCACACGAAAAACTGCAGAAAGTTCATGGCGATCAGGCGCGACTTGATACTCATCGATTCCCCATAAGTGGTTGCTTTGCCTCACCACACGCTGTCTCTATGTCGCGGCACAGGCCGGACAGACTTTATTGGCTGAAGGGTAGAGTGTGCGGCAGGCAAGGGCAACCGGCGTCGGCGCTAGGCAGGATCGTAAGCTCATCGAAGGTTTCGCTGAGTCGCCGACCACTGCCATCATCGGCGTGCGCGACTGCCCGGTGATGACGATCCAGACGAATGGAGGACCGGTCGCGCGCTCGCGCGCGCGGCCGATGCCTTCAGCCGGCCATAGTAGCGTCCCGACAAGGGGGCGCGTCTTGGCCTGTATCACTATCGTCCTATCGCGCCATACCCGGGGCCGACTGCACCGGCGCCGTGATGGGCGGCGGTGTTTGCACCGGTTCCTGGTGCACCGCCTGCGCCGCTGCGCTGCTTTTGTCGAGTGGCGTGTTCACCGCCTCGGCGGTCGGCACAAAGGCGATCTGTCGCAGCGGCGAATCCGGTCGGGCTTGCACGGCAAAGGCGTGCGAGCCGTCTTCGCTGAGTACGACGGTGTCGATGGCAGTCATGCCCTCGCGCTTGGCGACGACGACCAGCGAAGCAGCCAACTGGTCGCTCTGCAGATCGGGGACGCGGCCCATGCTGGCGTCAAGCTTGTGCACAGCCATGCGTGCCTGTTCGTACAGCGCATGATCGGGATTTTTTGGATCGGTGAGATCGGGCGGAACGTGTTTGGCCTGTGCGTGGTGAATAGCATCCAACGTCTTCGTGCCGGCCACACCGTCCACGGTCAGGCCGTGATCGTGCTGGAAGCGTTCCACCGCGTGGCGGGTATCGATACCGAAGTGGCCGTCGGCTTGGAGAGGCTGGCCGTGACCGTCCTTGTAGCCGAGCTTGGCGAGGTTGGTTTGCAAGGTGCTTACGTCGGCAGCATGGTCGCCTTGCGTCAGCACGCCATGGGGGGTGGACTGCGCACGTTGCGCCGGAAGTTTCACGTCATGATTCATCCACTGACTCAAACGATCGCGATTGCGTGTGATGTCGTGCATGTAGTCGTAGTTGCTAGTGCCATTGCTGTCGCGAATGACGCGGCCGCCTTTTACAGCCGCTACGGCGCCGCCATAACCGGCGATATGTCGCGCTTTCAGGAAGCCGGCAACCTTGGCGGGATCATCGCCTTCCTTGAGTACGCCATTGGTGACTGCCTGCCGATAGGCCTTGTCGCTATTGATCTTGAAGGCGCCGTCCTGCAAGTCGGCAGACGCTTTGTACTTCTCTAGGCTCAGGCCGTTTTTCCAGTTAGTCGGGTTGTCCAGAAACTTGGTCATGCCGCCGTCGGATGCCCAGGCCCATTCGCTGCGGTAGCCCTTCATGGCGTCATGCAGCTTGTTCTGATCGATATAGCCGGCGTCTGCCAGCCAGCCGGCTCCCGCCTGGTATCGACCGACGTAACCCTGGCGGTTGGTGATCGCCAGATCGCCACCGTTGCTTTCGGTCAGGACGGTCGATGCGACCAGTCGGCGGGTCATCGCGTCGTCCAGGCCGGCGATGTTGCCCTGGTTATATGCATTCGCAGTGGCCACTGCGTTATCTCGTCTATCAGCCATGATGCTGTCCTCTTGGATATGACGGTGGATGGAAGGTTGTCGTTAGGCGGCCGAGTGCTCCTTGCAACGCATGGCCGCGATGCGCTGAGTGGGTTTGCTGCGGTAGAACACGAATGTGGTGGTGCCGGGCCCTTGGTTGCCGCCGTCCGCGTCGACATAGGTTTCGGCATAGATCGGCGTGGTGGTCCCTAAGCTGACCTGAAAAAAGGCGTTCTTTTGCATATTCGTGGCAGTGGTGCCGTAGTCCAGCGCACATTGATCGGCGATGAGCTGTATCGTTGCGTCCATGCTCAATTGCCGCTGGATGATGTCCTGTGTGTTGTCGCTGGGATAGAACTTCAGCAGGGCAACCGATTGCACTGTATCGGCATTACCGTTGAGGGTGACGCCCACATTGCCCTCGTTGTCTTTCTTGGTGCCGGCTTCGGCGCCGAGCTTGCCGTCCGGCACGTCGACGATGCCAAAGCCGGAGAGCAGCAAATGACCGCTGCGGTCATGTGTCATGTCCGGTCCGGTCGAATCGGGGTTTTCCAGCGGTTTGGGGTCGCGCCACTGCACACCCTGCACGGCATCGAACGAAGGCCACGAGGCTGCTTCTTGAGCGGAGAATACATTCAGCAGATTTTGCAGGGGAGACATGGCGCGCTTTCCTTGTGCGGGTATAGATGACCTTGCAAGAGCAGCAGAGAGCGATGGCGATGGCGATGAAGCGGAAGATATCCCCGTCGGCGGCTTCTCTTGAGCAGACGCTGTGTCTGCGGTCTTGTTCGCATTGCAGGAAACCAGACCAGTGCACAGGGCGAGAAGGCAGAGGCAGTGTAAGCGGATATTTTTCATGGTAACGGTCTGTTGAATTCGCGCTATATCCAGTGCTGTCGTATACCTTTCTTCAGCGGCTGATCATCAGTGTGGTGCCGGCACGTCCGAACCATCGCCGTTCCCTTTCCACGAACCGCTCTTGATGGCCTGCGGGCAAATTGCCTCATACTGAGTCAGCGAGGCGGAGTCGTCGAACGACCACGTCCTGCCGTATTCGGTGGGTGGATCGCATACGGGGTTCATGGTGTACGTGCCGTTGGACGGATCCAGCGGCCACCAGCATCCCTTGAGCCACTCGGCGGGGACGAACTGTCCTTGGGTACAGAACAGGAAGGGGTCGCTCTTACGGTAGGTGAGCCCGCCATAGGTGACCTGGGCTGCCGCCGGCAGGGCGAAAATTAGGGCAATCATTGCGATCCAGTGTTTCATGCGAGGTCCTTTCTGGTCAGCATGGTAGATGTTTGCAGTGCGCGGTCGATATTCGGTCGTTAGCTTCCGAACGATGTGGTCAGTGTTGTCGCGAATTTGAATGCGCCTGGATTATTTACCGGACTCGCTCGGCCATACTGCAGCCGCTGTAGACGATCTTGCAACCAGCTTCACCGCAATACTTCATTGCGTCTGATTTTGCCAATGATTCAGTGGGTGCTCCTGCAGTTCCATGCTGATTGGAACCCCAAGCCACTGCCGCGCATTGATTGTGGTAGGCAAGTTCAAGTTTGCAGCGCTTTGCTCCGTGCGAAGTACAGTCGCTCATGGAGGCTTCAATAGCTTCAGATCGGCTCGCGCGTCCCGAAACAGTACCCGCATCTCCAGTGTCTTCAGCGATGACAATGGCTCCCCACCGGTCAGCCCATACCGGCTGCGGCTGCGGCGCCGGCTGCTGACTGGCGTTTCCTTGATAGCCTGGCATACCGGGGGCATCAGGCGGAACACATCCGCCGCCGCCCGTATCAACACCCGTTGAGCATTGCGACCACGCCAGCGGCGCGTATAGACAAGCCACTAACGCGGCGGATATGGCAATAGACTTCATGATTATTGACCTCCCGATGGCGATGATGGCGGTTGTCTTTGTGGAATTTGCTCATTGGTTGCACCGGCAAATGATGGTGTTCGATTTGCGAAGGTATTGGTTTGCTGGTTACCAGTGGTACCGCCCAATCGGCTAGGATCGGTCGGCGGGGGCAACGAGCCGGGCACCGAACTGGGCGGCATGCCGGACGCCTGCTGTTGTCGGCCGCCGCCCTCACCGATATGGCCGAAGGGAGAATACGTGGCGATCTGGCCCAAGGTGCCCTGGAAGAACGCCGCGGCCATGGGGGGGGCGCTGATGATCAGCGTGGTGAGAATCAGTCCGAGTCCGCCCTGCTGCATGGACATGGAGTTGATGCCGTCGGTGGTGGTGCCGGTGGCCATGGACGCCAGGTAGTTGGCGGCAAAGGCGGCCGAGACGGCGGCGACCATCTTCATGGCGATGCTGACCATGACGCTGAGCACGCCCAGGGAAAACAGCGTGCCCATGCCGTAGAACAGCCACTTGCTGAAAAACGGCTTGGTTTGCGGAAACAGCAAAGTCAGAATGAACAACGGCCCGAAACCGATGAACAGGGCCAGTGCGATCTTGTTGAGCAGCAGCATGCAGCCGGCGATCAGGCCAGGCCCGGCCACGCCGATGCCGGTGAACCACTTGTCGCGATCCTTGTCCGCCTGGGCGGCGTCGTTGCCGCCGGTATCGAGACTGTCCACGAGGGCCATGCTGCCCTGCATGACGGCGAGGTTATTGTCGATGCTCTGGAAGGCGCTCTGGTCGGAGCCTGTCACCATCTTCGTGATAGTGGTGGACATGCCATCACTGAGCGTGAAATAAAGCTGCGACGAGCCAACGGCCATGCTGGTGGCCAGACCGATGATCAGCACGGCGCGCAGCGAATCGCCGACCAGGGCCATCATCGGTTCACGCGACTGGCCGGTGACGATGCGAAAGCCCTGAATAAGTATCCAGAGGGTCAGCAGCAGCAACGCGATAGCGCCGACCCACTGGGTCGTACTCTGCAAGAGGTTCCACTGAAATATGTCGATTTCGGTGCGGATGAAGTCGTTGATCGTCTTGAAAAAGACGAATTGTGTTGCATCAGCGGCACCGGCAAGAGGATCGGTCAGCGACGTCAGCATGTGCAAATCCGTGATTACGGCACTCATAAGTCGCCCTTCCTTGCAGGACATAGCGATGCGCGCGCGCATGCCACTTTCGATGGCACGATAGTCTCGGAGACAGACAAAGAAGTCATGCTGTTAAAACCCGTTACTTTGTTCGGTGCTGAGTGTCAGCATGCCTGAGGGTGTGGGACTTTGAACGCCGTTTAGCGCTACTTTGAGAGCAGCGCCGGTAGTTAACGCATTAATGATCGAACCGACGGGGAGGCCGCCAATGTCCAGGCTGGAATTGGGTGGGGTGCCCGTAGCCGCAGCGTTAGCGAGCTGAGTTTGCTGAATGCGCAAATAGCGCAGACGAGTGTTGTAGGCATAGTTGATGGATTGCATCTGCTGACTATCTATCGCCATGAGCGTGTAGAGCGCTGTCAGCTTGTTGGTGTTATCTTCAAGCTTGCCATAGTCAGTAGACTGGATGCCCTGTCTCTCATTCAGAATGGCTTGCAGACGATTATTTCGAATTGCAGTATTCGTATACATGGTGACCATGTATTGGTACTGCGCGTCTTCCGTGTTGGCTATTTCCTGGCAGTTTTGTTGTTGCGTTTGCGCCAGCTTGCTGCACTGCTGAAGATCCTGCTGAAGTGTGGTCGACGTAGCCAGGGGATATTGCTTTGGATCCGCCAGCCGATCGCCGGGAGAGCCGTAGCTTCCGATGGCCAAATGCTTGTCGATATTGTCAGTGCTTGTCGCAATATTCTTTGTATTTGTCGCGGTTTTGTCGGTGTTGTCGCCCGGCGTATTGTCGGTTACCGACCACTGGGCATGGGCTGGCCGCGCAGACAGACAAACAACGATCGTCAGCAGGGCTACCATGTGGCGAAGATGAGTACGGAAGCGGGCTGAAGCCGAATTGCGCGGGGGATAGAAGTTGTTCATGGGTTTCTCCATCCGTAGTGGGTTCATGATTATGCCGCCGCTGATCGTGAGGACTTTGGTGGCTGGGGGGCTTTTTGCTTACCGCTGCCCTTGCGGTTTTCATAAAAGAGCTTGAGCCAGTGTTCGGGCTGCAGGTCGTCCGTGGCGATATCGTTTGCCGCGCTGACCTGTTGCATGATGTCGTGCATGATTTCGATATTGTCGGTGGACGCCGAAATCACCGAGAGCACGTCGTCCATGCCGCGCAGGTTGAGCTGGCAGACCGAGCTGGCGTGGCCTTGTTTTACCAGAAAGCAGCGCGAGCGCTCGTCGAGGCTCACCACCACCTGGTATTCGGCCTCGGTGAGTTTGAGGCCGTTGATATAGTCCTCTTTGCTGGCATTGGGGTTGGGCAGCAGGATCATGGTGGCGGTCTGCTCGATCAGCGAGGCGGCGATATCGCTGGCGAGCGCATCCTCCGGGCTTTGCGTGGCGAAGATGCCCAGGCCGTTCTGCTTACGGATGGTTTTCTGCTTGTTCTTGGCGAATTCTTTCAGGCCACCCTCGCCATCGAGGATTTTCCAGAACTCGTCCATCACGTAGATGAGCGGACGGCCGTCGATCAGCGCCTCCAGCCGGTGCAGCAGGTAGTTGATCACCGGCACGCGGACCTCGGCGTTGTCGATGATGTCGGTGTAGTCGAAGCCGATGATGTTGGCTCGTTGCAGGTCGATGGTGTCGACCGGATTGTCGAACACCCAGCCCAGCGAGTTGCCGGCGGTCCATCGGCGCATGCGTGCGAACAGGCCGTCGTCGCCCATATTGGGCAGGCTCTTCTGGAAGTTGGTCATGCTGCGCAGACGCATGGGTGTGTCGAGCATGTTGGCGACGCCGCGGAAGATGTCCTCTTCCTCGCGCGAGCTGTACACCGTCTTGCCGGCCAGGACTTTGATCAGGTCGGCGAGAAACTGGGTGTTGGTCTCGTTGCTTTCGCATTGGAACGGATTGAAGCCGGTGGGCTTGCCGTTTTCCAACGCCAGGTAATTGCCGCCGCAGGCGCGGACGAAAATTTCGGCGCCGCGGTCCTTGTCGAAGAAGAAGATGGTCGGCGACGGCTTGAGCTTCTGCACCTGGCTGAGCAGGAAGTTGATCAGCGCGGTTTTACCGGTACCGGATTTGCCGATGACCATGGTGTTGGCGATGGCCTTTTCGCCCAGCGAGTTTTCGGCCGGATGTGTGGCGTGGAAATTGAAGTGGTACGCCTGGCCGTTGGTCGTCTGCAGCGTGGTGACACAATCGCCCCAAGGATTGTTTTCTTTCTTGCCGGTGGCAAAATTGTGCAGCGGCGACAGGCCGAGGAAATTCAGCGAGCTGACGTTGGCGAGGCGTGTGCGAAATTTCCAGTTGCCGGGAAACTGCGAGTAGTACGCGGCTGTTACTGCCAGATCTTCTTTCACCGAAACGAAGCCGGCGTTGGAGAGCTCGGCGCGCGTGGTGGCGATCTGCTGGGAGAGCAGCTCCTGGTTCGGCGCGTAAATCGTCATGCTGAAGTGGTATTCGCCAAGTACAAAGTTGCCGGAGGCAATCTGGTCCATCGCATGATCGAGTTCGATGATCTGACTGACGGCCTTGTCGCCCGAGGAAATCATGGCGCCCTTGGTGCGATCGAGCGCCTTGAGTGCGTCCTGGCGACCCATGGGACTGAACGAGTGAGTGATCACATATTCGAAGTCGAGATACTTCAGGCCATTCAGGATGCCTGGGTACGTACCGTCAGTGAATTCCTTGATATTGAGGATCGCGCCGAAATGGTTGACGCCATCGGGCGTGGTGACCACAAAATCACCGGTTTTCGCGGAGAAACGCTGTTTGCTGATCGGCAGGTAGTTGTAGATCGGTGCCTTCAGCACCGGTACCGGCTCCTCGATGCGATTGAGCAGATAACCGAAAAACTCGAGCGTCTCGGAGAAGACCACGCGATTGCTCGCCTCGTACATGCCCAGGCGATAGGGCGCATAGTCCTTCAGCACCGCTTCGACGTTGCCGGCCAGTTCAAGCAGCGTATTGATGGCTTGAGTCTGTTCGGTTTCGAGTCGCGTGACGTCCGCCGATTTTTCGACAAAGCGTTTCCCGCCGACGACGGGACGATAAATCATCGTCAGATACAGCTCGTTCTGCATCAGCTTTTGCGCCGATAGCGTTCCGAAGTAGGCGTCGGAAAGGTCCTGGTTGAACGCATGGGCGAACTTGCTGCGATCGGTGACGCGGCGTCGGCGACGTACGTCATGCACCCAGAACGCCACGTTCACGAAATCGGGGGCGCGCAGCGTCTGCAGCATGCGGTTGAAGGCGTTGTGGCGGTGTTCGAGATCCCACTCCTCACGCCCCACGAACGGCAGGCCTTCCAGACGCCAGACCAGCAGGAAGTCTCCCCCCGTCGTCTTTATCACCGTGGGCGAGACGTGAGTGGACAGCGGAATGAACTCGCTGATGGAAGCGTCTGGGCTAAACATGATTCGAATACCGAGTGGATAAAACCTGATGTCCTTGGAAAGGCTGCCAAACACATCGTCGAATGAAACGTCCTATTTCCGCGTCTGTTTTTCACGGTAGATGTTTGGCGTGAACATCCACATGCCGTCGTTTTGTTGAAGGTTGCGTACGCGTGTCCGAAACTGAATACGCAGGCCGAGCAGACGAAAGATCATTTCGTCCCGTCTCGCCATCTGACGCATGACGAAAATGACCGGCGGTATCAGCAACAGAAAAAGCAGATTGAAATACATGGACATCAGCAAGCAGCTGCCCGCCCCCATGAAAAATGGGATGTAGGGGACACCCAGGAACATGGCCGGGCGGGTGCAGCCGCGAAAAAGCGGGTTCTTATGCATAGTGCTGCAGGAAATGCATCACAACGGCGTAATGATCCATTACATGAGTCATGATGGCGCCGCCGCTTGGGGTACAGGTGGTGATGCCACCGACCTTCGAGCTGTTGGCAAGAAACAGCTTGGCAATTTGGCTGGCTGCGCCAATGAGGATGCCGCCGATCATTACCGGGGCGACTTCGGAAATGCGTTTGTGCGCAAAGGCGATCTGATAGCCGGAAAAAATAACGGCAATGGTGACAACGACAATGGACACGGCGTTGAGCACCCCGGTGATATTCGAGAGGAAGCCGCAGGCGGTATCACCCAGTCCACCATCGGCCTGGAACGCGAATGCCATACCCGGCATGGTCAGTGAAACGATAACGGCGATGCCAAAAAACAGTCCGAGAAGGCGCGTTGTTTTGATGGAGTGAATGGGATGCTGGGACGATGTCATGTCAAGTTTCCTTCTATCAGTGGGTTTCAAGTTCAAAATCGGTTGCGTATGTGCGACCGAGGTTTACCGCAGATCGTCCCGAGGCAGGTCGGGACGGTGGTTTGGCCGTGAGGCCATAAGACCAATGGATCGGTTTCGCCGGGGCTCGGAGCCAGTGACGTTAAAATTTCAAAATACGAATGCACTGTCGCTACTCACTTCGCGAAGATCGGCTTGGTCAGATGCAGCTACTGCCGGTGCAGATGGCAAGGTCGCTATCTGCGGCGCAGGAACGCCCGCGTTGGCTGCGGCGGCTTGTGGGGGATCACCGAATTTTCGTACTTGAGGCTCGAATACATCGTTGCTTGCGGATGCCAACGCCTCAGCAGGGGAGGCGGACTGACCGGTCGTTGCCGGCGCTGCAGGTGCCGGCGTGACAGCGGGGGGCGTAGACGTTTGTGGGTCAGGTATGGATTTTGGCAACAACGCATTGGCGATAGAGCGCGTGGCAACCGTTGCCGCGGTATCCAGCATGCTGCTGCGGATAGCCAGACGATAGCTCGCACTATCGGTAGCGACGATCGGGGTCACGCCACTGGCGGAGACGCGCAACGCTGATGGCGATGGGCCATTGGCCGCCAAGAGCGGAATGGCGGCGGCGCCATCGGGTGCATGGGCCGTCGTACTGCCGTTGATCGAATCGTAGATCTTCTGCACATAGCCATCGCGATAGCCCGTGACAAAGTTTCCCGAGTAGTAGCAGCTGAAGGATTTTCCCCAGTCGTTGCCCGAGCTGGCATAGCATTCGGAAAGAATGCGCGCACCCACCGTCAAGTTGGGGCAAATGTCGAATGCCTGCTCATACGACGTCAGCCCGTATTTGCCGAGGTTGGCGCGATTGACCTGCGCAAGGCCGAGCGAGTAGTTGTAGCCCTTGGCATCCAGCATATGTACGGTGGCGATCGCTTCGCCGAGGTTCTGCGGCTGCCTGACCAGTTGACCGCCCACCACACCGATGGCGAACGGGTTGTAGCCCGATTCGACGTTGACCACGTGCTGCATCACATCGGCCGGAACCGCCATGTGCTGGCACGCTGCTATTTCCATTCCAGTTATCACTGCGCGATCTCCTGGCTTCTACCGGCTGTCCGACGCAAAGCGCCGTTCGGGGTTGAAATCGATGCCGGTGATATAGCGGCTGCCGGCATGTGCCTTGATGTGTACGATGATGTCGATCGTCATCATCAATAGATGCTTGATGGTGGAAAACTCCAGTCCTGCGCCTTCCGACGAGGCCTTGACCATCAGCGCCAGCTGATCCCAGGTCTGTTCGGTGCTGCCCGCGTGGCAGCTGGTAATGGAGCCTGGATGCCCCGACGCACAGTTGCGGATGAAGTAGAACGACTCGTCGCCGCGCAGCTCGGCCAGGATGATGCGGTCCGGCTTCATGCGCAGGCAGGCTTCCATGCAGCTCTTGGCGGTGATGTTGGCGGCACTCTGCCCCCCTTTGGAATAGAGCAGATGCACCACGTTGGGCTGATCGATGAACAGCTCGCGCGCGTCTTCGATGGTCACCAGTCGTTCGTTGTCCGGTATGTGGTGCACCAGCGATTTCATGAAGGTGGTCTTGCCGCTACCCGTGGCGCCGGATACGACGATGTTCTTTTTGTTGAGCACGGCCTTTCTGAAAAAATCGGCGTACTGGCGCATGGCGCGTAGTTCCAGCAGCTCCCGATCGTGCGCGTTGACGCCTGCGGCGACTTCGAGAATCTGGTCGAAGAATCCGTCTTGCTGATACTGGTCCAGCGTCTTGGTGTGCTTGGAGGGCAGGCGAATGGTGATCGATATATGGCCGGCTTCGCAGGCGGGCGGAATCACGAACTGCGCGCGCTGGCCGGTAGGAAAGGTCAGCGATACCACCGGATCGGCATCGGTGATGCGCTGTCCGGTATTGCTTTCATTGACGACGGCCGTGCAGAACTGGCGTGCGCGCTCGAAGGTCAGCTTGGGCACGGCAACGCGCTGCCAGCCGGCCTTGTTTTCCAGGTAAAGCTCGCCCGGCTTGTTGATGCAGATTTCGGTGACGTCGCTGGACGCCATCAAATCCTGGATGCCCAGTACCTGATACTGGTAATCCAGAAATTCGTTGGAAACCTGTGCGATGGTTGAGCCGTCGTCCATATCCGTCTTGATTCGCCTATTACCGTTGGAAAAACTTAGAGTCGCGCCACGACGCCGCTGAAATCCACGTCTTTGGCGACGTAAATATTCACCACGGTGCCCTGATTGATAGTCAGCGTCGGTTTGCGATTGGCTGATGCTTGTACCGCCTGATTGGATAAATCCTGCAGCGTCTGCGCTGTGTTGCTCTGGTATGGCGACTGCGTCACGACACCGCCGTCGCTGATATTTGTGCTTGTAGGACCGTGCTTTTCTCCTTCGTATTTGAAGGCGTCACTGAGCATGCTGATCAGCAGGGCAGAACCGATGCGGCTACCCCAGTGCGAATTGAGGTAACCCGGGTGGCCGGAGCCGCCAAGGTTATCGACGCCTGGGCTGGCCATGTTGACGTCGATGCCGTTGGGCGTGACGACGCGATCCCAGATGACAGCCTCGCGATCACCCGTCGGGCCGGAATCATATTTGCCGAGCACTTTGGAGCCTTTTGGCAGCAGCAGTCGGCGACCGGTGAACGAATAAACCGGCTCGGTCACCACGCACGAAGTGAAGCCCGGAATGTCGCTGATAATCCGGGTTTCGAGAACGCAGCGAATATATGTTCCGCGGAGCATCAGTGTGTCGGCATTCAGCAATGGCTGCGCGCTGGTAGCGACGTCGGGCTGCTCGCCGCCCAAGCCGCCGGGACGCGCCGCGCCCGGTTGACCGGGGATGCCGGGAACCCCCGTGCCTTGTTGGCCTGATGCCTGCTGACCATAACCGCCGCCAGCGGAGTCGTTTGCCCCGATTCGACGTTCAAGCAGTGTCGGGCCTCGTGGAGCCTGCATTTGCGCCTTAGCCTCCGTCTCGGCTGCCGTCGGCGGCGGAGGTGGCAGCGGTGGTGCCAGCGGTATCGGCTGCGGGGGCAGGCTCGGCAGTGGGCGCGGTGTTTGCTTCGGTGCTTCGGGTACGGTAATGGTTTCCTCCCGTTGTTTTGCCGGCGCCTCGTTCTTACCGGAGGCGCCTTTCAACATCCAGAATGCGACGACAATCAACAGAACGACGATCGCGCCAAGAAAAACCAGGGCACGTCGGTTCATTCGACGAAGATCGTTTGATCTCAGCTCCGGCGCACCGGCATCCAGGTCGGGTGCTTCCGATTGCCGGTACTGCGTGGAGTACGGATTGCCGGCCAGCGGATCAGCACGGCCGGGACGCGATTCGTTGGGTGGAACGCTGCCGTAGTCGGAGCCATCGCCGGGTTGATTGGGAGTATTCGAGCTCACTTTTTCGTATTCCTTCTCAGGCCGACAACGTTTTTGTCGTGGCGAATGACCAGAAACGGATAGGTGCCGTGAACCACGATCGTGTTGCCTTCGATCGTGGTGTTCACCACCGCGTCTTCACCGTGCTCGCGCTCGCGCATGTAAACGGTAGGAAAGTTTCCAGTGGGAAACTGTTTCATATCGCTCATCTTGATGTAGGTGAATCGCCCATCGTCATAGACGTTGACGGGAACGAGCCACAAAGCGGTGCTGCTGCGTTTGGCGTAGTCGTAGTTGAAGTTGTAGCTACGATCTTTCACCAGCGACGTGTCGAGCTCGGGTACGTCGGCAGCCTTCGTGGCTTCGGCTGCGAACGTGGTGTCGCCGGGGTAGGTAAAGACAATTTTGTATTGAACGCCCGCCCGCTTGGCCTGTTCCAGCGTCTTCCAATCCGTCGCAACCACCTTCAATTCGAAGATGTAGGAATGGGTCGCCGTACGGATCATCATGTTGGTATCAACATCGACGTTCTTCGGCTTGAGGTAGAACAAGTTATCCCGGCGCGTAATATCCCAGCCGCTGCTGAAGCCGGTGCTGTAGTCGAGGATCTTCTCGTTTTTGCTCAGCTCGATTTGGGTGGTGATGCCCAATCCGGTTCGCACCGGATAAATGCGCTCAGCCTGGTATTCGTATTGCTGCACGACCTGGGCGTGACCGGAAAGCGTCACGCCAGCCGCGATCAGAAACACGGCACCAGCCAGACCCAGTTTGCTTGGTGGGTTCATCGGTGGCCTACTCCATTGGAGATGTTGTTCGTCGCAGGCGCCGCGGCCGGAGCGGCGGCGCTAGGGGTCGCCTCATGCTCAGGTATGGGCGGCTGCGAAATAACGCTGGATGCGGGGATTGCCGACGTTGATGCCGGTGCTGGCGAGGTTGCCGCTCCAGGCTGTGCGAGGGGCGCGGTTAGCAGCGCCCCTGGTACGGCTTCTGGCGGAGCTACGGATGCATCGGCATCCACGCGATAGTCGGTGACCTGGAAGCCGAGCGGATTTTCGATTCGATACTGGTCATCCATTTTCAGATTGGCTTTGTAGACAAATGTGAGCGTGGCGATTTCGCTATCCATCGGCCGCGATATGCCGGACTGTTTGTCGTACAGACTGCGTTGGAAACGCACTGTCGCGCCCTTTGGTTTCTCGTTGAGTTCCCCCCCACTGGTGAGAACAATGCTGAGAATCTTTACTCGTATGGCCTTGTCTCTGCCCAGTGTCTTGAACGGATTGTCGGGATTATTGGATGCGTACAAATTCTGGTAAGCGCCACCGACCCCCGGCGAGGCCATGGTCAACACGGTGGGCCAGTCGTGCAGATTCATCATTGGGATGTCGTACGACTCGCGGGCCAGCACAAAATGCGCCACGTTGCTGCGGTTGATCGCTTCGCTGGGCGTTATCTGGCTGTCGGTAAGGCTCTGGGTCAGCCGCGCCACCGTGCTGGTGCCGGTATAGGCATCGGCCATGACGATGTAGGGGACCTTTTCCTTGAGCGGCAGCATGTAGAAATAGCCGCCCAAAAGAATCAGCGCCACGACGACGGCGGAAAACGCGACCCACCAGGCGCGGCGTTCGCTGCGCTTGGCCAGGTCGGCAACGGTCAGCTCGAAACTGACCGATCGTTTGACCGTGTCGTCAATTTTTCGAGTGTTGGTTTTCTTGTCGGCCATTAGCAAAGATCCAGACGGTCGGCGGCAGAGTGAGGGTTTGTTTTCATGACTTGCTGCTCGTGGGAGCTGCCGGTTTCACTGCGCCGGACGCGGCCTTGGTTTCCGAGGCATCCGGCTTGGATACATTGGCGACAGTGACCAGAATCTGCTTGTCATTGATGGTGATGAGGATGCCCTCCGCGGCGTAGATCGAGTTCAGCTCGGCGGCTGCCGATCGAACATCGCGCGTCTGGATTTGCGCGACCGGCTTATAGAGCGTGTAGTCGGACATGAGCTGGTAGGAGAGCGTCATGCCGGTGTCTTTCGACCACCGCGTCAGCATGGTTTTCAACGTGCCGTCCATCGGCGAGGCGTAGAAGGTGTAGGCCTGCGCCAGCGGTATTTCCGTGGGCTGATCCTGAAAGCGGTTCACCGGCTTCCAGGATCCGCCGAAGTCCTTGGCCGCGGGCGTTCCACAGCCGGCAAGCATAAGAGTCAGGGCCAGCGGAATGCCAATCACGGCGGTGGTTGAAAAGACCTTATTCACATCGCGCTCGCAAATGTTGTGTGGAGGGAATGAGTTGGGCGGCAAGTCTGCTGTGGGGGCGTTGCAAAACGATGGCGCATGGAAGCGCGCGCCACGTCAGTCGATAGCGGCGGGGAAGCATAGGTAAGTGGTCGTTGTACGACTACAGCCCGTGTCAGCGAAGAGTGACGGGAATAGGCTGAAACAGTTGTAGGGGTTTTCCCTACAACTCGGTACTGTTGCTGCGGAAGAACTGGCTTCCGCCCTGCAAGACTTTCCGACTCCATTCAAACGCTCCCCCCGGCAGGCATCAAGCCTGCCGAAACTAACTTCACAAAAGCTATTGTGTTTTGGAAATCGGCCGCCTGGCCGCGCTGATTTCCGCGTCGGCAGGGGGAATACCCTGAACAACGGTTAACTCAATTCTGCCGCAGTAAATTACATAAAGCTAGTGTTATATAACCGTTATCTTGGTCAGGTCTCAAATGCGCCGCGTAGCCACACGGCATGTGCCGCATCTGGCGGGCCGTCGTAGGTTATGACATCGAAACGGCAACTGGCATTGGATTTTTTCGGATTTGCCGCCAGCCACAGCTGCGCGGCTTTTATCAGCTTCAGGCGTTTGCCGGCCGTCACGGACTCGGCGGCGGAGCCGTGCGCCGCGTGTTTTCGGTAACGCACTTCCACGAAGACGACGGTGTCGCCGTCGCACATGACCAAGTCGAGCTCGCCGAAGCGCGTGCTGTAACTGCGATCCAGCAGTTTCAGGCCGGCGCGTTCCAGTTCGGTGCAGGCGCGCCGCTCGAAAACGTCGCCAAGGGCACGCATCAGTGGCCGGCGGGCGGGTTTGCGTCGGGCGGCGCTGCACTGCTGGCGGCGCCTGCTGGCGGAGTGTCGTCAGCGGGTGGCGTCATGGCATCACCGCTAGGCGGCGCGCTCGCTGGAACGTCGTCCATTTGCAGGCTGCCGCTGAGCGGGCGAGCCAGCCCGTCCTGAAATTTCGCCCAGATCAGCACGCGGCGCACCCGGCCGAATGGGTCGGCGGTGAGCTGACCACTGGCGCCGGGTAAATAGCTGCCGACATGGGCGCGCAGCCAGTCGAGATACGGCACCAGATTCCACGCGTCCATGCCGAAAGCGAACAAGCGCGCGGCGCTGCCCTGTGCCGCCGGTAGCTGTGTCGCGATGTCATCGTGATTGGGCAGGCCCGGCTGGGCGTTGAACAGCCAGGGCGCGTCGGAAAACTCCACGCCCTCCAGGTCGCGATTGCTAGCGGCGTCGTCGCTACCGTCATAAATATGTGAGGTGGCGAATACCGGCAGGTGCACGTTGGCGACGGCCAGCTGCGGAACGAGCAGGCGCGCCTGGTTCGGGCGCATGCTGATGAAAATGGCAGCATCGCTGGGTGCGTTGTCGAAGCTGATGCCGGCCAGCGCGCTGGTGAACGTGGTCAGCGTTGTCATATTGACCAGCTCGCCGCCGCGCGCCGCGAACTCGGCCTTGAACGCACTGGCCGCGCGCTGGGCGAAGTCGTCGCCGGAAACCAGGACGTAGGCATGCTTCAGGCCGCGCTCGACGATATGGTCGGCCGCCTGCGCGCCCTCGGTTTCGGGGAGTAGTCCGAATTCGCTGGTGTCATTGCCGGGCAGCTGCTTGTCGTCGGGATGGTTCAGCGCGAGAAGCGGCACCGGCAGGCTTTTCTGGCTGAACACGGCGGCGACTTCGCCGCGGGTGAGTGGTCCGACGACCAGCTGCGCACCGTCGGTCACCGCCTGTTGGTAACCCTTCACGGCGCCATCGGCGGTGCCGTGGCTGTTGTAGACGCGCACGCTGGGGCGTGGGGCGTGATTGTGGCCGGCGTCGATGTAGGCGGCGAAAAATCCTTCGCGTACCGATTCGCTGGCCGCGGCAAAGTTGCCGTCACCGGGCAGCAGCAGGGCGATTTGCTGCGGAACTTTGTAGCCCTCGCGCACGTTGGCGTCGGCACCGGGCAGCAGCGTGCCGACCGGTTGCTGAAGCGTCGGCTGCGGTCTGGCGACGGCCACACCCAGCTGAGCCAGTGCTTCATTGACCCAGGTAAGCATGCGGTCGCTGGGTTTCATGGCGGCAGCGCGCTGTTTCAGCGGTTCCACGCCCACCTTGCCGAGCAGGTCGAGGATTTGCTTGCGGTTTTGCGAGTGGTCGATGCCGCTGAGCTGATCGTCCATCTGCACCCGCGTGCGTGCTGCGCCCCAGTAGTCGCCGCTGTCGGTCATCGCCCGGGCGCGCAGCTCCAGCAGGCGCAGCTGGTATTCCGGTGGAACCGTCACGTTGACCTGGGCGGTGAGCTGCAGGGCCGTAGCGGTGTCGTGCTGGCTCAGGGCGAGTTCGGCACGCAGAAGATCCAGGCGCAGCGGCTCGTTGCCCGTGAGCCGGTCGCGCTTGATCAAAGCCAGCGTCGGTGCGGCGCGCTGGATCTGGCCTTCCTGCCGCCATGCCTCGGCGGCCAGCAGGCGATAGTGATCGGCGCTGCCGGATGACTGCCCGGCGAGCGTAAGGTAGGCCTGCGCCGCCTCGTCGAACTGGCCCTGGTTGGCCAGTGCCGCCGCGCTCTGTTCGGCGGCGACATCGGTCGGCGAAGGCTGCACATTGTTGGGCACACAGCCGCTCAGGGCCAATGAAACCAGCAGTCCGATCGCAGCGGCGCGCGGATGGCGCATGAGGCGCATGAGAAATCCCTTGATCGTCATGGTCGGCAATGCGCGATCATAGCCGATCAACTTGCCGGCCCGCGGCGCAGGAGTTCTCCGATGTCATCAGTTCAGCCAGGCAGCCTGTGGGTGGTGGCGACGCCTATCGGCCATCGCGACGACTTTTCCGCGCGCGCCATCGAGACGCTGCGCGCCGTGGCGGTGATTGCGGCGGAGGATACGCGGCATAGCCGTCCGCTGCTGGTGCATCACGGCATCGATACGCCGTTGATCGCGCTGCACGAGCACAACGAGCGCGATGCGGTGGACGGCATCGTTCGCCGGCTGCTGGGCGGCGATTCGGTGGCGCTGATTTCCGATGCCGGCACACCGCTGATCAGCGATCCCGGTTTTCGCCTGGTGCGCGCCGCGCGGGCCGCTGGCGTGCGCTGCATTCCGCTGCCCGGTGCTTGTGCCGCGATTGCCGCCCTGTCGGTCGCCGGACTGCCCAGCGATCGTTTTGTATTCGAAGGTTTTCTGCCGGCCAAGGCGGCCGCGCGGCGCGCTCGCTTGCAGGAGCTGGCTGGCGATGCGCGCACGGTCATCTTTTATGAATCCTCTCACCGCGTGGCCGAGAGCCTGGCCGATATGCGTGATATTTTTGGCGGCGAGCGCGAAGCGGTGCTGGCGCGCGAGCTGACCAAGATGTTCGAAACAGTGATCGGCGAACCGCTGAACGATCTGGCGGCGAAGGTAGTTGCCGATCCCGATCAGCAGCGCGGTGAGCATGTGATTCTGGTGGCTGGCCGCGGAGAAGAGGCCGACGCCAAGCTGGCCGAAGGTCGGCGCGTGTTCGCCATTTTGCGCGACGAGCTGCCGCCCGCGAAGGCAGCCAAGCTGGCGGCCGTCATCAGTGGTGCGCCGCGCAAGCTGTTGTATGAGGTGGGCAGCGCGGAATGAAGGAACGGGCAACCGTGAGCTTTACGTAGGTTTCCCGTTCGCGTGTCGCGCGGCGCTCTTCGAGTGCGCTTCCTCTATACTTCGCCACGGAGTCGGCCGGACAGTCGCGTCGCGCGCAAGCGCATCGAGGAAAGTCCGGGCTCCGCAGGGCAGAGTGCCAGGTAACTCCTGGGCAGCGTGAGCTGACGGCCAGTGCAACAGAGAGCAGACCGCCGAACGGCATCTTCGGATGTGCGTGGTAAGGGTGAAAGGGTGCGGTAAGAGCGCACCGCGTACGGGGCTAACGTCGTACGGCACGGTAAACCCCACTCGGAGCAAGACCAAATAGGGGAACGATAACGCGGCCCGCGTTGTTCCCGGGTAGGTTGCTGGAGCCAGACGGTGACGTCTGGCCGAGAGGAATGACTGTCGCGTCGCAAGACGTACAGAACCCGGCTTACAGGCCGACTCCACCTCTTCGCAAGTTTCCCACCGGTGCGGCTTCGTGCTCGCCGGTGGAGAACTGTGGGCGTTTCGATGGCGGTTTTGACGTGCCTTTCACGGGTTATCAGGGCTTCCGGCGCCGTGTGCATGACGGCTTTGCATCCGGGAGAGGGGTGCGTTTTTCTAAAAACTCACTGTATTCAAGCACCTTGCAGGGGTTTGTGAGAAATCGCTGGAATTACGAACACAATCTCGCCTTTCTCCTTGATTCACAAGCGAAATTTCCTTGACAGTCTCATGCTGCGAGACTATCGTGGGTTCACGTGTGGAATTGTGGGTTTTAGTGGAGTCAATGCATCGTGTTCCAGGGCGAGACCGCCATCACCGTCGACGACAAGGGCCGCCTGGCCATCCCGACCGCGTATCGGGAGCAGGTTGCCGGCGAGTGCGCGAATCGTCTGGTCATTACCTACAACCCGTTCGAGTCGGGCTGCCTGTGGCTGTTTCCGTATGCGGAATGGGAGCAGGTGCGCGATCAGGTCAATGCGCTGCCCAAGGTCAAGGCGGCCCACCGCGACATGCAGATGAAGCTGGTCGGTGCAGCCAGCGTGGTCGAGCCCGACAGCGCGGCGCGCATCTTGCTGCCGGCCAGCCAGCGCGCCGCGGCCGGCATCGAGAAGAAGGCCGTGCTGCTGGGCATGGGCAACAAGTTCGAGTTGTGGAGCGAACAGGCTCACCTGGCGAAGATCCGTCAAACCATTGGCGAGGACGAGATTACCGATCACATGGCAGACCTGCGCCTGTAAGTCACAGACGCAGCGGCAAACGCAGGACAGGAGCGGGAGTGCACATGGCCGAGCAACAGTTGCGGCACATCCCGGTGATGCTGGGCGAAGCGGTGGAGGGGCTGTCAGTGCAGGCTGAGGGGCGCTATCTCGACGGTACATTTGGACGCGGCGGTCATGCTCGCGCCGTGCTGTCGCGCCTCAACGCCGATGGTCGTCTGCTGCTGATGGATCGCGACCCGCAGGCCATCGCTGCCGCGCAGGCTGAGTTTGCCGCCGATGCGCGCGTGTCGATCCGTCACGCCAACTTTTCCTCGCTGGCCGAATGGGACGAAACCGCCGAGGGCCTCGACGGCGTTCTGCTGGATCTGGGCGTGTCCTCGCCCCAGCTGGACGACGCCGCGCGCGGCTTCAGCTTTATGGCCGACGCGCCGCTCGACATGCGCATGGACACCACCCAGGGCGAAAGCGCGGCGGATTTTCTGGCGCGTGCGACCGATCGTGAGATTGCCGACGTGCTGTGGAATTTCGGCGAAGAGCGCCACAGCCGCCGCATCGCGCGGGCGATCGTCGAAGACCGCGATGCCAAACCGTTCACCCGCACCGGTCAGCTGGCCTCGCTTATCGAGCGCATCGTCGGCCGGCGCGAGCCGGGCAAGCATCCGGCGACGCGCAGCTTTCAGGCGCTGCGCATTCATGTCAACGGCGAGCTGGACTCGCTGCAGCAGGGTTTGAACGCCGCGCTGGAACGGCTGCGTCCCGGCGGTCGTCTGTCGGTGATCAGTTTTCACTCGCTGGAAGACCGCGCCGTGAAAATGTTTATCCGCGATCACTCCGGTCGCGTGCAGAACAGCCGTCGGGGTCCGCCGGTCGCGGCGGTCGCGGCGCGGCTTGCAGCCATCGGCAAGGCGCAGTTTCCCTCCGACGCCGAACTGGCGGCCAACCCGCGTTCGCGCTCCGCCGTGCTGCGCGTGGCAGAAAAGCTTGCCGAGCAGACGCCGTCGATCGAGGGTCATGCATGAAGGCGATCGGCACATTCGTCATGCTGGTCCTGCTGGCGGCCGTGCTGGGCAGCGCGCTGGGCGTGGTGTGGACGCGGCACGAGAGTCGCGTGCTGTTCGTCATTCTCACCACGCTGCAGAATCAGCGCGATGAATTGAATATCGAATACGGCAAGCTCGAACTCGAGCAGGCCACCTATGCCGAGCCGCGTCGCATCGACGACGAGGCGCGGCAGAAGCTGGGCATGGTCAATCCGCGTCCGCAAGACATCCGGTTGCTGCACTGATGGCGCCGCGCAAACCGAATCAGCCTACGTCGCGGCAAGGGCGTCGCCATAAAGCCGGCCCGATGGTCGGCAAGCGCATGATCGTGGTGGTCAGCCTGCTCGGACTGGCCTCGATCGGCCTGATGGCGCGCGCGTTCGATCTGCAGGTGATCGGCAAACAATTCTATCAGCGCCAGGGCGATGCGCGCTTTCTGCGCGAGATGCCGATACCCGTTTCTCGCGGCACGATTTTCGATCGCAACGGCGAGCCGCTGGCGGTGTCGACGCCGGTGATGTCGATCTGGGCCAATCCTTCGGAGTTGCTGGATAACGAAGACCGCATTCCGCAGCTGGCGCAGGCGCTGGGCGTGGATGCCGACGATTTGAAGGGGAAGCTGGAGCAGCGCTCCGATCGCGAATTCTTGTACCTGCGCCGGCAGATGTCGCCGGAAGCGGCGCAGGCGGTGCTCGATCTGGGTATTCCGGGCGTCAACGGCCAGCGCGAATTTCGCCGCTTTTATCCGTCCGGCGAAGTGACGTCGCATGTGCTCGGTTTCACCAATATCGACGATCACGGTCAGGAAGGTCTGGAGCTGGCGTACGACGACTGGCTGTCCGGCAAGCCGGGCGAGAAGCGCGTCATCCGCGATCGCATGGGCCACATCGTGGAAGACGTCGAGCAGGTGCACGCGCCGCAGCCCGGTCGCAACCTCACGCTGAGCATCGATCGCCGCGTGCAGTTTCTTGCTTATAGCGAACTGAAGTCGGCGATCGAAAAATCGAACGCCGATTCTGGCTCGATGGTGATCCTCGATATCAAGACCGGCGAAGTGCTGGCGATGGTCAACCTGCCCACCTACAACCCGAATGCGCTGACCAACACGCCGCCCGGCAATCGACGCAATCGCTCGATGACCGACGTGTTCGAGCCGGGCTCGACGATCAAGCCGATCCTGATGGCGGCCGCATTGTCCAGCGGCAAGGTCACACCGACCCGACCGCTGATCGATACCACCGGCGGACACTGGTTTTTCCTCGGTCACGATATCCACGATACGCACAACTGGGGCGTGCTGACGCCGACCGGCGTGATCACCAAGTCCAGCAATGTGGGCGCGGCGCATATCGCGGCCGATCTCGACACCGGCCTGATGTACGACACCTATCGCGCGTTCGGTTTCGGTTCCAGCACCAATAGCGGTTTTCCTGGCGAAGCTTCCGGCCATCTCAAGCCCGGCGGCAGCTGGGGTCTGCGCGAAAAGGCGATTCTCGGCTACGGCTACGGCCTCAACGTGACCGTGCTGCAGCTGGCCAACGCCTACGCCACGATCGCCGACGGCGGCGTCATGCATCCGCCGACCTTTATCAAGGGCGGCGAGAACGAGGCCAAGACGATCATCGAGCCGCAGATCGCCAAAGAACTGATCGACATGCTGGAAACCACCACGCGGCCCGGCGGCACGGCAGCACCGTACGCGTGGATCGCCAACTACACCGTTGCCGGCAAGACCGGCACGGCGCACAAAGCGACTGCTGGTGGCTACTCGAAAGACAACTACGGCGCCGCGTTCGCCGGCCTGGTGCCGGCCACCAATCCGCGTCTTGTGGCGGCCGTCGTGGTCGACAACCCGAAGAAGGGCAGCTACTACGGCGGTCTGGTTTCCGGCCCGGTATTTGCCAAGGTCATGGATGGCGCGCTGCGCCTGCTCGATATTCCGCCGGACAACATCGGCCGCTGGTACGTCGGTGGTCCGATGCAGGAGCAGAACGGCCTGATCGGCAATAAGGCGCCGGATGCGCCGAATATCGAAGAAGCCCCGGTCGACAGCGGGGACACGCCATGAGCACCGGCCAACTCGACCAGTTGCTGATGGGTATTGCCGACGCGCAGGTGGCGCAGGCGCGAGGCGCGGCGCGCATCGTCGTTTCCGGGCTGGCGTTGGACTCGCGACGCGTGCGCCGTGGGGACGCTTTTTTTGCGCTGCGTGGAACTCAGGGCCACGGCATCGAATTTGCCGCCGGCGCGGTGCAGCGCGGTGCGCAGGTGGTGCTGGCCGAGGCGCCGGCAGTCCACGGCGTGGCGCCGCTGGATGTGCCCCTGCTGTGGATCGACGGCCTGCGCGATCAGGTCGGCGAAATCGCCGCGCGCTTTTACGATCGCCCCACTGAAGCGATGCGCGTGATCGGCATCACCGGTACCAACGGCAAGACCTCCTGCGTGCAGTTGCTGGCACAGGCGCTGACGTTTCTAGGTCATCGCACGGCAACCATCGGCACGCTGGGCGCCGGCATGCACGGCAAGCTGCTCGAAGGCGAGCGCACCACGCCCGACGCCATCACCTTGCAGCAGCAGTTGGCCGAGTTTCGCGATGCCGGCGCCAGCCATGTGGCGATGGAAGTTTCCTCGCACGCGCTGGAGCAGGGCCGCGTAGCGGCCGTCGATTTCGAAGTGGCGGGGTTTACCAACCTCACCCGGGATCATCTCGACTACCACGGCAGCATGCAGGCTTATGGCGCCGCCAAGGCCAAGCTGTTTTCGTGGCCCGGCCTGCGTTCGGCCGCGATCAATGTCGACGACGCTTTCGGCGCCGATCTGATGACGACCTTGCCCGCTGGCGTGCAGGCGCTTCGTGTGAGCAGTGCCGACGCCAGCGATGCCGATGTGGTGGCCAGCGCCGTCGTGACATCGGCCGAAGGTCTGGCGTTCCAGCTGCATACGCCGTGGGGCATTCGCTCGGTAAACAGCCGCCTGCTGGGGCGATTCAATGTGGCCAACCTGTTGACGGTGGTGGCTTGTCTGGGCGCGCTGGGCGAGCCGTTCGCGAACATCGTGGCCGCGCTCGAGCATTTGCAGCCGGTCAGTGGCCGCATGAGCCGGCTTGGCGGTTTGCATGGCATGCCGCTGATTGTGGTGGATTACGCCCACACGCCCGACGCACTGGAACAGGCGCTGACCGCGCTGCGCGCGCATTGTGCGGGGCGGCTGATCTGCGTGTTCGGTTGCGGCGGCGAACGCGATGCCGGCAAGCGGCCGCTGATGGGCGAGATCGCCGCGCGCCTGGCCGACGTCGCCATCGTCACCGACGACAATCCGCGCGGTGAGGATGGCGATGCCATCGTGGCGCAGATCGTTGAAGGTATGCATGCCGCACGATCGATGGCCGTCGAGCGCGATCGCGCCAAGGCCATCGCCCAGGCGCTGCAGCTCGCACGTGCGGGCGACGTCGTGCTTTTGGCCGGCAAGGGTCATGAAAGCTATCAGGAGGGCGCCGCCGGCAAGCGGCCGTTCGACGATCTGGCGATCGCGCATGCGGCACTGGAACGGCTTTCGCGGGAGGCGCGCGCATGATGCGCCTGAGCGCTATCGCCATGTGGACCCACGGCAGCCTGCTGGGCGCCGATGCCGACATCGATGGCGTGGCCATCGATACCCGCAAGATCGCGGCCGGCGACCTGTTCGTCGCGATCAAGGGCGAGCATGTGGACGGCCATGATTTTCTCGCCGAGGCCGCAGCGCGCGGTGCGGTCGCCGCGCTGGTGACGCGCGCGATCGACAGTCCGCTGCCGCAGGTATTGGTGAAGGATGCCACCCTGGCGCTGGGCGATCTGGCCAGCGCCGCTCGCGCGCGGCACGACGCTCGCGTAGTGGGTATCACTGGCTCCAACGGCAAGACCACGGTGAAGACGCTGACTGCGTCGATCCTGTCGCGCCACGGCCGCACGCATGTGAGTTCGGGCAACTACAACAACGAGCTGGGCCTGCCGCTGACGCTGCTGTCGATGCCGCAGGACACGCAATACGCCGTGCTGGAAATGGGCGCAGGCAAGCCGGGCGATATCGATTATCTGGCGGCCATCGCGCGGCCCGATGTCGGCCTCGTTACCCTCATTGCGCCGGCGCATCTTGAGCGCATGGGCAGCGTGGAAGGCGTGGCGGAAACCAAGGGTGCCTTGTATCAGGCGCTGCCGGCCGACGGCGTGGCAATCATCAACGCCGACGACGCGTTTGCCAGCTTTTTCGCCGGGCTGGCCGGTTCGCGTCGGGTGCTGCGCTTCGGGCTGGATCATGCCTCGGACGTCGGTGCCGACATTATCGAGCAGGCGCTCACCGGCTCGCATTTCGTGCTCAGCACGCCGCAGGGCGATGCCGAGGTCCGGTTGCCGCTGCCCGGTCGCCACAACATCGCCAACGCGCTGGCCGCGGCATCGATTGCGCTGGCGCTGGATATTCCGCTGGAGACCATCGTCGCAGGCCTCGAACAGGCCAGCGGCGTTGCGGGTCGGCTGCGGCGGATCACGACACGCGGCGGCTGGACGCTGATCGACGACAGCTACAACGCCAATCCCAGTTCGATGGCCGCGGGCATCGATACCCTGCTGCTGGCCACCGGCGAGCGCTGGCTTGTGCTCGGCGACATGGCCGAACTCGGCACCGACACGCGCGCCCTGCATGCAGGCATTGGTCAGCGTGCGCGCGAGCGTGGTGTGGAACGGCTTTTTGCCGTGGGCCCGCTGAACCAGGCAACGGTCGAGGCGTTCGGTGCCGGCGCTACCCATTTTGCCGACAAGGCCTCATTGATCGCCGGGCTGAAAGAGAAACTGCACGCCGGTGTTACCTGCTTGATCAAGGGCTCGCGCTCGGCTGGCATGGAGCAGGTGGTGGCGGCATTGGCTGACCACGCCGACGTGGGCGCGGGCAAGGCATCCACTGAAGACACGCACAAGGGGAGGGCATCCGATGTTGCTTGAACTATCGGACTGGATGACCCGGCACTTCACCGCCCCGCACCTTTTTCAGTACATCACTTTCCGCACGATTATGGCGGCGCTCACCGCGCTGGCCACATCGCTGCTGTTCGGTCCGGCGCTGATCCGCAAGCTGGCGGCGCTGAAGGCCGGCCAGGTCGTTCGCACTGACGGTCCGCAGACGCATCTGATCAAGGCCGGCACGCCGACGATGGGCGGCGTGATGGTGCTGCTCTCGGTGGCCGTGGCGACGCTGCTTTGGGCCGATCTGCACAACCGCTACGTGTGGACGGTGTTGGCCGTGATGCTGGCGTACGGCGCCATCGGTTTCTACGACGATTACCGCAAGCTGGTGTTGAAGGACAGCCGCGGACTGGCCAGCCGCTGGAAGTATTTCTGGCAGTCGGTGTTCGGCGTCGGCGCGGCGCTGTTTCTCTATTACAGCGCGCCGCATGCGGTCGGCAATCTGCCGGTCGCGGAAACCGCGCTGTACGTGCCGGTGTTCAAGCACGTGGTCATTCCGATGGGTGTGTTTTTCATCGTGCTGACGTATTTCATGATCGTCGGGTTCTCCAACGCGGTGAATCTCACCGATGGCCTCGACGGCTTGGCGATCATGCCGACCGTACTGGTGTCCGGTGCGCTGGGCGTATTCGCGTATCTGGCCGGCAACAAGGTGTTTTCCGAGTATCTGGGCATTCCGTCGATTCCCGGTGCGGGCGAGCTGGCGATTTTCTGCGGCGCGCTGGCCGGTGCGGGCCTGGGTTTTCTCTGGTTCAACACGTATCCGGCGCAGGTTTTCATGGGCGATGTGGGCGCGCTGGCGATGGGTGCGGCGCTCGGCTGCGTGGCCGTGATCGTGCGGCAGGAAATCGTGCTGATCATCATGGGCGGCGTGTTCGTGATGGAAACCGTTTCGGTGATGCTGCAGGTCGCCAGCTTCAAGATGACCGGCAAGCGGATATTCCGCATGGCGCCGATCCATCACCACTTCGAATTGAAGGGCTGGCCCGAGCCCCGCGTCATCGTGCGTTTCTGGATCATCAGCGTGGTGCTGGTGCTTGTCGGTCTTGCCACGTTGAAGGTGCGCTGATGTTCGACTTCGACAACACCCAGGCCAAACGCCGCGAAGGTCCGCGCGGTCGCTTCGATATGCTGCTGCTGATCGGCCTTATCGGACTGGCTAGCGTCGGCGTGGTGATGGTGACATCGAGTTCGATCGCCGTGGCGGACAGCCAGCATCTGGGCGCGTTCTATTTTCTCAAGAAGCATCTGCTCTTTCTGACCGTGGGCATGATTGCCGCCGGCATGGCGATGCGCACCGAGCTGAAGCTGTTCGAGAAGTATGCGTTTCCACTGCTGGCCATTGCCTTCATCCTGCTGCTTGCCGTGTTCGTGCCGCATCTGGGCATGCGCATCAACGGCGCACGGCGCTGGCTGAATCTGCTGGTGACCAGCTTCCAGCCGGTCGAGGCGGTGAAACTCATTCTGGTCATCTATATCGCCAGCTATCTGGTACGTCATCGCGAGAGCGTCGAGACGCGCTTTATGGGCCTGATAAAGCCGATCGCCGTGGCAGGCATCATCGTGCTGATGCTGCTGGCGCAGCCGGATTTCGGTTCGGCCACGCTGGTGATTGCGGTGAGTATCGCCATGGTCTGGCTCGGCGGCGCGCGACCGATCTTTCTCTTTCTGATGGGCTTGCCGCTGATGCCGCTGCTGTATGTCGCGGCGACCGGCGAAAGCTACCGCATGAAGCGGCTGACCACGTTCATGCATCCCTGGGATCACCCGTTTGACGACGGCTTCCAGCTGACTCAGTCGTTGATGGCAATCGGCCGCGGCGAGTGGACTGGCGTCGGCCTGGGTTCGAGCGTGCTCAAGCTTTCCTATTTGCCCGAGGCACACACCGACTTCATCTTCGCCGTGATCGGCGAGGAGCTGGGCATGGCCGGCGTGGTGCTGGTGATGGGCCTGTTCGCGATCGTAGTAGGGCGCGGCCTTTACCTGGGTTTGAAAGGCGTGGAGATCGGCCAGCGTTTTGCCGGCTACGTGGCCTTTGGCATTTCGCTGATGATCGCGATGCAGGCGATCGTGTCGGTGGGCGTGAATCTCGGCGCGCTGCCGACCAAGGGTCTGACCCTGCCGCTAATCAGCTACGGCGGTTCGTCGATGGCGCTGACCTGCGCGATGGCCGGTGTGCTGCTGCGCGCGACGTTCGAAATCAACCGCGCACTCGACGCGCGTGAAGTGCGCAATCGCATGTCGCTGGCCGTATCGGCGCCAGATGCCAACACGGCCGTTCGACCGGCCGAGGCGATGGCTGCATGAGCGCCAACTCGCCCGTGTTGATCATGGCCGGCGGCACCGGCGGACACATTTTTCCAGGACTGGCCGTGGCCGAATGCCTGCGCGCGCAGGGCGTACCTGTGGTCTGGCTGGGTGCCGTGGGCGGCATGGAAACCAAGGTGGTGCCGGCCAATCAGATCGAGCTGCATACCGTGGCCGTGGGCGGTCTGCGCGGTAAGGGCTGGCGTACGCGGCTGCTCGCACCGCTGATGCTGCTGCGGGCGCTGTTCGCTTCGCTCGTCACCTTGCAGAAAATCAAGCCGCGCAGCGTGCTGTCGATGGGCGGCTATGTCGCCGGTCCCGGCGGACTGGCTGCGTGGCTGCTGCGCCGGCCGCTGCTGGTGCACGAACAGAATCGGGTGGCCGGCTTCACCAATCGCAAGCTGGCGGGTCTGGCCAAGCGCGTGCTGACAGGTTTCGCCGATGCGCTACCGAACGCCGAGTGGGTCGGCAATCCGGTGCGTGCTGCCATCGCGTCGTTGCCCGAACCCGCGCAGCGTATCGGCCCGCGCGCGGGCAAGCCGCGGCTGCTGGTACTTGGCGGCAGCCTGGGCGCGCGCGGGCTGAATCTCGCCGTGCCGCAGGCGCTGGCACAGCTCACCCTGGCCGAGCGACCGGAGGTACTGCATCAGTGCGGCAGCCGCGGCCTCGACGAGGCGCGTGCTGCTTATAAGAAGGCTGGAGTCGATGCACAGGTCGTTCCTTTTATCGACGATATGGCCGGCAGCTACGGCTGGGCCGATCTGGCCGTGTGCCGTGCCGGTGCGCTGACGCTGGCCGAGTTGACCGCGGCCGGTCTGGGCGCTTTGTTGGTGCCGTATCCGCACGCGGTGGACGACCATCAGACGCACAACGCCGAGGCGTTGGTCGCCATCGGCGCGGCGGAGCTGATTCAGGAGCGCGATCTCGACGCACAGCAGCTGGCACAGCGGCTTTCGGCGATGCTGCACGATCGCGATCGCATGACGGCGATGGCAGTGGCGGCTCACACGCTGGCCAAACCCGACGCCGCGCAGGTCATCGCGCGCGCCTGCATGGAGGTCGCCGCATGACGCTGCGTCGCCTGCACGCACACGAGGATCTGATGAGCACGTTTCGCCGCGTGCACTTCATCGGCATCGGCGGTGTCGGCATGAGCGGCATCGCCGAGGTGCTGCACAATCTCGGCTACGCGGTATCCGGTTCCGATCGCGCCAACTCGCCGACCGCGCAGCGGCTGCAGCAGCTTGGTATCAGCGTGCATGTCGGCCACGCGGCTGAACATATCGGCGACGCCGACGTGGTGGTCACGTCGAGCGCGATCAGCAAAGAAAACCCCGAGCTGGTCGCGGCTCGCGCAGCGCGCGTTCCGGTGATTCCGCGCGCGGAAATGCTGGGCGAGCTGATGCGCTTTCGTCGCGGCATCGCCATCGCGGGCACGCACGGCAAGACCACCACGACCAGCCTCACCGCCAGCGTGCTGGCCGAGGCGGGCTACGATCCGACGTTCGTGATCGGCGGACAGCTCAACGCGGCGGGCGCCAACGCGCGCCTGGGCACCGGCCAGTATCTGGTAGCCGAGGCGGACGAGTCCGACGGCTCGTTTCTGCTGCTGTCGCCGGTGATCGCGGCGGTGACCAACGTTGACGCCGACCATCTGGAAAATTACGGCGGCGATTTCGCGCAGGTGAAAAAGGCCTTCGCCGATTTTCTGCACCGGTTGCCGTTCTACGGGCTGGCCGTGTTGTGCGTGGATGACGAGGAAGTGGCCGAGCTGGCCAAAACCACGACGCGCCGCGTGATGACCTACGGCATCGATACGCCGGACGCCGACGTGCGGGCGGTCAACATCAGCCAGCACGGATTCGAGATGCATTTCGACGTCGTGCTGCCGGGGCGCGATGCTGCCGTGCCGATGAAGCTCAATCTGCCGGGTCGTCACAATGTGCTGAACGCGCTGGCCGCGGTGACCATTGGCTGGCAGCTCGGTGTCGAAGCCGACGCGATGGCGCACGCGCTGCAGCACTTTCAGGGCGTCGGCCGACGCTTCCATCCGCGCGGCGAGATCGCGCTGGATAAGGGCAGCGTGCTGCTGGTCGACGACTACGGTCATCACCCGCGCGAGCTGGCCGCGGTGTTCGAGGCGGCCCGCGGCGGCTGGCCGAAGCGTCGTCTGGTGGTGGGCTTTCAGCCGCACCGCTACAGCCGCACGCGCGATCTGCTGGACGACTTCGCCAACGTGCTGGCCGAAGCCGACGTGCTGGTGCTCACCGACGTCTATCCGGCCGGCGAAGCGCCGATCGCCGGCGCCGACGGTCGCGCGCTGGCGCGCGCCGTGCGCGCTCGCGGCAAGGTCGATCCGGTGCTGATCGACCATCCGCGCGAATTCAAAGACACGCTGCCCACCCTGCTGCGCGACGGCGATCTGCTGCTGCTGCTGGGCGCGGGCGATATCGGTGCCGCAGCGCTGGAGCTTTCGCAGCTCGGCGAACTGAGGACGCATAAATCATGAGTCAGCCAGCAAGCATGCCTAACAAAATCAAAGATCCCGCTCAGTTCGGCCGCGTCGCCGTGGTGATGGGCGGCAGCTCGGCCGAACGCGACGTGTCGCTGGACTCCGGCCGCGGCGTGCTCGCTGCGCTGAAGGCGCGCGGCGTGGATGCGCACGCGATCGACGGCATTCCGGCGCTGCTGGACGCCGTGCGCGCCGGCCACTTTGCCCGCGTGTTCAATATTCTGCATGGCGCGGGCGGCGAGAACGGTGAGCTGCAGGGCGCGCTGCAGTCGCTCGGTGTGCCGTTCACCGGCTCGGGCGTGCTGGGTTCGGCGCTGTCGTTGGACAAGATCCGCGCGAAGCAGGTGTGGCAGGCGATCGGTTTGCCCACGCCGATCTTCAAGGCGCTGCCGCGCGGCGCCGACATGCACGCCGCGGCGCGCGAAATCGGTTTTCCGCTGGTGGTAAAGCCGGCCTGGGAAGGTTCCAGCGTGGGCGTGACGCGCGTGTTCGACGAGCAGGATCTGGATGCGGCCGTGGCACTGGCCGCCAAATATCCGGGCGACCTGATGATGGAAACCCTGATCGAGGGCGGCGGCGAATTCACCGTCGGCATTCTCGATCGGCAGGTGCTGGCCAGCATCCGCATCGTGCCCAAAGGCGAGTACTACGACTACAACGCCAAATACATCGCCGACGACACGCAGTACATCTGCCCCGGGCTGGAGGGCGACGCCGAGCAGCAGCTGCGCGCGCTGTCGCTGCGCGCCTTCGATGCGCTGGCCTGCAGCGGCTGGGGTCGCGTCGACGTGATGCGCGATGCCGCCGGCCGCAACTGGCTGCTGGAAGTGAACACCGCGCCGGGCATGACGTCGCACTCGCTGGTGCCGAAGGCCGCCGCCGAAGCCGGGATCGATTACCAGGAGCTGTGCTGGCGCGTGCTCGAGACGAGCTTCCGGGGGAATGCATGAGGGGTACCGTCCGCCTTGTCGCCTGGTGCCTGGCCGTCGCGCTGGTCGCGCTGCCGATCGTCGGCGTGCTGCGCGGCTGGTTTGCGGTCAATCGCTGGCCGGTGACGCAGCTCACCGTGCAGGCCGAGTTCAAGCACGTCACGCCGGATCAGCTGCGTGCAGTCGTACTGCCACATCTGGGCAAGGGCTTTTTTGCGCTGGATCTGGATGCGGTGCAAAAGGCGGTCGCGGCGCTGCCGTGGGTGGAGTCGGTGCAGGCGCGCAAGCGCTGGCCCGACACCCTGTTGCTGCGCATCTACGAGCGTCAGCCGTTCGCCCGCTGGAACGACAAGCAGCTGATCAGCCGTCAGGGTCTGGTCTTCGACGCGCCGGACAGCGACGACACCGGCGCCCTGCCGAAACTCAGTGGTCCCGACGCCCGACTGGCCGAGGTGGTGAGCTTCTACGCCGAAACGCACAAGGCGTTTGCCGGTACGCATCTGGATATCACCGGCGTGGCGCTGACCGAGCGCGGCAGCTGGAGCGTCACCACCGCAACGGGTGCCCAGATCGTCATCGGCGATCGCGATCAGGCCGGTCGCCGGCTGCGCCGCTTCCTCGACGTCTATCCGCAGATGACGGCCGGTCATACCGACGCCTTCGCCTACGCCGACCTTCGCTACACCAATGGATTTGCCGTGCGCTGGCCGCAACCGCCGATCGCCACCCACGCTGCTGGAGGCCCGACCCGCATATGAGCATCTCCCTATGAAGCCGCGTAATGACAAACAGCTGGTCGTCGGCCTCGATATCGGCACCTCGAAAGTGGTGGCCATCGTGGGCGAGTACGAGCCTGGCGAGCCGATCACCGTCATCGGCATCGGCACCCACGTGTCGCGCGGCATGAAGCGCGGTTCGGTGGTGGACATCGAATCGACCGTGCACTCGATCCAGCGCGCGGTGGAAGAGGCCGAGCTGATGGCCGGCTGCGACATTCGCTCGGTGGTGGCCTCCATTTCCGGCAGCCATCTGGAAACGCGCAACTCGCACGGCAACGCCGCGATCCGCGACCGCGAAGTGACGGCGGGCGATCTGGAGCAGGTGCTGGAAGCGGCCAGCGCGGTGGCGATCCCCGCCGATCGCAAGGTCCTTTATAAGGAGTCGCAGGAATATCGCATCGATGGCCAGGACGGCATCCGTTCACCGGTCGGCATGAGCGGCGTGCGGCTGGAGGCCAACGTGCATCTGGTCACCGGCGCGGCTGCGGCGGTGCAGAACATCACCAAGTGCATTCAGCGTTGCGGCCTCTCGGTCGACGAGCTGGTGCCCTCGGCGCTGGCCAGCGCCAAGGCCGTGCTGACCGACGACGAGCGCGAGCTGGGCGTCTGCCTGGTCGATATCGGTGCCGGTACGACGGACATCGCCATCTACACGCAGGGCTCGATCCGCTTCACCGCCTCGCTGCCGATCGGCGGCGATCAGGTGACCAGCGACATCGCCTACGGCGTGCATACGCCGACCGCGCACGCCGAGGAAATCAAGATCAAGTACGCCTGCGCGCAGACGGGCTTGGCGCACGCGGAAGAGACGATCCAGGTGCCCAGTGTCGGCGATCGTCCGCCGCGTCGTCTGGCGCGGCAATCGCTCGCGCAGAGCGTGCAGGCGCGTTACGAGGAAATCTTCGAGATGGTGCAGGACCAGTTACGCCGCTCCGGCTATGAAAGCCTGGTGGCGGCTGGCGTGGTACTGACCGGCGGCGCGTCCAAGATGGAGGGCGCGCTGGAGCTGGCGGAGGAGATCTTCCACAAGATGGTGCGCATCGGCGTGCCGCAGCAGATCACCGGTTTGGGTGAGGTCGTGGCCAGTCCTCTGCACGCCACCGGCGTGGGTCTGCTGCTGCACGGCGCACGCGCGGGAGGCATGCGCGTCAGCGGTCCGGCTGGCGGCAGCGTCGGCGGCCTGGTGGACAGGCTGCGCAGCTGGATCACCAAGAATTTCTGAGTTGAAAACACGCTTTATCGGGTGACGCATGGAGTTGTCACCCGGGGCAGAAGGAACCAGCCCACCACCATGGACCGACACGGAGTCGCGTTCCCTGGTTACAACGACAACAACTCTTTAGGAGGACGGGAAATGTTTGAACTCATCGATAAGCTCGCACCAAATGCAGTCATCAAAGTCATCGGCGTAGGCGGTGGCGGCGGCAATGCCGTGGCCCACATGCTCAATGCCAACATCGAAGGCGTCGAATTCATCGTCGCCAACACCGACGCGCAGGCCATGACCAGCTGCGGCTCGCGTACCCACCTGCAGCTCGGTGGCAACGTGACCAAGGGTCTGGGTGCCGGCGCCAATCCGGAAGTCGGTCGTCAGGCCGCGCTGGAAGATCGTGAACGCATCGAAGCGATGCTCGAAGGTGCCGACATGGTGTTCATCACCGCCGGCATGGGCGGCGGCACCGGTACGGGCGCGGCGCCGGTGGTGGCCCAGCTGGCCAAGGAAAAGGGCATTCTCACTGTGGCGGTGGTCACCAAGCCGTTTCCGTTCGAAGGCCGTCGGCGCATGCAGGTCGCGTTGAAGGGCATCGAAGACCTCTCGCAGCATGTGGATTCGCTGATCACCGTGCCGAACGAGAAGCTGCTCAGCGTGCTGGGTCGCGACGTGACGCTGCTGAACGCGTTCAAGGCCGCCAACGACGTGCTGCAGGGCGCCGTGCAGGGCATTGCCGATCTGATCACGGCGCCGGGCCTGATCAACGTCGACTTCGCCGACGTCCGCACCGTGATGTCCGAAATGGGCCTGGCGATGATGGGCTCGGGCACCGCCCGCGGTGATGACCGCGCTCAGGCAGCCGCCGAAGCGGCGATCAAGAACCCGCTGCTGGAGGACGTCAACCTCAACGGCGCCTGCGGCATCCTGGTCAACGTGACGGCCGGCACCAACCTGACCATGCGCGAGTTCGACGAGATCGGCCGCATCATCCACGACTTCGCCAGCGAAGACGCCACGGTGGTGATCGGTACCTCGCTCGATCCGGACATGAAGGACGACGTCCGTGTCACTGTCGTCGCTACCGGCCTGAACCGCGCCGCCGCCTCGCGTCAGCCGATGCGCATGGTGGAAACCCAGCAGGTGCAGATGCGCCCGCGCCCGGTGGTGCTGCGTACCGGCACGGGCAACGAAGTGGTCGACTACGCTCAGCCGGAGACCAACACGGTCAGCCATAGCGCCCGCGACGATACCAACAGCGCGCCGGCGAAGAGTGCTGAGCCTGGTTTCGACTACCTCGATATCCCGGCATTTCTGCGCCGCCAGGCCGACTGAAGTGAAAAGATTCGCTAAGGAGGCGTGAAATATTGAACAAACGTCCGTTTAGCCTGTCCATCTGAGATCGCATTCTTTGCGCGTGCCCGCACGCGCCAGGAATGACGGTTCGGCAGCGTTCTCTTGCCGAGTATGCCGACCAGGCGTTCGGACCGGTGGTTTGTTCGTGTGGGGAGCAACGACTATGCGTCCACAGTGGCGCATGGCTGGCAAGTCAGGCGCTGTCTGATTCGCCGGTTCAATGCCCATGCCGGATTCCCGTCCCAGGCACGGGTGTTGTGTCGAGCAGCAGGATTTGTCGGGAGCAGGAGGTTGCCTGAATGTCGCGTTCAGTGATGAAGGAAACATGAAGGCTTAATCAGACTGTACGGTATGGTTTGCTATTGCCGCAGGTTAAAACTGTGTTAGCATCCGCTCCTAATTGGCTGTGCCTACACGGGTACCAACAAAAATGATCAAGCAGCGTACGCTTAAAAATATTATCCGCGCCACGGGCGTTGGCCTGCACACAGGCGACAAGGTCTACATGACCCTGCGGCCCGCAGCGCCAAATACCGGTATCGTTTTTCGCCGCACGGATCTTGAGCCGCCGGTCGACATTCGCGCCCGTCAGGACAACGTCGGCGACACGAGCTGGTCGACCACGCTGGTCAACGGCGAGGCCAAGGTTTCCACGGTTGAGCATCTTCTTTCCGCCATGGCGGGATTAGGCATCGACAATGCTTACGTGGACCTTTCAGCACCTGAAGTTCCGATCATGGATGGCAGTGCAGGCCCCTTCGTGTTTCTACTGCAGTCAGCTGGCATTGAGGAACAGAACGTCGCCAAGCGCTTCATCCGCATCAAAAAGCCGGTGAAAGTGCAGGAAGGTGATAAGTGGGCGAGCATCTCGCCGTTCGAAGGTTTCAAGGTCGGTTTTTCGATCGACTTCAATCACCCCATCATCAGCAAGCGCACTTCGCGCGCCGAAATCGACTTCTCCACCACTTCCTTTGTCAAGGAAGTCAGCCGCGCCCGCACGTTCGGCTTCATGCGCGACATCGAAATGATGCGTGAGAAGAACCTCGCGCTCGGTGGTTCGATGGACAACGCCGTGGTGCTCGACGATTACCGCGTGCTCAACGAAGACGGTCTGCGTTACGAAGACGAATTCGTGAAGCACAAGATTCTCGACGCGATCGGCGACCTGTACCTGCTCGGCCACAGCCTGATCGGCGCCTACAGCGCGCACAAGTCGGGTCATGAGCTCAACAACAAGCTGCTGCGCACGCTGATGGCCGACGTGACCGCGTGGGAAGAGGTCAGCTACCAGGACGACCCTGCCACCTCGCCGATTTCTTACGCGCATCCCGCTCAGGCGATTTGATCGACGGCTAGAACGGCCGCTCAACAACCGTTTCGAACAAAGGCCACGTCTTGGGACGTGGCCTTTTTGTTTTTGCGACGTCTGCCCGGTTTGCTGTTTTCCTTCACCTCTTTTAGACATTTGTTGCCAACAGGTGAGGAGCGCGTGCTATAAATCGAAGCTTGCCATGCGGCGAACCACCTTGTTGGAGGTTCGAGCGCAAGCATGAGATAACCGACAAAAGCGGTTCAGTCTCGATTTTTTGCTTTGGAATCAGCGGTTTCGGCGAGGGACGCCAGTCCAAGGAACAGATCCCGCAGTTCGGGGTCTGAGAGCGAGGCGGCGGTGGCCTGGAGATGGGCCGCGGCGGCGGGAGAAAGCGGTTTTGACCGGTCCGGCTCCACCACGAGCGGCGGTTGGGGAACCACTTTCACGGTGACGAAACTGGCGCTTGTGCCAATGGCGTGGGCGGCGGCAAGAATCTGTGTCTGCATAAGCCGCAGGCGCGTTGCCCAAGCCGGTGAAGACGCCAGAAAGACGAGGCGGCTGTTGCGCAGGTCGGCGAAACGAACCTGCTCGCGCAACGGCGATGGCAACGTCTGACGCAGGGCGCGATCCAGCGCTTCGAGCACGCCGGCCCTCTTGGCCAGCGTGGCGAAGGAGCCACAGTCGACGATGGACTTCGGTCCGTTGCCGCTGCGGCGAGCGATGGCAGGTGAGACGCGCTGCATGGTGCCGGTATTCGATTTTGGAAACATATGCAAATCATACTCGTCTCACGTTCGCGTAAATTGCCCAAAACCCTCGATCTGGCCGACCGGCGCTTGCGCTGGAAGCTGCTTTCCCTGCTGGCATTGAGCGTTGTGGGCTGCATCGGCGCGGGAGTGGCGCTTGCGCTGACCGTAGCCAGTCCTCGAGATCGGGCGCTGTCGCAGATCCGCGAGCTGCAGCAGCAGGTGAAGCAGCAGAGCACGCAGCTCAGCGGTTTGCGCGGGGATTCCCAGCGCGATCTGAATGCGCTGGCGGTCAAGCTCGGCCAGCTGCAGGCGCAGTCGACGCGGCTGAACGCGCTGGGCGAGCGGCTGACCGAGGTCGGCAAGCTGGACGCGACCGAATTCAATTTCGACCAGCCGCCGGCCGTCGGCGGCGTGGAAGATGTCAGCGGCAGCGCCTACGCCTTGCCACAGACGCTGGACAGCAGCATCAGCCAGCTGGCCAGCCAGTTCGACACGCAGCAGGCACAGCTGTCCGCGCTGCAAAGCCTGTTGCTCGACGCCAAGATCGAATCGAATCTCAAACCCACCGGCATGCCGGTCGAGGGTTATATTTCTTCGTACTTCGGTGCGCGGCCCGATCCGTTCGATGGCCGCGCCGCCCGCCATACCGGCATCGATATTTCCACGCCCTATGGAACGCCGGTGCATGCCGTCGCCGAGGGCATGGTGACCTATGCCGGGGTACGCAACGGCTATGGCAATGTGGTCGAGATCGATCACGGCAATGGCTATATGACACGCTATGCGCACAACAGCGCGCTGGATGTGCATGCCGGCGAGCATGTTCAGGTCGGCACCGTGGTGGCGCAGGCCGGGTCCACCGGTCGGTCGACCGGCTCGCACGTACACTTCGAGGTCTGGTACGACGGCCATGTGGTCAATCCGCTGGCCTTTGCGCGCAACCATCGCTGACCCAAAAAGCTCCGGCGTCGCCGGTGACCTTGAATCCCATCGACCCAGCCGCCATCCGGTATCACTAGTCGGATGCCAGACGATGCTTGCCTGCGTCCATAACACGCACAGGCCCTGCAAGCCGCAACGACTGCGCTGTAAGGACAGATTCAAGTCCCGAGGCGGCCAGCGTGCGGCATGCAGGACTTGGGCATGTAGTAATATGCCCGACTGGCTTGCGTCCGCTGCAGTCAACTTGTTTCCCAATCCGGAAGATCGATGTTCAACCGTGCCCTGACGAGTCTTTTCGGTAGCCGCAACGATCGCGTGCTGCGCCAGCTCTCCCGCAGCGTTTCCCGCATCAATGCGCTCGAGCCGGAGTTCGAAAAGCTCAGCGACGACGCCCTGCGCGACAAGACGGCGGAATTCAAGCAGCGCGTGGCCGGCGGCGAGACGCTGGACAAGCTGCTGCCCGAAGCGTTCGCGGTGGTCCGCGAAGCGGCCAAGCGTACGCTCGGCATGCGCCACTACGATGTGCAGATGATCGGCGGCATGGTGCTGCATTCGGGCAAAATCGCCGAAATGCGCACCGGCGAGGGCAAGACCCTGGTCGGTACGCTGCCGGTATACCTCAATGCGCTGGCCGGCAACGGCGTGCACGTGGTCACGGTCAACGATTATCTGGCGCGCCGCGACTCCGCCCAGATGGGCAAGCTGTACAACTTTCTGGGCCTCGACGTGGGCGTCGTGTATCCGGGCATGGAACACGCCGACAAGCACGCGGCCTATGCGGCGGACATCACCTACGGCACCAACAACGAATTCGGTTTCGACTACCTGCGCGACAACATGGCGCTGAGCAAGGAGCAGCGCTACCAGCGCGGCCTGCACTACGCGATCGTCGACGAGGTCGACTCGATCCTGATCGACGAGGCGCGCACCCCGCTGATCATTTCCGGCCCGGCCGAGGATTCACCGCAGCTGTATCTGGCGGTGAACAAGATCGTGCCGCGGATGATCCGCCAGGCGGACGAGAACAGTCCGGGCGATTACTGGGTCGACGAAAAACAGAAGCAGGTGCACCTGTCCGAAGAGGGCATGCAGCACGCCGACGAGCTGCTGCGCGAGGCCGGCGTCATCGAGCAGGACAGCGGTCTGTACGATTCGAAGAACCTGGCCGTGGTGCATCACCTCAACGCGGCGCTGCGCGCGAACGGCATTTACCAGCGCGACGTCGACTACATCGTGCGCGACGGCGAGGTCATCATCGTCGACGAGTTCACCGGCCGCACCCTGGCCGGGCGCCGCTGGTCCGACGGCCTGCATCAGGCCGTCGAGGCGAAGGAAGGCGTGCCGATCCAGCGTGAGAATCAGACGCTCGCCACGGTGACGTTCCAGAACCTGTTCCGCATGTACAAGAAGCTGGCCGGCATGACCGGCACGGCGGACACCGAAGCGTTCGAGTTCCAGAGTATCTACGGCCTGGAAGTGGTGGTGATCCCGACCCACCAGCCGATGATCCGCAAGGACAACTCGGACATGATTTTCCTGTCGCAGGAGCCGAAATACCGCGCGGTGATCGAGGACATCAAGGCCTGCCACGAGCGCGGCCAGCCGGTGCTGGTGGGTACTACCTCGATCGAAGTATCCGAGCTGCTGTCCGGCCTGCTGACCCAGGCCAAGGTCGCGCACGAGGTGCTCAACGCCAAGCAGCACGAGCGCGAGGCGCACATCGTGGCGCAGGCCGGTGCGCCGGGCCAGGTGACCATCGCCACCAATATGGCCGGTCGCGGCACCGATATCGTGCTCGGCGGCAGCCTCGAGGCCGCCATGTCCAAGCTGCCGGAAGACGCCACCGATATCGATCGCCAGCGCGTCAAGGCCGAATGGAAAAAGCTGCACGAGCAGGTGCTGGCGGCGGGCGGCCTGCACATCATCGGTACCGAGCGCCACGAGTCGCGCCGCATCGACAACCAGCTGCGTGGCCGTTCGGGCCGCCAGGGCGATCCGGGTTCGTCGCGCTTCTACCTGTCGCTGGAAGACAACCTGCTGCGCATCTTCGGCGGCGAGGGCCTGATCCGCTGGATGAAGCGCTTCGGCATGAAGGACGACGACGCGCTGGAAGATCGCATGATCAGCCGGCAGATCGAAAAGGCCCAGCGCAAGGTCGAGCAGCACAACTTCGACATCCGCAAGCACCTGCTGGAATTCGACGACGTCGCCAACGACCAGCGTAAGGTGATTTACCGCCAGCGCGATGAGCTGCTTGAGGGTGAGGACGTGTCCGCCACCGTGGCCGATATCCGCGAGGATGTCGTGCAGTCGATGGTGCGCGCGCATGTGCCTGCCGAGAGCATCGACGAGCAGTGGGACATCCCCGCGCTGGATCGCGAGCTGGAAAGCGAGTTCGGCCTGTCGCTCGAACTGCCGAAGTGGATAGAGCAGCAGCACGAGATCGACGCTGAGATGATTCTCAACCACGTGCGCGAATCGGTGGAGCAGTTCTTCCAGGCCAAGGAGGCGCAGGTCGGTGCCGAAACCATGCGTCAGCTGGAAAAACACATCATGCTGACTGTGGTCGACAACGCATGGAAAGATCATCTGGCCAACATGGATTATCTGCGCCAGGGTATCTATCTGGTCGGCTACGCCCAGCAGGATCCGAAGCAGGCGTTCAAGCGCGAATCGTTCAAGCTGTTCTCCGACATGCTCAATCGCATCAAGGCCGAAGTGGTGCAGATGCTGGCGCGCATTCGTATTCGCAGCGAAGAGGAAGTCGCCGCGATGGAAGCCGAGCAGCAGCGCATGGCCGAACGCCTGCAGGCGCAGATGCTGGCCACTGGCGGCGGCGCGTCGGAGAGCGCTTTCGGTGCAGCATTGCCGGCAGCTGGCGACGACGCCGGCAGCTACCAGCGTCTGCCGGAGCAGGACAGCCCGAAGGTCGGCCGCAACGATCCTTGCCCCTGCGGATCGGGCAAGAAATACAAGCATTGCCACGGTCAGCTGGCCTGATCGAAAGCCGCTCGAAGGCAATAAAAACCCCGCTTCCGCGGGGTTTTTTATGAGCTGAAGCTCACTCAGTCTTCGCCGCCGGGCGGTCTATGTCGGTGCGGCTCGGCGTCGACGGTGATGTACTGCGGTTCCTCCTCGTCGATGCGCAGCGCGGTCAGCTTGCCGCCCCAGACGCAACCGGTGTCGATGGCGTGCACGCCCAGGCCGGCAAAACGGCCCAGCGCCGACCAGTGGCCGCAGACGATACGCGTATCGCGGCGGCGCATGCCGGGCACCTCGAACCAGGGATACAGGCCGGGCTTTTGTGTGCCGGGAATGTCCTTGGCATCGAAGTCGATGCGGCCGTTGACGTCGCAATAGCGCATCCGCGTCATCGTGTTGATCGTGGCGCGCTGCCGGTCCAGGCCTTGCAGTCGGCTCGACCAAACTGCCGGACGGTTGCCGAACAGATTGCGCAGCAGCCGCGGATGGCGCGGGCTGGACAACTCGCGCTCGACGTCCTGTGCTGCGCGTTGCGCTTGCTTCAGCGTCCACATCGGCGCGAGGCCGGCGTGCACCATGGTCCAGTTGAGCTGTTCGTCGTGATGGAGCAGCTTTTGCGAGCGCATCCATTCGAACAGCACCGGCGCGTCGGCGGCGAACAGCACTTCGCGCAGCTCGGGATTCACCCGCGCCTGCGCGTCGGGTCGGCGCTGCGAAATCGCCAACAGGCTCAGATCGTGATTGCCCAGCGTGACCACGCAGGACTCGCGCAGCTCGTGAATCAGCCGAAGCGTTTCCAGCGACTGGCCGCCGCGGTTGACCAGATCGCCGCAGAACCAAAGCTGGTCGCGCGCCGGGTCGAAGCGCAGTTTTTCCAGCAGCCGCTGCAGCTCGGGATAGCAGCCCTGCACGTCGCCGATGGCGTACGTTGCCATGTCAGTCCGCGTCCGTTGCGGCGGGGAAGGGCCGAAGCGAGTCCATCACGATTGCCCGGTCAATGCAGCGTGCGCGGAATGGACAGGGTGAAGGTCGGTATCGGCGCGTCGAACCGCGTACCGTCGTCGGCCAGCATCTGGTAGCTGCCGCCCATTGTGCCCACCGGCGTTTCCAGCACGGCGCCGGAGGTGTACTCGAAATCGTCGCCGGGGCGCATCCACGGCTGCTCACCGACGACGCCGTCGCCGCGTACCTCTTCGACCTTGCCGTTGGCGTCGGTGATCATCCAGTGGCGGGTCAACAGGCGCGCGGGCATGTCGCCCGCGTTGCGCAGGGTGATCGTGTAGGCGAAAACGTAGCGATTGTCACCGGGCTTCGATTGGTCGGGGACGAAGCGCGTTTCGACCTGCACATCGATCGTGTAGGAAGCTTTTTCATTCATGCGCCGATTGTAAGGCCTGCCACCGTGAATGGGGCGCAGCCTTCACGTCTGTGATGAGCCGGCGCGATGAACTACGTCTGCGACTGCGTGCTGTAGATTTTTGCCAGCCGCACAAAGTCTGCCGGTGCCAGCGTTTCCGCGCGAGCCTTGGGGTCGACGTCGGCGCGGCGAATGGCGTCGCCGTCCAGCAGCTGCTTAAGCGCGTTGCTGAGCGTCTTGCGCCGCTGCGCGAAGGCCGCTTTGACCACCGCGTAAACGTGGGCCGGATCGGCGTCATGCTTTTGTTCGGTCGACAGCGGCAGCAGCCGCACGACAGACGATTCCACTTTCGGCGGCGGGCGAAACGCCTCGGGCGGTACATCGAACAGCGGCTCGACCCGGCACGCCAGCTGCAGCATGACCGACAGCCGGCCGTAGACCTTGCTGCCGGGTTCGGCGGCCATGCGGTCGACGACCTCTTTCTGCAGCATGAAATGCAGATCCTGGATCGCATCGAAATGATCGACGCAGTGAAACAGGATCGGGCTGGAAATGTAGTACGGCAGATTGCCGGCGATGCGCAGCCGCGGCACGCCCAGATTTTTCGCCAGCGCGGTGAAGTCCACTTTCAGCACGTCGGCGTGAATGATCTGCAGCTCGCCGACGCCGGCAGCGCGCGCCTGCAGGCCCGGGATCAGATCGGTGTCCAGTTCGATCGCGGTGAGTTTACCGGCGGCCTTCAGCAGTGGCAGGGTCAGCGCGCCTTCGCCGGGGCCGATCTCGACCACGACGTCCTCGCGTTGCGGTGCCATCATACTGACGATCTGATGGATATAGCGCTGGTCGTGCAGGAAGTGTTGACCGAAGCTTTTCTTGGGGCGGGCGTTCATGGCTTTCCCGGCGAGCTTGGCCGCTCGGCCATTTCCTCTGTGGGTAGAGGAACGGATGGATGAGTGGTGCGGCGCGCTGCCAGATCCAACGCCATATGCGCGGCGGCGATCAGGCTCGCCGGATCGGCCTTGCCGGTGCCGGCGAGATCCAGCGCCGTGCCGTGGTCGACCGAAGTACGGATAAACGGCAGGCCGAGCGTGAGGTTCACCGTGCGATCGAACGCCTCGCTTTTCAGCACCGGCAGCGCCTGATCGTGATACATCGCCAGAACGGCGTCGTACAGCGGCCGCTGCGTCGGCACGAAGGCAGTATCGGCTGGCAGCGGTCCGAGCAGATGCATGCCTTCGGCGCGCAGCGCGTTCAAGGTGGGGATGATGGTGTCGATCTCCTCGTGGCCCATATGGCCGGCCTCGCCGGCGTGCGGGTTCAGGCCCAGTACGGCGATGCGCGGCCGGGCCAGGCCAAATTTGGCGCGCAGCTCCGCATGTACGATGCGCAGCGTGCGCGTGAGCGCGTCGCGGGTGATCGCGGCCGATACCGCGACCAGGGGCAGATGTGTGGTGACCAGGGCCACCCGCAGCTCGGGGCTAGCCAGCATCATCACCACATCGGCATGCGCGCGTTCGGCAAAGTATTCGGTGTGTCCGCTGAAGCGAATGCCGGCGTCGTTGATCGAGGATTTCTGCAGCGGCGCCGTGACCACCGCGTCGTAGCGGCCGGCTATGCAGCCGTCGGCCGCCTCCCCCAGGGTGGCGAGCACGTGGTGGGCATTGGCTGGATCGGGATGGCCGGGGTCTTCCGGCGCCGCCAGCGGTACATGCCTGACGCGTAGCGTGCCCGGCTGGCGCTGCAACTGCACGCTGCCGTCGTCATCGATCAGGTCAATGGTCGTGCCGCAGCGTGCAGCGGCGCGCTCAAGCAAGTGACGATCGGTAATCGCGATGAGGTTGGCCGCCAGCGACGTGGCGGCCAGTCGTATCACCAGTTCCGGCCCCACGCCCGCCGGCTCACCGGCGGTGATGGCAAGGCGCGGGAGGGGCGTCCCGTTCAAGTGAACAGGCTCTCCGTTCAGGGCGTGGTGCTGGTCGGGGCAGCCTGATCGTCGGCCGAGCGCAGTTCGGGCACCAGGATGTTGATGTAGGCGGTGGAGCGCATCTGACGCAGGTAATCGTCGTAGACCTGCTCGGACTTGCGGTTGCCGATGGCCTGCCGCGCTTCGTTGCGTGCCGTCTCGTCGGTGACATCGCTTTGCCGGGTTCCCAGACGCTCGATGATGTGCCAGCCGGCTTCGGTCTGGAACGGCTGGGAGACTTGGTTGTCCTTCAGCGTATCGAGTTGCTGAGCCACGCTCGAACCCCAGTCCTGCTGCTTGAACCAACCCATGTCGCCGCCGGCATTGGCGGTGGTGGGATCGGCCGAATCCTTTTTCGCGATGGCGGCAAAGTCCTGGTGCTTGTTGACGATGCGGTTATAGATGTCCTGCGCCTTCTGCTGCGCCTGTTCCGGGCTGATCAGTTCGCTCGGCTTGATCAGGATCTGGCGCGCGTGATATTCGGTGACGACCTGGCGGCTGGGCTCGCGCTGGCCGATCAGCTTGATGATGTTGAAGCCGGTCGGGCCGCGCAGCGCCGGGCTCACGTCGCCGGGCTTCATGGCCGCAATGGTGTCGACGAAAGCGGGCGGAATGGCGTCCATGCGGCGCCAGCCGAGGTCGCCGCCTTCCAGCGCATCGGAGGCGTCGGAAAAACGGATGGCTGCGGCGTTGAAATCCATGCCGCCCTTGAGCGCGGCCACTGCCTGTTCGGCCTTGGCCTGCGTCGCCTGGATCGCGGCCGCATCGGCGCCGCTGGGCGTGCTGATCTGGATGTGCGCCAGATGCACTTCGCCGGCCTTGTAGGTGGGGCTCTCGAGGAGATTGGTGACTTCGCTGTCGGTCACCGATACGGAATCCTGGATCACGCTCTGGTGCAGTCGCTGAATGGTGATCTGGTCGGCCAGCTGCTGGCGGAACGCCGCGAAGCTGCCGCCGTCGTGCTCCACCGCCGCGCGCAGCTGGTCGGGCGTCATCTTGTTCTGCTGGGCCACGCCGTTGACCGCCTGATCGACGTCGGCGTCGGAGACGTGGATACCCTGATCGTCCGCTTTCTGAAGCTGCAGCCGGTTCAGGATCAGGCGATCGAGCACCTGCTTCTGCAGCACGTCCGGCGGCGGCAGCTGGCCGGGCTGGCTGGCGTACTGCTGCTGGACCGAACGCGTGGCCTCGTTCAACTCGCTTTGCAGGATCACGTCGTCATTGACCACAGCCACGATGCGATCGATCGGCTGATTGGCCGATGCCGCGGCGCCCGGCAACAGCTGGGCGTGCACGGGGAGCGCCGTCGCGAGCGCCAGCAGGAAAAGTGCAGAAAATTGCTTCATCGGTGAAAAGCCTGGGTCGTCACGGTTGCTGACAACATGGGTGGATACAAGAGAAGAACAGCCAATTACTGATAGCCGAGAATATCACGGCGCAAGGTGGGATCGATTTGACCGCCGGTCGAACCCAGTCCCTTGAACACCACTTCGAACATGATGGCGTTGTCGCGAAGATTGGTATTGCTGGCGGTCGGCACCGCCACGGTGCCGTAGTAGGTCTGGTTGACGTAGTTGCGATCGACCAGCCTCAGCGTGACGCAGCAGCTGTCGTACTCGATGCCCGCCAGGGCCTCCACCGTTCCCGTCGCCGTATTTTCCAGACCCTTGATCGGCTCCTCATAGCTCCATGACCCGATCAGGCGCCAATAAGCGGATATCGGATAAACCGCCGAGACGCTGTATTGATCCAGCAGCCCGCGTCGATAGTGGTAGGAAAAATTCAATATGCCGTCGTTGCCCAGGCGATGCTGCAACTCGAAGGCGGCCATGTCGGTTTGATGGGTATTCGGGCTCCACTGGTACGCCGTATTGACACGCCAGCGGTCGTTTAGTTGCATGTCGATCTGCGCAACGTAATCGGAGCCGTTGAAATTGGTGGCTGCCGGAACGGTATTGTCTCCGGACGGGATCTGCACGCGTTGCGGGGTGAAATACCGGATTTGTCCGAAGCTGGCCGAAAATTTCTCCGCGCCGTTTTCGTCGAGCAGACGGGTGGTTAGCGCGCCGGTGAGGTTGTTCGCGTTCATCTGGCGATCGTCGCCGGCAAACTGGTTGGGCGTGAAGAGCTGGTAATAGTCGAACGACGTCAGCGACGTATCGAACAGCGGCAGGTTGTCCTGATTTCGGTACGGCACGTAGAGGTAGTAGGCCCGCGGCTCCAGCGTCTGGGTGTAACTGTCGCCGAAGAACGACACGCTGCGATCGAAGACCAGGCCGCTGTCGAGGCTGACGATCGGCAGCGCGCGGCTCGGCGACTTGTCCGTGAATGGTGACGTTGCACCGGTGCTCAACAGGCCCGAATAACCGTAATTCTGATAATCGCCGCTGAGATCGTAACCGGTGTAGCGATAGGCCACTTTCGGCCGCACGAACCAGGCCGAATTACCGAAGTCTGCCTGGATGTAGGGATACAGATCGAGACGCTCGCCTTCGACGAAGTTCGCCTTGTGAAAGTCGTCGAATTCGTTGTTCGCGCCGAATTCCAGCCAGCGCGAGATCGGCACATTCAGGTTGAGTGTCGCGTACGGCAGCTTGTCGTACGGATTCACCGCGTCGGTCGCGAACGGGTTGGTGTTTTGATAAACCAATCCGCCGAACGAGGCATTCCACCAGGTGCCGCCGCCGACGATGGCCGCGTTCGACGCCAGGGTATAGATCACCGTGCTCGACAAGGCGTTGCCGAAGTCATACAGATACGCACTGTCCGACGCATGATTGTACGAGCCCACGAAGCTCCAGCTGTCCCACAGGTGGGTGGTGTCGTTGTAGTCGATCAGGTAACGCGACTGGCCGTTGGTATTGGTCGTGCCGTCGCTGGTGCCGCTGTCGTTGGGTACGTACTCGACGTTGAGCTGGCCATTGCTGGCATGGCTGCCGGGCAGCAGATAGCGAAACTCGCCCGCCAGCATCGGTCCGCGCGAACTGTAGTAGCGCGGATCCAGCGTTGCGTCATAGTTCGGCGCGAGGTTGAAATAGTACGGCGTGCTGATCTCGAAGCCCGAACGGCTGGTGTTTCCCAGCTTCGGGTCGAGAAAGCCGCTCTTGCGCCGATGATCGATCGGAAAAGTGAAGTAAGGCAGATAGATAAACGGAAAATTGCCGACGCGCATGGTCGCATTGCGCGCGGTGCCGACACCGTTGACCTTGTCCATCGTGATCGACTTGCCGCGGAACTCCCAGATGTGGTGCCCGACGTCGCAGGTCGAGTACGTCGCCATCGAGTAGCGTGTGTGCATGTCGTTGAACATCTGGCCTTGCTTGGCCACGCCGTTGCCGCGCTCGTCGAGCATTTGGTAGTGCACGTTGTCGGCGATGCCGCGGCTGTCGTTGGTGTTACCGCGCATGTGGCTGCCGGCGATCAGCTGGCTGGCCTCCTGATAGCGCACGTTACCGCGCGCGTCGTAGTCGGTGGTGTCGTCGTGGTAATCGATCGTGTCCGCCTGCAGCTTCTGGTCGGCACGCTGCAGCATCACATTGCCTTCCAGGTGGTAGACGGTCTGATTGGAGCTGTCGACCCGATCGGACTTCACGTAGGTTTTGCTGATGTTGCGTACCGACGGATCCTTGCCCAGCGTTGGATCGTAGAAATCCAGCAGCGCATTGGGCCGGCATATGGCGTAGTTGTAGGGGCGCGGCGCGCAGTGAAAGGTGCCCAATGGGCACACCGTCTCCGACCCGTCCAGCGACGTTTGAGGACGAGGCTGACCCTTGGCCTCGGCTTGGTTACCGATCAGGGCGAGTGCGGCGGCGACGGCCAGGAGGCGGCGCGGAGGTAGCTTATGCGTCACGGGCAAAGTCTGTCGGCTTCGAAGGCTCGTTAAGCTAACAGAAAGACCGCGTGTACGGCAGGCATACCTCGAGCGGCCGCGGTCGGATTCAGCTTGGTCAGGCCCGAGCCGGCCCGGGAGCCGACGGGGCCGCTGGTTTGCTGCGCCGTCCTGGTCGAATGCCTTGCCCGGGCAGCGGGCCAATGTCGACGTGGCGATCAGTCCATCAACGCCCCGACATGCGCCGAGGCGCTGGCCGCCAGCGCGGCCAGGTCGTAGCCGCCTTCCAGCGTGGACACCAGCCGGCCGTCGGCGTGTCGGCGGGCGATGGCTACCAGCTGTTCGGTAATCCACACGTAGTCATCCTGACCGAGGCGGATATCGGCCAACGGATCGCTGCTGTGTGCGTCGAAGCCGGCCGATACAAGAACCAGCTGCGGCTTGAACGCGTTCAGCCGCGGCAGCAGCAGGTCGTTCCAGAGTTCGCGAAATTCGCGCGAGCCGTCGCCGGCCGACAGCGTGCCGTTGACGATGTTGCCGACACCTTGCTCGCTCTCGAAGCCGGTGCCCGGGTAAAGCGGCGACTGGTGACTGGAAACGAACAGCACGCGCTTGTCCGCTTCGAAAATGGCCTGGGTGCCGTTGCCGTGGTGTACGTCGAAATCGGCGACGGCGACACGCTTTAGGCCGTGCGCCGAGATCGCGTGCGCGGCGGCGACGGCAACGCTGTTGAACAGGCAAAAGCCCATTGCCTGATCGCGGGTGGCGTGGTGGCCGGGCGGACGCACGGCGCAGAAGGCGCGCTGCCCGTGATTCCCGCTCATCACGGCATCCACCGCGGCAACGACCGCGCCGGCGGCCCGCAGCGCGGCGTCCAGCGAGCCGGGCGACATCACCGTGTCTTCGTCGAGCCGGTGTGCGCCTTCCCGTGGCGCGTCGGCGAAGATGCGGTCCACGTACTCGGCGCTGTGCGCGCGCAGCAGCTGTTCGCGCGTGGCCAGCGGCGCTTCGATGCGGTCGAGCGCGGCGTAGCGGTCCATATCCAGAGCGTGCAGCACGGCCGACAGTCGCGCCGGACGCTCGGCGTGACCGGCACCCGGATCGTGCATCAGGCAGTCGGCGTGGGTGTAGAGCTGGAGCATGGCGTGGTGCTCGTCGGTCTTTGGGTCGGGTCAGTTCGCGGCGGCGGGTTTGCGGCGGCGCTCGTGCTGCCACAGCACCTCGCCATGGCCGCTGGCGCGCGCCAGTACGCGGCAGAGCACAAACAGCAGATCGGACAGCCGGTTGAGATAGCGCGACGCCTGCGGACGAACGTCTTCGACGTGCGACAACGCCACCACATCGCGCTCGGCGCGCCGACACACGGTGCGCGCCAGATGGCAGGTGGCCGCGGCCATGCCGCCGCCGGGCAGGATGAAATCCTTCAGCGCCGGCAAGGGCTCATTGAAAGCGTCCAATACCGTTTCCAGCCGGTCGATATCGGCATCGTCGATCATCGCCATGCCGGGGATGCACAACTCGCCGCCGAGGTCGAACAGCTCGTGCTGCACCTGGGTCAGCGTCTCGCGCACCGCGTCGTCGACGCCTTCGCTGGCCAGCACCATGCCGATCGTGCTGTTGAGTTCGTCCACCGTGCCGTAGGCGGTGACGCGCAGGGAGTCTTTCGGCACGCGCGAGCCGTCGCCCAGGCCCGTGCTGCCGTCGTCGCCCGTGCGGGTGTATATCTTGGAAAGGCGGTTGCCCACGTCAGTGCAGCTGTGCGCCGCGCTGGCGCATGCGCGACAGCTGAACCGCCAGTACATGCATCACGGCGCCCAGGCCAACCCACACGGCGGTGGTTTCAAGGAACGGCAGATACCAGTCGCCGAGGTTTTCCAGCCAGCCGCTGAAGTTGCGCGCCGCCGCGGGCACGCTGGCGCTGAGCCAGAAGAAGCTGCCGTTGGAAATCAGGTAGCACACCGACACGCTGACCAGCAGCGCGACGGCCGCCGTCCCCAGCGTGGCAAGGCTCAGGCCGCGCTGATATTTGGCTACAACGCTGCCGCCCAGCCACAGGCTGAAATACGACGGGATCAGGAACCAGTAAGCCACCGACACGCAGTAGTGGCTCCAGAAATCCATGCCCTGATTCGTGATGACGACGTAGTCGACCAGCACCGCCTCGATCATCAGCAGAGGAAACGCCCAGCGCGCCGAACCGCGCAGCCAGACGCCGGCCAGGAAAAACACGCCCCACGACGCGTCCGGCAGTGCGTCAAAGTGATGCAGGAAGGAATGATGAATGCGGGTAACCGCCATCACCAGGGCAAGGGCGAGCAAAATGCCCAGGCGTTGGGTCTGCGTCTTAGCCATGCGTTGCTCCGTGGCATCGTTTTATAGGGTCGAGTTAGGCCGATAGTCTAGCCCACCGGCCGCGATCCGGTCCGGTCGAACGGGTATCATCGGCGAATGAATGCTACCCAGTCTTCTTCTTGCAGCCGGAACAGCGTGCTGATCATCGGCGGCGGACTGGTCGGCGCCAGTCTGGCCATTGCGCTGGATGCGGCGGGCGTTGCCGCCACTCTGGTCGAGGCCGCGGCGCCGCGCACCGATGCGCAGCCCAGCTATGACGAGCGCAATCTCGCGCTGGCCCGCGCCACCGTCAACGGGCTCGACGCCATCGGCGTGTGGCGACACGCCGCGTCGCGCGCCACCTCGATCGAGCACATCCACGTCAGCCGCTCCGGCGAATTCGGCAGTGCGCGCATCGACGCGCATCGGCAGGGTGTCGACGCGCTGGGTTGGACCTTGCCTGCGCGCGAACTCGGCGCTGCGCTGCTGCGCAGGCTGGACGAGTGCACACGGCTCACGCGACTGGCGCCGGCCAGCCTCGTGGCGCTGGAGCCGATAGCCGATGGCTGGCGTGCCGACATCAAAACGGCTGACGGCGTACAGCGCATCGATACGTCGTTGCTGGTCGGTGCCGACGGCACGGAGTCCTTCGTGCGCAACCGACTGGGCATCGATGCCGAGCGGCATGACTACGAGCAGACGCTGTTCGTCTGCACCATCACACCCGAGCGTGAGCACCGCAATCGCGCGTACGAGCGTTTTGCCGACAGCGGTCCGGTGGCTCTGCTGCCGCTGGCCGAGCGCCGTTGCGGGCTGGTGGTGACCGTACCGGCGGCGGAGGCCGATGCCATCTCGGCGCTCGATGACGCTGGCTTTGCCGCCTTCGCGCAGCAGCGCTTCGGCTGGCGGTTAGGCCGGCTCAGCCGGCCGGGCAAGCGCCATCCGTATGCGATTCGCGCGCTGGCGGCACAAGCGCTGACCGCACCACGCGCCGTGCTGGTGGGCAATGCCGCGCAGACCGTGCATCCGATCGGCGCGCAGGGATTCAACCTCGGCTTGCGCGATGCGCTGACCCTCGCCGAGCTGGCGGCCGCTGCGGCTGATCCCGGCGCGGCGGATGTGCTTGCTCGTTACGCCGCACGCCGCGCGCCGGATCGCGAAGGCACGATCGCGATGAGCCATAGCCTGGTGCGTCTGGCCTGCCTGCCGCAGCCGCTGATCGCGCCGCTGCGCTCGCTGGCGCTGCTGGCATTCGACCGCCTGCCGCCGCTGCGCGATGCCATGGCCAGGCGCGGCATGGGCTTTCGCGGCGATCCGCCGCTTGCGGTGCTGGAGCAGCTGCCATGAGTGCATCCGTGCATGATCTTCCAGCCCGCCGCCGTCCGCCGACACTCGATGTGGCCGTGGTGGGTGGCGGCATGGTTGGCGCGGCCGCTGCGCTGGCCCTGGCTCGCGCGGGTTTTGCCACAGCGCTGTTGGAGGCGCGTGCGCCAGAGCCTTGGCAGGTGCAGAACGAGGTCGATCTGCGCGTGGTCGGCCTCGCGGCGTCGTCGATCAAGCTCCTCGACGATATGGACGTCTGGACTTCCATTCGAAAAGCGCGTGCCTGTGCGTATGCGCACATGCACGTATGGGATGCCGAGAGCGGAGCGTCGATTTCATTCGACGCGGCCCGCGAAGGTCGCCAGCAGCTCGGTTACATCGTCGAAAACGCTCTGGTGCAGTGGGCGCTGTGGCAGGCCTTGGAATCCGCCGGCGTCCGCCGGCTCTGCCCAGCCCAGGTGCAGGCCTTCGAGGCGCGCGGGGATCGTATCCAGCTCGAACTCGCCGATGGCGAAGCGCTCAGCGCGGGTCTGCTGATTGCCGCAGACGGCGCCGCCTCGCCGCTGCGCCAGCTGGCGGGCATCGCCACGCATGGTCGCGACTATGGACAAAGCGCCGTGGTCGCGCACCTGCAGACCGAACGGCCGCACGAAAACACCGCGTGGCAGCGCTTTCTGTCGACCGGCCCGCTGGCCCTGCTGCCGCTCGCCGACGGCCGCAGTTCACTGGTGTGGTCGCTGCCGGAGGATGAAGCTCGGCGAGTGCTGGCGTTGGATGAGGAAACGTTTCTCGGTGAACTAGGCATCGCCAGCGATTTTCGAGTGGGCCGGATCACGGCAACGTCCGTCTGCGCCGCTTTCCCGCTGAAGCTGCAGCTGGCCCGGAGCTATCAGGCCGAACGGTTCGTGCTGCTCGGCGACGCGGCGCACGCCGTGCATCCGCTGGCGGGGCAGGGCGTCAATCTTGGCCTGCGCGACGTCGCCGAGCTGCGCGACACGCTCGTCGCCGCCCGTAAGGCCGGTCGGGATATCGGCACTCAACACGTGCTGCGGCAATACGCGCGCCGCCGGCGCAGCGCCGATACGCTCGATGCACTCGGTTTTGACGCGCTGGCACGTATCTATGCGTGGCAGTCGACGCCGCTGGTGGCTGCACGGGGGGGGGGCGTTCGGCTGCTGGACACGCTTTCGCCCATCAAACGTCATATTGCCGATCACGCGGCAGGAATCTGATCCGCGCTTGGCGCATCGTTCAAGCGCCGTTTTGAAGCGACATATTTTCCATCAACGCACCGAGGATTTCGTCATGCGACTCGTTCGACTTTGCTGCGCGCTCGTCCTTTGCACCGTCGCCATGGCGACGCAGGCCAAGATGGTCAATAAGCCGGTCGAGTGGACCCAAGACGGCACCCGCTTCCACAGCGTGCTGGTGTACGACGATGCGGTGAAAACCAAGCGCCCGGGCCTGGTGATGGTGCCGAACTGGTACGGCATCAACGACATGGCCGTGCAAAAGGCCGAGATGATTGCCGGCAAGGATTACGTGATCCTGCTCACCGACATGTACGGCGCGAATGTGCGTCCCACGCAGGGCAACGCCGATCAGGCGATGGCCGCGGTCAAGCCGCTGTACGGCAATCGCGAACTCATGCGTAAGCGCATCAACGAAGCGCTGGCGCAGCTGAAGGCGCAGGCCGGCAGTGCGCCGATCGATCTGAATAATCTGGCCGCCATCGGTTTCTGCTTCGGCGGTTCGGCCGTGCTCGATCTGGCGCGCAGCGGCGCCGATGTCAAAGCGGTGGTGTCGTTCCACGGCGGTCTGACGACCGACAATCCCGCGCTGGGCAAAAACATCAAGGCGCGCGTGCTGGCGATGAACGGTGCGGACGACAAGAGCACGATGCCCGACGCCGACAAGTTCATGGACGAGATGCGCGGCAGCCCGGCCGACTGGCAGTTTGTGGTGATTGGCCACGCCGTGCATTGCTTCACCGAGAAAGGCGAGAATTCCGCCGGCTGCCGCTACGACGAAAAAGTGGCGCAGCGCAGCTACCGCCTGATGCACGACTGGCTGCGCGAATCGTTCGCCAACCAGCCCTAACGTTTACTCCATCGACCATTCGGTCGACTCTTCGGAAACATTGATGAAAGCCAGCAAGGGTGCAGTAAGGGTCGAAGATCGCGCAGCGGTATTGCGCGCGCTGCAGAACGCCAAGATGGCGGCGTCGGCACACGCGTACGTGCGCGGTGCCACCGTGCGGTTTTATCAGTGGCTGGAAGCGAACCACAGTTGGTCGATTCCGCAGGGGCCCGCGGTTTGGATCTGCGGCGACTGCCACCTTGGCAACCTTGGCCCGCTGGCCGATACCGAAGGCCGCGTGCAGGTACAGATCCGCGATCTGGATCAAACCGTGATCGGCAATCCCGCGCACGATTTGATTCGGCTCGGCCTGTCGCTGGCCACCGCGGCGCGCGGCTCCGACCTGCCGGGCATCACCACGGTGCGCATGATCGAGACCTTGATGGAAGGTTACGAATCGGCGTTCCCCGAGAACGACGAGCCGCATCCGGAAAAGCCGCAAGCGGTGAAGCTGGTGATGAAAAAAGCGATGAAGCGCACCTGGAAGCAGCTGGCGCGCGAACGCATCGACGATCCCTCGCCGCAGATTCCGCTGGGCAAGCGCTTCTGGCCGCTCGCAAAAAACGAGCGCAAGGCGATCGAAGAGCTATTCAGTACCCCGGCGCTGGACGAATTGGTCACGCAGATCAACCACCGCGCCGACGGTTCGCGCATCAAGGTGCTCGACGCGGCTTACTGGCGCAAGGGCTGCAGCTCGCTCGGCAAACTCCGCTATGCAGTGCTGCTCGACGTCGATGGTGGCAACGTCAATGGTGACGATCTGTGCCTGATCGATATCAAGCAAGCCAACAAGGCTGCTGCACCGCATGCGGCGCGCGCCATCATGCCGCGCGACCAGGCACGGCGCGTGGTTGAAGGCGCGCGGCATCTGTCACCGGCGCTCGGCGATCGCATGCGCAGCGCCACGCTGCTGGACACCCCAGTCATCATTCGAGAGCTGCTGCCGCAGGACTTGAAGTTGGAGATCGAGCATCTGGACGAGGAGGAGGCCATCAAGGCCGCACGCTTCCTCGCCAGCGTGGTCGGTCACGCGCACTGCCGTCAGATGGATGCCAAAAACCGCCGCGCCTGGCGCAAGGAGCTGCAGCGCAACCGCTCCAAGACCCTCGATGCGCCCTCGTGGCTATGGTCCAGCGTGGTCGATCTGGTCGCCGAACACGAGCGCGGATACCTGGAGCATTGCCGCAAGTATGTGTTGCTTGATCAGGGGTGATGGAGAGCGGGGAATGGGGAACGGGGACGTGCGAGTTCGCGGCAGACGGATAGGCTGCGCCTGAGTTGCCTACCCGATTTTTTCGCCATTCGTCTGCACTGCATGAGCGAAGAACGTGATCGTGCAACGCTTTACCGTTCCCCGTTCCCCGTTCCCCGTTCCCCGCAACCTCAGCTCTTGCGTTCTACCGCATAAGCCGCCAATGCCAGCAGCGCATCGCGATGTGCTGAATCCGGTAGCACCTGCAGCGCGGCGCCGGCCGCATCGGAATGAAAGACGGCGCGCTGATGCGTGCGTTCCAGCGCACCGGAGTCGCGGATGGCGGCGATGATGCGGTCCAGCGAATCCAGGCCGCCGTGTTCGATGGCATGGCGCAACGATTGCGCCTGCTCGGGGGTGGATTTTTCCAGCGCGTAGATGACCGGCAGCGTGGGCTTGCCTTCGGCCAGGTCGTCGCCGATGTTCTTGCCCAGGGTGTCGGCGTCGGAGACGTAGTCGAGCAGGTCGTCGGCGATCTGGAAGGCGTAGCCGAGCTGCATGCCGTATTCGCGCAGCGCGGCGATCTGGTTTTCCGGCAGGCCCCCGAGAATGCCGCCCAACTCGGTGGCGGCGGCGAACAGCACCGCGGTCTTGCGTTCGATCACGGCCAGGTAGGCGGCCTCGTCGACGTCGGCATTGCCGATGTTGAGCAGCTGCAGCACCTCGCCTTCGGCGATGGTGTTGGTGGTGTCGGCCAGGATGCGCATGATCCGCATGTCGTCCAGCTCCACCATCAGCTGGAACGAGCGCGAGTACAGAAAATCGCCGACCAGCACGCTGGCGGCATTGCCCCACAGCGCGTTGGCGGTCTTGCGGCCGCGGCGCAGGTCCGATTCGTCGACTACGTCGTCGTGCAGCAGGGTCGAGGTGTGGATGAACTCGATGATCGCCGCCAGCTTGGTGTGCTGATCGCCGCGGTAGCCGGAGGCACCGGCGGCCAGCACGTGCAACATCGGGCGCAAGCGTTTGCCGCCGCTGGCGATGATGTGGTCGGCAATCTGGTTGATCAGCACCACGTCGGACGACAAACGCTGGCGGATCAGCGCGTCGACGCGCTGCATGTCGGCAGCGGCGAGAGCACGCACTTGGGAGAAGTCGGCGGGGCGGCTGGCGTCGGCTGGCATCGAGTTCATGAAGGCTTCAAATCGGCGTGTGCGTCGATTATAGGGTGCGACAGGTAATTACGCCGAGACACGACGCCGCGCGCCCCGGCAAGCCCCACCCAGCAGGCTCTTGCGAAAAACTTTACGGCTTGTTTACGCGTCAACGCCGAATCGATACCCCTTTGTTATGCGCCAATTCCTACAGTGCGCTCCTTACTTTACCGAGCCTGCGCCGATGGATTTCGTCTACCTGCTGCTGCTGATCGTGCTGTGCGCAGCCACCCTGGGTCTGTTGCTGATCTGCGACCGACTCAGTCCGCGCAAGTAATCGTGAACGGGACAAACCCCGCCGAAACGCCTCCGCCGTTGCCTCGATCGACACGGCTTCTTCAGCAACGTTACTGAGTTCCCTCTCATGAATGTCCTCTATGTCCTCGCCGGGCTGATCGCTGTGGCGCTGACCGGCTACCTCTGCGTAGCTCTTCTCAAGCCGGAGTGGTTCGAATGACCACGAATGACTTTGTCCAGATCGGTTTTTTCCTGGTCATCCTGCTGCTGCTGGTCAAGCCGCTGGGCGGCTACATGGCCAGCGTGTTTTCCGACACCCCCAATCGCCTCACGCGTTTCGGCGGCGGTGCGGAGCGGCTGATCTATCGACTTTGCGGCATTCGCCAGGACGAAGACATGGGCTGGAAGCGCTATGCGCTGGCCGTGCTGGTGTTCAATGTCCTCGGCCTGCTGGTGGTCTATGCGCTGCAGCGCCTGCAGCAGTGGCTGCCGCTCAACCCGCAGCACTTTGCCGCCGTGTCGCCCGACTCGGCGCTCAACACGGCGATCAGTTTTGCCAGCAACACCAACTGGCAGGGCTACGGCGGCGAGTCGACCATGAGCTATTTCACCCAGATGCTCGGACTGGCGGTGCAGAATTTCCTCTCGGCCGCCACGGGTATCGCGGTGCTGATTGCGATCATCCGCGGCTTCAGCCGGCGCAGCGCGTTGGGCCTGGGCAATTTCTGGGTCGACATGACGCGCAGCACGCTGTACATCCTGATGCCGCTGTCGCTGGTCCTGACGCTGCTGCTGGTGTCGCAGGGCGTGGTGCAGAACTTCAAGTCCTACGTCGACGTGCCGGTGGTGCAGACCACGACGGTTAGCGAACCGGTGCTGGATGCTTCCGGCGCGGCGGTGAAAGACAAGGCCGGCAACCCGGTAATGAAGCCGACTGAAGTCTCGACGCAAACCCTGCCGATGGGCCCGGCCGCCTCGCAGATCGCGATCAAGCAGCTCGGTACCAACGGCGGCGGCTTCTTCAACGTCAACTCGGCGCATCCGTATGAGAACCCCACACCTTTCAGCAATTTCCTCGAGCTGCTGTCGATCCTGCTGATTCCCGCCGCGCTCTGCTATACCTTCGGCGAGCTGGTGAAAGACAAGCGCCAGGGCTGGGCGCTGCTGGCGGTAATGCTGGTGATCTTTGTGCCACTGCTGATCGCCTGCACGGCGGCCGAGCAGGCGGGTAATCCCGCGTTCAACGCGCTGCATGTCGACCAGACAGCCTCCGCGCTGCAGGCCGGCGGCAATATGGAAGGCAAGGAGACGCGCTTCGGTATCGTCAATTCTACCTTGTGGGCGACGGCGACCACCGCGGCGTCGAACGGCTCGGTCAATGCGATGCATGACTCGTTCACGCCGTTGGGCGGGTTGATTCCGATGTGGCTGATGCAGTTGGGCGAGGTGATCTTCGGCGGCGTCGGCTGCGGGTTGTACGGCATGCTCGCCTTCGCGGTGGTCGCCGTGTTCATTGCCGGACTGATGGTCGGCCGTACGCCGGAATACCTCGGCAAGAAGATCGAAGCCTACGAGATGAAAATGGCCAGCCTCGCCGTGCTGCTGCCGTGCGCCCTGGTGGTGATCGGCACGGCGATCGCGGTGATGGTGCCGGCCGGCTTTGCCGGTGTTGCCAACCCCGGCGCGCACGGCTTCACCGAAATGCTTTATGCGTTGAGTTCGGCCTCCAACAACAACGGCAGCGCGTTTGGTGGTTTGTCGGCCAACACGCCGTTCTGGAACGTGCTGCTGGGCATCTGCATGTTCCTCGCGCGGTTCCCGCTGATCATCGCGATGCTGGCGATGGCCGGCGCGCTGGCGGCCAAGCGTCATGTGCCCGCCACGGCCGGCACCTTGCCGACGCATACGCCGCTGTTCGTCACGCTGCTGGCTTGCGTGGTGATCGTGATCGGCGCGCTGACCTTTCTGCCGGCGCTGGCCCTGGGGCCGATCGCCGAATACCTGATGTCCGCCCACTGATGCACTCGCCATCGATCTTATCGGGACACTGATTGCATGACTTCGCATACTGAAACGATGGGCAATGCGCCCGTCAGCAACTTCAACCGCGCGCTGGTGATTGCCGCGCTCGGAGATTCATTCCGCAAGCTGTCGCCGCGGCTGCAGTTCCGCAACCCGGTGATGTTCGTGGTGTTCGTTTGCAGCGTGCTGACCACCCTGCTGTGGGTGCAGGCGCTGGCCGGTCACGGCGAGGCGCCGACGGCCTTCATCTTCTGGGTCAGCCTGTGGCTGTGGTTCACCCTGCTGTTTGCCAACTTTGCCGAAGCGCTGGCCGAAGGTCGCGGCAAGGCCCAGGCCGACGCGCTGCGCAGTTCGCGCAAGGACGTGATCGCCAACAAGCTGGCCAGCGCCGATCGCAACGCTGCGATCACGATGACGCCATCGAGCGAACTGCGCACCGGCAACTTTGTGCTGGTGATGGCGGGCGAGCAGATTCCCGGCGACGGTGAAGTAGTGGTTGGCGCGGCCAGCGTCGACGAAAGCGCGATCACCGGCGAGTCTGCGCCGGTGATCCGCGAATCCGGCGGCGACCGCAGCGCCGTCACCGGCGGCACCAAGGTGCTGTCCGACTGGGTGGTGGTGCGCATCACCAGTAACCCGGGCGAGAGCTTTCTCGATCGCATGATCGCGATGGTGGAAGGTTCCAAGCGTCGCAAGACGCCGAACGAAATCGCGCTGACGATTCTGCTGGCCAAGTTCACCCTGATCTTTCTGCTTGCGTGCTCCACGCTGCTGCCGTATTCGATCTACAGCGTGAAAGTGGCCGGCGCCGGCAATCCGATCACGCTGACCGTGCTGATCGCGCTGCTGGTGTGCCTGATTCCCACCACCATTGGCGCGCTGCTGTCGGCCATCGGCATCGCCGGCATGGACCGGATGATCCGCGCCAACGTCATCGCCACCTCCGGTCGCGCCGTGGAGGCGGCCGGGGACGTCGACGTGCTGCTGCTGGACAAGACCGGCACCATCACGCTGGGCAACCGTCAGGCCGTGCAGTTTCATCCGGCGCCTGGCATTGCCGATCACGTGGTGGCCGAAGCCGCGCAGCTGGCTTCGCTGGCGGACGAAACGCCGGAAGGCCGCAGCGTGATCGTGCTGGCCAAGGAGAAGCATGGTCTGAGCGAGCCGCAGCTGGCCGAGGGTGTAGCGCAGTTCGTGCCGTTCACCGCGCAGACGCGCATGAGCGGCGTCGATATCGGCTCGCGCCAGATCCGCAAAGGTGCGCTGGACGCGGTCGAGCGTCATCTGGAAGCGCAGAGCAGCCACCTGCCGCCGCTGGTCAAGCGCATGGCCGAGGACATCGCCCGTCGCGGCGCCACGCCGCTGATCGTCACCGAAGGCGCGCGCGCGCTCGGCGTGATCGAGCTGAAGGACATCGTCAAGGTCGGCATCAAGGAGCGCTTCGCCGAGATGCGCAAGATGGGCATCAAAACCATCATGATCACCGGCGACAATCCGCTGACGGCCGCGGCCATCGCGGCCGAAGCCGGCGTCGATGATTTCCTCGCCGAAGCCACGCCGGAAGCGAAGCTGAAGCTGATCCGCGACATGCAGGCCGAAAACCGCCTGGTCGCGATGTGCGGCGACGGCACCAACGATGCTCCCGCACTGGCGCAGGCCGACGTGGCGGTGGCCATGAACACCGGCACGCAGGCGGCGAAAGAGGCCGGCAACATGGTCGACCTGGATTCGAACCCGACCAAGCTGATCGAAGTGGTGGCCATCGGCAAGCAGATGTTGATCACCCGCGGCGCGCTGACCACGTTCTCGATCTCCAACGATATTGCCAAGTATTTCGCGATCATTCCGGCGGCGTTCGCCACCACGTATCCCGCGCTCAACGCGCTGAACGTGATGCATCTGGCCACGCCGCAGAGCGCGATTCTTTCGGCGGTGATCTTCAACGCGCTGATCATCATCTTCCTGATTCCACTGGCGCTGAAGGGCGTGAAGTACCGCGCGCTGGGCGCAGGTGCGCTGCTGCGGCGCAACCTGCTGGTCTACGGCCTGGGCGGCATCGTGGTGCCGTTTATCGGCATCAAGATCATCGACATGCTGCTCGTCGTTTGCGGATTCGCCTGAGCGTAGCTGGCCTGATTCATTTTCACCGTCATGCCTGAGTTGACATGACGACTTACTTCTCTCTGGAGTCTGTCGATGCAAACCCTGAAGCTTTCTGTCTCGCTACCCGACGCAACCCATCCCGATATGGAGCTGCGCCTGTCGGCCAATGATTCGGACTGCGAAGTCGTTATCGCCTTGCCTGCGGGCACACGCGTCGACCTGGCCAAGCCAGCGGTCGTCAGCGTCAACCCGCTGAGCGCGGTCAACGACGAATACGAGCTCGGCGGTTACGCCGGCATCTGATCAAAAGAATTACCGCGACACACTTCACCACTCACTTATTTCACCACCAGTCTGGTCCGGCACGGACCGCAGTTGCAGGGGCTTTAACTTTTATGCAGTACAAGAAACTTCTTTCCAGCGCGATTCTCGTGGCGATGATGCCAGTCGGTCAGGCGATGGCCACGGTCGACGCCTCGACCGACGCAGCGCCCACGTCCGATTCGCAGTCGGCAATGTCCGCTCCGGCGCCGGCCAAGGTATCGAGCGGCGATTGTTCGGTCGGCTTTTTGAGCCGCTTTGCGGCGGCCTATCGCGAAGACGCGGAGCCGGCCGATCCGAACGCGCCTGCCACGCCGCGTCGTGCCATGCCGGCGCCGCTGGACTCGCCGCCTTTTCCCAACTCCGAATGGCAGCTGGGCGGCGTCGACGCGCCGATCGGTGTGCCAGATACGAACTCGCAGTATCCGCTGGAAAAAGCGCTGTCCTGCACGGCCTTCGGGCAGTGGATGAAAAACAACCGCATCGAGGTGTTCGGCTGGATCAATCCGTCGGCCAACGCCAGTACCTCCAACACGAGCAACTATCCGCTGTCGTACGCCACGCGGCCGAACCGATTGGAGTTCAACCAGTGGGTGCTGAATATCGAGCGCGTGCCCGACACGGTGCAGACCGATCATGTCGACTGGGGCTTCGACATCTCCAACCTGTACGGTTACGACTACCACTTCACCACCATGAAGGGCGTTTTCAGCAATCAGCTGTTGAACAATCCGGCCGGCGCCAACGAACCGCTGACGGGGAAGATCTACGGCGACGACCCGATGCTTTTTTACTACGACCTGTATATCCCTTCGGTCGCGCAGGGCATGGAGATACGTTTCGGCCGCTGGCTGTCGCTGCCGGATATCGAAGCACAGTTTTCGCCGCAGAACTATCTGGTCACGCACTCGATTCTGTACACCGTCGATCCCTACACCCAGATGGGTGTGATGACGACGACCAAGCTCAATAACCAGTGGACGGTACAGCTTGGCGTCAACGGCAGCAACGATACGGCAATCTGGAATTCGGCTGCGCGGCCGTCGCTGCAGGCCTGCGTACGCTGGGTTTCCAAAAGCAACGACGACATGCTTTACCCCTGCGTCAATAATTTCAACGAGTCGGACTACAACTACAACAACGTGCAGATGTACGTGATGACCTGGGGCCATCGCTTCAGTCAGAGCTTCCATATGCTCACCGAGTCCTACTACATGTACGGCCGCAACGTGCCCGGCTTCGGCCCGGGCGAAACGCCGGGAATCACGGGATCCTCGCCGCTGCCGGGCAAGGCGGGCGAATACGGCATCGTCAATTATCTGAACTTCGAACTGAGCCCGAGCAACATGCTGTCGTTCCGCAACGAGTTCTACAACGACCAGAAGGGTCAGCGCACCGGTTTCGCCACTCGCTACACCAGCCACACGGTAGGCGTCACTCATTGGGTGTCACAGGACCTGGAGATTCGTCCGGAGCTTCGCTACGAGCACTCCTACGATCTTCCGGCCTATGACGAAGGCAAGAAGAGCAGCCAGACCGTGGCGCTGCTCGACGCCATCATTCACTACTGAGAAACCTCATGGGCAAATTACTGCGTCAAGCCATCGTCATGCTGCTGCTGATGACGGTCATTACCGGCATCGCTTACCCGCTCCTCGCCACCGGGCTGGCCCAGGTGATGTTTCCTGGGCAGGCCAACGGCAGCCTGATCGAGAAGAACGGCAAGCCGGTCGGCTCCGCGTTGATCGGTCAATCGTTCACCGATGCCAGGTACTTCTGGGGTCGTCCATCGGCCACGTCGCCGAACCCGAACAATTCGGCGTCGTCGAGCGGTTCGAACACCGGCCCGAGCAATCCGGCGCTGATCGACACGATCAAACAGCGCATCGACGCGTTGCACGCGGTCGATCCCGGCAACACGGCGCCGGTGCCGGTGGACTTGATCACCGCCTCGGGCAGCGGCCTCGATCCGGAAATCTCGCCGGCAGCGGCACAGTATCAAGTGTCGCGTGTGGCGCAGGCGCGCAAGCTCAGCGTGTCGCAGGTGCAGGCGCTCGTCGCCGAGTACACCAGCGGTCGCACGCTGGGCATCCTCGGCGAGCCGCGGGTCAACGTGCTCAAGCTCAACCTAGCGCTCGACGCGCCGCACGGTAGCTGACGCATCGAGTCGTTGAATGGGCGGTGGCACGCGTTTGTCGGGCCGCCGTCGCGAGGCGAGACCATCCGGCGTTGTCGCGGTGGCTCGCCGCGTTTTTTTGAGCCTTTCGCCGTCCTCGTTTTATCCGGCGCACGCTGGCATGCTTGATCCTGAAGATGTGCGGACACCCCGACGTTCGAGGGGTGTTCTAACCGGAGTGGCACCGCATGAACGAATCCTCCCGTGACGCTCGTGCCGATGCGCTGCTCAATACCGCGCAGCAGGAGCAGGGCAACCGGCTGAAGATTTTTCTCGGCGCCGCGCCCGGCGTCGGCAAAACCTACGCCATGCTTTCCGCCGCGCGCGAGCTGAAGCGGCAGGGCGTCGACGTGGTGGTCGGCCTGGTGGAAACGCACGGCCGCGCCGAAACGGCGGCTCTGCTCGAAGGCATGGAGGTGTTGCCGCGTCGGGCCGTGCGCTACGAATCGTTCAACGGCGGCGACCGCGAGTTCAGCGAGTTCGATCTGGACGCGGCGCTGGCGCGCAAGCCGGCCGTGCTGCTGGTCGACGAGCTGGCCCATCGCAACCTGCCCGGCGGCCGGCACGAGCGCCGCTGGCAGGATATCGCCGAGCTGATCGACGCCGGCATCGAGGTCTACACCGCGCTCAACGTGCAGCACCTGGAAAGCCTCAACGATCAGGTGCAGCGCATCACCGGCATCACCGTGCGCGAAACCGTGCCCGATGCCTTTCTCGATCACGCGCGCGACATCGTGCTGATCGATCTGCCGCCGCGCGAGCTGATCGCGCGGTTGAAGCAGGGCAAGGTCTACGTGCCGGAGACGGCGGCCGCCGCGCTCAATGCGTTCTTCTCACCCACCAACCTCGCCGCGCTGCGCGAGCTGGCCCTGAGCACCATCGCCGATCACGTCGACAGCGATCTGCGCGAGCACATGCTGGCGCGCGGCAGCGCCATGACCGTGCGGCGTCGGGTGCTCGCGGCCATCGATGGCCATGCACAAAGCGATTACCTCGTCCGTGTGGCGCGGCGCATCGCCGAACGTCGCGGCGCGCCGTGGAGCGTGGCCTACGTCGATACGGGTGCGCGGCTTGATCCCGCAAGACGCGAGCAGCGGGACGCGGCGATGCGGCTCGCGCGTCGGCTCGGTGGCGAAACCATCATCCTGCGCGGCCATTCGATCGCGGACGAGTTGCTCGCCCATGCCGATCGCGAGGGCGTAGGCCAGATCATTCTCGGCCGTACACGCGAACGTCCGATCGCGCGCATGCTGGGTCGTTCGCTGACCCAGATGCTATTGCGTCGCGGCGCGCATATGGAGCTGACGATCATCGCCACGCCGGCCGAACGGGCCAAGGCACGCCGACGCCTGAAGCTGCCGCGCGATCGCGGCAGCCGCAGCGAATATGTCTACGCGACGTTGGCCACCTTCGTGGCATTCGGGCTTTCGTTCATTGCCGATCGCTATCTTTCGGTTGCCAATCTGTCGTTGATTTTTCTCACTGCCGTGCTGGTGGTGGCGGTTCGTACCCGCATGACGGTAGCCGTCTATACGGCTATCTTGTGTTTTCTTGGCTACAACTTCTTCTTTGCGCCACCACGTTATACGCTGGAAATCGCCAATTTCGACGATGTGCTGGCCGTTACGCTGTTCCTGGTGGCCGCGCTGGTCTGCAGCCGTCTGGCCACGCGTCTGGCCAGTCAGGTAGAGTCACTGCGCGCCTCGCATGCGCAGACCCGCGCATTGCTGTCTCTGGGTCAGCAGCTGAGTACCAGTACCGATGCCGGCGGCATCCGCGATGCGGGCAGCAAGGGACTGGCTCAGGCGCTGCATTGCGACGCCTCGATGCTTGCGCGTGACGCCGACCAGGTACTGCGTGTCGTGGCCAGTGCACCGCGGGAGTACGCGCTGACCGCGCAGGATATGGCCGCATCCGACTGGAGCGATCATCACGGCGAACAGGCCGGCCGTTTTACCGACACCTTGAATGCGGCGCCGTGCTGGATCCTGCCGCTGGGCACCGAGGCACGCCCGCTCGGCGTAGCGGCTCTGCGTTTCGATCCGAAGGAGGGCGAACCCGACGCCGACCGCCGCAGCCTGGCGCTGGCGATGGCGCAGGACATCGGTCAGGCGCTGGAGCGCGCGCGGCTGTCCGACGAGCTGGAGGGTGCGCGCGTGCAGGGCGAAACCGAGCGCCTGCGTAATGCGCTGCTGTCGTCCGTTTCGCACGATCTGCGCTCGCCGCTGGCCTCGATGATCGGCGCCGCCGGTACGCTGATCAGTTACGAAGCCAAGCTGCCGCAGGCCGAACGCACCGAGCTGCTGCAATCGATTCTCGGCGAGGGCCAGCGGCTGGATCGTTACATCCAGAATCTGCTCGACATGACCCGGCTGGGCCATGGCACGCTCAAGCTCAGCCGCGACTGGACCGACAGCAGCGAGATCATCGCGGCCGCTATCACGCGCCTGCGCAAGCTGTTTCCCGATCTGCGCGTGGAAACAGTGACGCCGCACGAGCCCATCCTGCTGTACGTGCACCCGGCGCTCATAGAGCAGGCGCTGTTCAACATTCTGGAGAACGCGGCGCGCTTCTCGCCGGCCGATGAAGCCGTGCGCGTCACCGTGCAGACGAAGGACGAACGCCTGCTGATCGACGTCAGTGACCGCGGCCCCGGTATTCCCGAGGCCGAGCGCGCGCAGATCTTCGATATGTTTTATTCCGTGTCGCGCGGCGATCGCGCACCGCAGGGCACCGGCCTTGGCCTGGCGATCTGCCGCGGCATGATCGGCGCCCACGGCGGCAGCGTCGAGGCCTTGCCAGGCGATGGTATCGGCACCACCATCCGTATCAGCCTGCCGCTGCCGGCGCCGCCGGGTTCGGAGCCGTGACGCTGGCTCGCCAATGGATTCGCGCGAAATGCTTTGCCATGACCTTATGACGATCGATCTGCCATGACCTCGGCTTCTCCACGCATTCTTGTGATCGACGACGAGGCGCAGATCCGGCGCTTCCTCGATATCGGCCTGCGCGCGGAAGGTTACGAGGTGTTTCTCGCGGCCAACGCGGCGGAAGGGCTGGCGCTGGCGGTGACGCAGTCGCCCGATCTGGTGATTCTCGATATTGGCCTGCCCGATCGCGAGGGACACGACGTGCTGGCCGAGCTGCGTCAGTGGACGCAGGTGCCGGTGATGATGCTGACCGTGCGCGATGCGGAAAAGGAAAAAGTGCGCGCGCTCGATGCCGGTGCCAACGATTATGTGACGAAGCCCTTCGGCATTCAGGAGCTGATGGCGCGACTGCGCGTGCTGCTACGCAGTCGCCCCGGCGAGCCTGCGACCCAACAGCGTTACGACGACGGCCATCTCATCATCGACCTGGCGCGGCGCGAAGTGCATCTGAACGGTGCGCTGCTATCGCTGACGCGCAAGGAATACGCCGTGCTCGCGCTGCTGCTGCGCCATGCCGGCCGCGTCGTCACCCAGCAGCAGCTGCTGCGCGAATTGTGGGGCGCTACCCACGTGCAGGACACTCACTACCTGCGCATCGTGCTGGGCAAGCTGCGCCAGAAACTCGGCGACGATGCCGCCGCCCCGCGCTGGCTGAAAACCGAACCCGGAGTCGGCTATCGCTTTCTCGGCGTCGGCTGAGCAAAGTCGCAGATGGCATAGGTTGGGCTGAGCGCACGCGAATCCCAACATGTTGGCGCCGCGATGTTGGGATTCACTAATGCTCATCCCAACCTACCAATGCCTGAGACACTTACTCTTCGGGCGGCGCCACCGACGCGCCGTTGATGCCGTGTCTGGCAAGCGCATCGGCCACGAAGCCTGAGGCTTTCATCTCCTCGACGAATTGCCGCAAAAACAGCGCGGCCTCGTCGCCGCGGATCTTGGGCGTACCCATCGCTTGCTGGATCACCATGAATCGCTCGGGCAACAAATGCAGTCCATGTTCTCCGGCGGCCTGCTGCTCCAGCTGCTGCTTGACGCCGGCGGCGACCTCGATCTGTTGCTCGAGAAATGTCCTGACGACGGCCGGTGAACTCGGGGCGCGGACGATCTGCGCATGCTTGAGCTCACGGCTCAGAAAAAGATCGTAGGCGCTGCCCTGTCCAACGACTACACGATGCTCCGGTCGATCGACGTCGGCGTTGGTTTTTATGGGGGACGTTTCGCGGACCAGATAAAAGCCCTCGATCAGTACATAGGCCGCGGTGAACGCGATGCTCGCACCGCGTGCTGGATCGATGGCGAAGAAACCGACGTCGGCGTTCTCTTCGGCCACTGCCTGTACCGACTTGCCTGCCGTGTCGAACGCAATCAGTTCGACGTCGACGCCCAGGCGTCGCCCCAGTTCCATCGCGAGGTCGATGGAAACGCCGCGTAGTCTTCCCGTGACCGGATCGGTGCCTGCAAGGATGGGATTGCCCAGATTGATCGAGGCTCGCAGGCGGTGATGAGGCGCAAGGCTTGCCCTGGTCGTGCTGTCTGGCTTCATGGCTTTATCCGAATACGCGGTTCGCGGGCTGCGAGCTTATGCTGTCGGCGCTTTATAAGGCCCGCCTCCGATATGCATGGTTGCCATCTGCGGAAAGGTGCTGCAAATTTTTTTCGGTTTCGAAAGAGTCCGGTCATGAATATCCGAAAATACTCGTGCTGATGAGCATCCGAACGCGAACTGGACGACAACGAGTTGGCCGGCAACGCTCGCAAAGGGAACACGATGGCAGCGAGGTCAAATCCGTCAAGCTGGCTTGACGCAGGCCCCCAACAAAATCAGGTCCACGCCGGCGAGGAACTGCTGGCGATCGTCATGGTCGCGCAGTTGCGCCGCCACCTGCCGCAAAAACGGCCGTGAATCCGGGTCGCCCTGCGTCCACCGTGCGGTCATGGCCGTAAGGAAGTCCCCTCGATCCGTCTCGCGAGGAAGCAGGCGGGCGTTGGCCGCATTCTGGCAGGCCACGCCGAGGATATAGCTCGTCAGCGCGGAGGTGCAGTCGAATTGCGCGTCGGCAGCGACACCGATCGCCTGCAGTCGTCCGCCGATGTGTTCGAAGATCTCGCCGATCGCGGGATGCCACGGCTCGCGAGAAAGATGCGCACCGGCCCAGGGATGGGCGTCGATGGCGTCGAATACCCCGAGCGCGATAGCTCGGATAGTGGCTTTTGAATCTGTTTCCTCGCCCACCGCTACCAAGGCGGGAGCGAGAACATCCTCGGTCGCGGCCGAAAGAAGGCCGTTCCGATCAGCGATATGCCAATAGATCGCCCCGCTGCCTGTCGCCAACCGCGCGGCCAATCCCCGAAAAGTCAGGGCAGCTTCCCCCTCGGCATCGAGGATCTCGATCGCTGCCCGGACAATCCGCGCTTTTGAAAGTGCTTCAGCGCGATGCTCGGTTTGTTTGAGTCGTTTGGGCACGCGGTATCGTGGCATGTATGGAACGATGTTCCAAATCGTGCTATGAGTGGAACACTGTTCCAGTCGTGCTTTGAGGCAAAGTGATGACCCATTCCATCGCCATCATCGGCGCAGGCCTCGGTGGTTTGGTCCTGGCCCGCGTGCTCCACGTCCACGGTATCCGCGCCACAGTCTATGAAGCGGAGGCTTCGGCCCAAGCCCGCGCCCAAGGTGGCCAGCTCGATATTCACGAGCATGACGGCCAGCGCGCGCTCGCTGCAGCCGGTCTGACGGACGCGTTCCGCGCGATTATCCATGAAGGCGGCGACGCCATGCGTGCGCTCGACCGGATGGGCAACGTGCTGCTCGACCAGCCGGAAGATGGCAGGCGTCCCGAGGTGCTCAGAGGGGAGCTACGGCGAATCCTCGTCGACTCCTTGCCAGCGGGCACGATCCGGTGGGGATGCAAGCTCGACAGACTGATATCCACGAGGGCGGGAAGCCACGAACTGACGTTCGCCGACGGCTCAAGCGTAGAGGCCGACTTGCTGGTCGGCGCCGATGGCGCTTGGTCGAAGGTGCGGCAGCAGCTCTCGGACGCCGAGCCCACCTACGTCGGCGTTTCCTTCGTCGAAACTTACCTGCACGATGTCGATCGGCGGTTCCCCGCGTCCGCAGCGGCGGTCGGCGCCGGGGGCATGTTTGCGTTGGAGCCCGGCAAGGGCATCACCGCGCATCGGGAGCCGGGAGGCGTAATCCACACTTACGTTCAGTTGATGCGCCCGGTTTCCTGGTTCGCCGACATCGATTTCAGCGACGCCGCGACTGCTAAGGCGCGGATCGGAGCGGAGTTCGACGGCTGGGCCTCGGTGCTGACCACGTTGATCAGCGGGAGTGACACTTCGCCGGTCCTGCGACCGATCAACACACTGCCGATCGGCCATCGATGGGAGCGCACCCCCGGCGTGACGCTGCTTGGCGACGCTGCCCATCTGTCACCGCCAGCCGGCGACGGCGCAAACCTGGCCATGCTCGACGGCGCCGAACTCGGCCTGGCTATCGCTGCCCATTCTGACGATGTCGAGGCCGCATTAGCCGCATACGAAACAGCGATGTTCCCCCGCAGCAAGGTCGCGGCCGTGGACGCGCACCGGATGTTGGACCTCTGCCTGGGCGCGCACGCCCCCTTCAGCCTTACCGACTTCCTCGCGGTGGCACATCGTTGATGCCGCCACCGTCCGTTCTTCGTCACTCAAACTGCTCGGGTACATCGATTCCCATCCTCACAAATCCACCCTGACATCTTAAGAGTTCATTCGACCGAATCGCGTACGTCCGGCACTTTTGGTCTGGTCAGCAGGGTAAAAACGACGAGCGACGAAATCAGCGTCACGACAACCAGCAGATGGAGAAGTATTCGGAACGCCTCGCCGTATTGCGTAACCAGCATCGCGGCGCCGAGATCGGGTAATCGCAGAACAGCATGAGCAAGGTCGCCGGACGACAGGCGTGCAGCGGCCTCGTGGATCGACGAACGATCGTGCGCGTGCCGATCGGGCAGTAGACGAGCGAGCCGGGACTGCGTCAACACGCTGAGAATCGCCGTAACGATCGCCAGTGCAATGCTCTCTCCCGCGACGCGGGTCGTGCTGAAAATTCCCGTGGCCATGCCTGCACGCTCTTTGGGCACCACGCTTATCGACAAACCATCCATGAGTCCCCAGGGCAATCCGGTGCCGCATCCGATCAGCAGCATCGGCAACACCAGCTCGCCACTGGTTTCGCGAATGGCGACGCGGCTGAGCAGGTAGAGACCCGCCGCTGCGATCAGCAGGCCGGTGCCGGAAAGTAGGCCGGGCGAGAGCCAGCGAGTCAGCCATGAGGCGAACGTCGGCACGACCAGCATCGGCGCCGACGAGGCGAGCATGAGCATGCCGGCATCCGTTTCATGCAAACCGTTGACGCCGATAAATCGAAGCGGAAGCAGCACCAGCAGTACGATATAGCAGTAGCAGGTGCCGATCGGCAGCACCTGCACGCCGACGAAACGTGGATAGCGGAAAAGCGCCAGGTCGAGCATCGGACGAGGCACCCTCCGTTCGATCGCCACGAATAGCGTCGCAAAAATCGTCGATGCGAGCAGCGGGCCAACCACGGCGAGACTCGTCAACGCATGATCGGTGGCTTCGACGATGCCGCTGGTCAACAGCACCAGCGTCAGGGTGAAAGTCAGCGCGCCCGGCATATCCAATCCGGCCGCCTGCGGGTCGCGCGATTCTTGCATTCGCGGCACGCCGAAAACGAATGCGGCGACAGCCACCGCGGCAATGAATAAAAATATCGAACGCCATCCCGCATGAGCGATAAGAAAACCGGCCAATATCGGGCCAAAAGCGAGACCCGTGCCAAAACTTGTTCCCAGCATGCTGAAAGCTCGCGTACGTGCATGGCCGTCGAACACTTGGGCAAGCGCCGCAGATCCGCCCGACAGCGCGGCTGCAGCGGCAAGCCCCTGCAGCGCGCGCAGCACGTCGATCCATAACACGGACGGGGCTGCGGCCAGCAGCAGCGAAAGCACTGCAAAAGCACCGACGCCGATGGCAAAGAGTTTCTTTCTGCCATAGGCGTCGGCGAGAGCGCCGGCGGCCATCAGCGTGCTACCAAAAGCCAGCATGAAAGCATTGGTAATCCAGATCAGGCTAGTACTGCTTCCGCCGAGCTGTCTGCCGATGATCGGCGTGGCTATTGCACCGGCCGAAAAGCTCAACGGCAGAATCAGGGCGGCGAGGCAGACCGCGGCGAGTATTAGCCGTGAGGCTTTCGGTGAAGCGACACTCAATGAGCTGGACATGACGTTATTCCGGTGGATGAAAAGACGGCGCTGGTTGATCGGCGCGTGCCCAATACATGCTATAGAAGCGTCAATCGACAATAATCAGCCTAAATATCCTCACACTGCGGAATGAATCGCTTGAATAAGTCGATCGAAAGCCTGGGGCGCGTCGCAACGTTTGTGCAGGCCGCCGAAAGCCTCAGTTTTGTGGGCGCGAGCCGCATTCTCGGTGTGTCGGCCTCTGCCGTAGGCAAGACCATCGCCGCGCTCGAGCAGGCGCTCGGTGTACGGCTGTTCCAGCGCAGCACGCGAACCGTCAGACTGACCACCGAGGGCGAGCTTTTCTACGAGCGCTGCCGCAAAGTGCTCGATGAGTTGCACGACGCCGAATCGATGCTTTCGCAGTCGGCCGAATTGCCGCGTGGCCGGTTACGCGTGAGTCTGCCGACCATCGGCTATCGCTTTCTGGTGCCGCATCTGGCCGAATTTCAGCGGCTGTACCCGCAGATCGAACTCGACCTCGACTTCAGCGATCGGCTGGTCGATATCATCGAGGATGGCTTCGACGCGGTGATCCGCAGTGGCGATCTACCGGATTCGCGACTGATGTCCAAGCACCTCGGCCCATTTCGCTTCGTGCTCTGCGCGGCGCCGAAATACCTTGCGCAACATGGCGCGCCAAAAAAAATCGCGGACCTGGCCGATCACGCATGTCTGCAGTTTCGTTTTCCCACCAGCGGAAAAATTCGCGGCTGGCCGTTTCCGGATAACGCCGCTTCGCCGCAGCGAAGCCAGCTGTCGATGCTCACCTGCAGCAATATGGAAGCGATTCGCGCGCTGGCCATCGAAGGCCTCGGTCTGGGTTACATGCCGGACTTTCTCGCCAGCGACGCCATCGCGGAAGGACTGCTTGAAATGGTATCGCTGCCCCTGCCGAAAGATGAGGGGCAGTTTTCCGTGATCTGGCCATCGAGCCGTCAGCTGTCGCCGAAGATTCGCGTTTTTGTCGATTTCGTCTCTTCGCGGCTTTTCAAGGGGGCGCGGCTCACGTGATCGCCGAGTGCGAATCGTTCAACGCGCTGGCATCGGCCACGCTGAAACGGATGCGCCGCTCGCTGAAGCGCACGCGCAGTTGCCGATACTTGGTGAGATAGCGCACCCCTACCAACGCTGCGGCCAAACCTGCGCTGGCGCCGACGGCCATGGCCCAGCGGGGGCCAAACGTATCCGCGACCCAGCCGACGATGGGGGCGCCGATCGGCGTGCCGCCCAGGGCGATGGCCATGACGATCGCCATCACGCGGCCACGCATCGCCGGCGCTGTACTCAGTTGCACGGTGCTGATCACCGTGGTGGTGAAGGTTTGCGCAGCAATGCCGACAATCGCCAGGGCCACACCGAACAGCCACACCGTTGGCATCAGCGCGGCGAACGCCAGGCCGAAGGCGAATACCGCGGCCGCCGAAAAAAGCAGTGCGGCATGGGCTTTGGCGCGCTGGGCCGCCAGGAGCGCGCCGACCACGGAGCCGATCGCCATCGTCGACGTCAGCAATCCGTACTCGCCGGCACCGGCGTGAAATGCCGTCACCGACATGGTGGAAATAAAGATGGGAAAGTTCAGGCCGAAGGTGCCGACGAACAGCAGCATGCACAGCACGGATTTCAGATCGGGGCGTTGCCACACATAGCGAAAGCCTTCGATCAGGCTGCCGCGTTTGCGCACGGCGCGCTCCCCGCGATGCAGCGTGTCCACCCGGATCAGGCAGAGCGAGAGGATCACTGCGGCGTACGAAACGGCATTGATCAAGAAGACCCATCCCGTGCCGACGCCGGCGATAAGCACGCCGGCAACCGCGGGCCCGATCATCCTCGCCGCGTTGAACGAGGTGGAGTTCAAACCCACGGCGTTGGATAGATCGTCCTCGCCCACCAGTTCGGAGACAAAGGTTTGTCGCGCCGGCGCGTCGAAAGCGGCGGCGCAGCCGAGCAGGAAGGCGAATACATATACATGCCACAGCTGTACCAGCCCCGTGACGGTCAACAGGCCCAGGCAAAGCGCCAGCAAACCCATCGATGCCTGGGTGGCCAGCAGCAGTTTGCGTCGGTCCAGATGGTCGGCGGCAAAGCCGCTGAAGGGCAGCATCAGCAGCTGCGGTCCGAACTGCAGGCCCATCACGATACCGACAGCCGTCGCGTTGTGATGAGTCAGCTGGGTCAGCACGATCCAGTCCTGGGCGGTGCGCTGCATCCAGGTGCCGACATTGGACACGACGGCGCCGCCGGCCCAGAGCCGGTAATTGGGATTGCGCAGAGAACGGAACGTACCCTTCATCCAGATTTACTTGGCGACCGTCGCATTGCCGCCGTGAAAGCGCCCGAAGTGACGCGCCATCATCACGCCCATCAGGATCATGCCCAGGCCGAGCGCCATGGCGTCGTCGGCAGCGCGCAGGTCGAACTCGCCGACGTGACACAGCAATAGGTAGCTGAAGACCAGATTCAAGAATCCCCATAGTACGTTGACCGTGGAGGAAGAGAGCCCCCGGCCGGACGGCTTGGCGAACGGGCTCTGGAAGGCGCGGCCCAGCATGCCGCTGACAAAATGCGGGATGGCGTTGGCGAGAAAGGCGCCGCCGAAGAACCAGGCGATATAGTGGGTCCATGGCATGATCAGGCGCTCCTCTCCAGTCGATCGATGACATCTTGGGTGGTGCCGGTTTCCGCGATTCTCGGGAAAATTTGCGTGATGCTGTGGGTGTGCTGGTCGAGGCTCATATCCGTCATGGCATCGACCGCCAGCGTGACGTTGAAGCCATTTTCGTAGGCATGCCGGGCCGTCGATTCGACGCCGGAACTGGTCGCGACCCCGACCACCACGACTTGCGTGACGCCCCGCTGCTTGAGGTATGCATCGAGGTCCGTGCCGGTGAATGCGCCGCGGGTCTGTTTGGTCACCAGGTGATCCTGCGGCTGCGGATTCAGTTGCGGAATGAGATCGGCCCAGCCGGCAGGGAACTCGCCGCGCAGCCGCGACTGCTCGACGCGGCCCGGCGACACGCCCGTTACGTTGACCAGTACCACCGGCAGATCGTGCCGGCGGAAGGCCTCGATCAGGCGGCAAGCGTTGCCGATCACGTCGTCGATGGGATGAGCGGTGGGCAGGCCGACGATGCCTTTTTGCAGATCGATCACGATCAGCGCGGTGTGCTTGTCCAGCGTGGTGAGCGGCATGGGGTTCTCCTTGGAAGTCTTGTATGGCGAATGCGGCGTAAGCTGGGCTGAGCAAAGCGATGCCCAACATCCGCCGGGCCAGACACGTTGGGTATACGGCGCGCTCCTGCGCGCCGCCCTTCGTGCCATTCGCTTCGAAAATGTTCGTTGCGGCATTCTGCCTCCACAGTCGCTGCGCTCAGCCCTACCTACAGGGCGCGCGAAGATGTGCGCCTATTCCTCGCTCAACCTTTTGAGCAATGCGATGCCTTGGGCGAGCTTCATCTGCTCCTTTGCGGTGAGCTTGCTGCTGATGGCGCGGTAGAGCCAGTCCTCCCGTGCCGCGCGACCGGCCTTCATCAATTTTCGGCAGTTCGCGGTCAGCGAAAGAACCGTTTGCCGGCCGTCGGTGGGATGCGGTGCGCTGGCGATCAAGCCCGCGGCCTGCAGCGACGAGACCGTGGCGCCCATCGACTGCGGGCGCACCCCGTCGGCCTTCGCCAGCGCCGTGATCGACGCCGAGCCCTCGCGTTCCAGATGCAGCAGCACCGATTTTTGCGAGGCGGTGAGATCACTGGAGTGCGCCTGTTCGCGCAGGCGCCGATTCAGGCGGCCGATCACGACGCGCATCTCGCTGGCCAACGCCAGTGCGCTGGCGGCCTCGTCCGTGTGCTGCGGATCGCCCATGCGTTTGCCTCGGATTAAAAGAAAAACTACAAAGTTAAACTTGTTATTTGGATCATCGTCCTACATGGGCTCGCTGTCAAGCGGCGGATGCCACGATGGAATATTCGGCGGGGAAAAGTGGACGCGTCGATCGGCCGGGATGCGCTTATCCATTCCGCGCACCGAGCGGCTTGTCTTACGGCGATTGCCGCGGCCGCAAGTTTTTGGGCTGTCGATTGTGCTAAAACTATATTGTCGTACAAATGGATTCGAGCCAGCGCCATGCCTCCCGATGCTTCGCAACCCAACGTTCACCGGCAGGTCGTCGACCAGTTGGGTCGTTTGATCGTAGGCGGTTCGCTGGCGCCGGGTGACGCGCTGCCGAGCGAGGAGCTGCTGGCCGGCCAGCTCGTTGTCAGCCGTTCCGCGCTGCGTGAGGCGATGAAGGCGCTCGGCGCCAAAGGCCTGATCGAAAGCCGCCAGAAAACCGGGGCGCGCGTGCGCGAGCGACGATTCTGGCATCAGCTCGATGCCGACGTGCTGGGCTGGCGCTTCGCCACCATGCCGACTCAGGCCTTTATTGCCGAACTGGTCGAGATGCGCGAGATCATCGAGCCCGCCGCTGCCGCTGCTGCTGCCAAGAAACGCGATCGCGATCAGCTCGCCGCCATCGCCGCGGCCTATCAGGCCATGGCGGCGGCTGGCGATCGGGATGCATGGGCCAAAGCCGACGCAGAATTTCACAGTGCCGTACTGAACGCGGCGAATAATGAGCTGATGAGCTCGCTCTTCAACGTCATTGCCACGGCGCTACACGGATTCTTTCTGCTCTCCGCGCGCGCGTCGGACGATTTCAAATATTCGCTGCCGCACCATTTCAACGTCTACGACGCGATTCGCAAGCGCAGCGCCCCGCAAGCGCGCATGGCCATGCAGAAAATGGTCGACGATTCACGGCGCCATCTTCAACACACGGGAGGAGTGGCATGAGCGGGTTGATCGCATTGGACTGGGGCACGTCGAGCCTGCGCGCCATACGGATGGATGCCGACGGCACGGTCTTGGAGACGCGCCGGCAGCCCTGGGGTATCCGGCAGCTGCCGGACAGCGGCTTTGCCGGGGCGCTCGAGGCCGTAACCCAGGGCTGGCCGGCGCTGATCCGCATTGCGTCCGGCATGATCGGCAGCCGCAGCGGTTGGCGCGAGGTCGCCTATCTTGATCTGCCCGCCGGCGGGGACGAGCTGGCCGGCGCGCTGGATACCGCCGACGGCCTGACGATTGTGCCGGGCCTGCGCAATCCGCGCGGACCGGACGTGATGCGCGGTGAGGAAACCCAGATTGTGGGCCTGATGGCGCTTCATCCGACCGCCGCCGACGCCACGGTGCTGCTGCCCGGCACCCACAGCAAGTGGGTATCGCTGCGCCAGGGCAGGGTGGTGGATTTCTGCACGCTGATGACCGGCGAGCTGTTTGCATTATTGCGTCAGCATTCCATTCTTGCGGCCGGTGTCGATGCCGGAGCCGTGGTCGATGACGGCGACGCGTTTCTCGACGGCGTGCGGCAGGCGCGCGATAGCGGTGCCGCCGGTGTCTTGAGCCGTCTATTTGCCACGCGCGCACGCATGCTCGACGGCGATCTGCAACCGGCCTCCATTCCCGACTATCTCTCCGGCCTGCTGATCGGCGAGGAGTTTCGCTCGATGCGAGCCGACCGGCGCATGCCCACCGACCAGCCGCTGTGGTTGATCGGCGACGCGGCGCTGTGCGCGCGCTACCGCCTGGCCGCGGCCGAATGTTCCATCGCGCTGGCTCCCGCCGTCGACGATACCGCTGCCGCCGGACTTTGGTGGCTGGCACGCGCGGCGGGTCTGCCGGGAGCCACTACGTCTCATTCTTCTGCAGGAGTTTCCCGATGATCGATCCCTGGTTCGAACCGCTGCCGCTGGTGGCGATACTGCGCGGCCTCACCCCGGACGAGGCTGTCGATGTCGGCAATGCCGTGCTCGATGCGGGCTTTCGCATCCTCGAGGTGCCGCTCAATTCCCCCGACCCGATGCGCAGCATCGGATTGATGGCTGAGGCCTTTGGCCATCGCGCGCTGGTCGGTGCAGGCACCGTCTTGAGCAAGGCGCAGGTGGGCCAGGTGGTGGCCGCCGGCGGCCAGCTCATCGTGATGCCGCATGGCGATGTGGAGGTGATTGCCGAAGCCAAGCGTCACGGCCTGTTCTGCATTCCCGGCATCGCCACGCCGACGGAAGCGTTTGCCGCCATCCATGCCGGTGCCGACGCGCTGAAAATCTTTGCCGCCGAGCACATCAGCCCCGCCGTGGTGAAGGCCTGGCGTGCGGTGCTGCCGAAGGATCTGGCCTTGCTGCCTGTCGGCGGCATCACGCCGGAAAACATGGGGCCATACGTGGCCGCTGGCGTACGCGGCTTCGGCATCGGCTCGGCGCTGTATGCGCCCGGTCGCAGCGCGGCGGAAACCGGTGAGCGCGCGAAGAAGTTCGCCCAGGCATGGGCCGAGGCGAAGACGTACGCGGCATGAAAATCACCGGCCTGAAAACGTATCTCGTGCCGCCGCGCTGGCTGTTTCTGAAAATCGAAACGGACAGCGGCATCGTCGGCTGGGGCGAGCCGGTGGTGGAAGGGCGCGCGCTGACGGTCGCTGCCGCCGTGGAAGAGCTGTCCGATTACCTGGTCGGCAAGGACCCCAGCCGCATCGAGGATCTGTGGAGCGTGATGTATCGCGGCGGGTTTTATCGCGGCGGTCCGATTCTGATGAGCGCGATCGCCGGCATCGACCAGGCACTGTGGGACATCAAGGGCAAGCATCTCGGTGTGCCGGTGCATACCTTGCTGGGTGGTCCGGTACGCGATCGCATCCGCGTGTATTCGTGGATCGGCGGTGATCGTCCGGCCGACACCGCGCGCGCGGCCAGTGATGCGGTAGGCCGGGGGTTCACCGCGGTCAAGATGAATGGCACCGAGGAAATGCAGTACATCGACTCGCACGACAAGGTCGACAAGGTGCTGGCCAACGTCCAGGCGGTGCGCGATGCGGTGGGCCCGAACATCGGCCTGGGCGTCGACTTCCACGGCCGCGTGCACAAGCCGATGGCCAAAGTGCTCATGCGCGAGCTGGCGCCGTACAAGCTGATGTTTATCGAGGAGCCGGTGCTGTCGGAATACCTCGAATGCATCCCCGAGCTGGCCGCTATTTCGCCAGCGCCGATCGCGCTTGGCGAACGGCTGTATTCGCGCTGGGATTTCAAGCGCGTGCTGGATCGCGGTGGCGTCGACATCATCCAGCCCGACCCCTCGCATGCCGGCGGCATCACCGAAACGCGCAAGATCGCCGCGATGGCCGAAGCCTACGACGTGGCGCTGGCGTTGCATTGTCCGCTCGGCCCGATCGCGCTGGCGGCGAACCTGCAGCTCGACGCCGTCTGTCACAACGCCTTTATCCAAGAACAGAGCCTCGGCATCCACTACAACGCCGCCAACGATCTGCTCGACTACGTGGCCGATCGCAGCGTGTTCGCCTACGAGAACGGCTACGTCACCATTCCCGGTGGCCCCGGCCTCGGTATCGAGGTCAACGAGGCCTATGTGATCGAGCGCGCGGCGGTCGGCCATCGCTGGCGCAACCCGATCTGGCGGCACGCCGACGGTAGCGTCGCGGAGTGGTAAGCATCGCCTGCGCCTTACGCCCTCTTCGTTTTATGGAAAACCTATCATGACGGCACGTTTTGCCAATTACCCCAGCCTTGTCGATCGCAGCGTGCTCATTACCGGCGGCGCCAGCGGCATCGGCGCCTCGTTGGTAGAACACTTCGCGCGGCAGGGTGCGCGCGTCGGCTTCATCGATATCGACGATGCATCGGCAGCCGCGCTGGTCGAGTCGCTCGCAGATGTGGCGCACACGCCGACGTACCAGCATGGCGATATCACCGACCTCGATGCGCTGGCACGGAGCATCGACACCTTGCGTAGCGCGGTGGGTCCGTTCTCGGTGCTCATCAACAATGCGGCGAATGACGGCCGCCATGCCCTGGACGACGTGGATGAGGCGTTCTTCGAGCGCAATATTGCCGTCAATCTGCGCCACCAGGTCTTTGTCACCAAGGCGGTGATGGCGGATATGCAGCGGCTGGGCGGTGGCTCGATCATCTGCATGGGTTCCATCAGCTGGATCAGGAAAAATGGCGCCTTCCCGCTGTATGCGATGGCCAAGGCCGCGGTGCGCGGTTTCGTCAACGGCATGGCGCGCGAACTCGGCGCGCAGCACATCCGCATCAACTGTCTGGTGCCCGGCTGGGTTATCACCGAGAAGCAGCGCACGCTGTGGCTCGATGCCGAGGGCGAAGCCTCGATCAAGCGCGGCCAGTGCCTGCCCGGACATCTGGAACCTTCCGATGTGGCGCGCGCGGCGCTGTTTCTCGCGGCCGATGACAGCCGTATGTGCACCGGCCAGGATTTCATTGTCGATGGAGGTTGGGTATGAGCGCAGCGCCGACCGTTGCACACGCCGTGCCGCACGAGCTGGGCGAAGGCGTGCTGTGGGACGACCGCCTGCAGGCGCTGTGGTGGACCGATATCGGTGGGCGCAAGCTGTGGCGTTTGCATCCTGACGATGGCCGCGTGCTGCACTGGGACATGCCCGAGCGGCTCGCCTCGTTCGCGTTGTGCGAAGCCGACGGCTGGCTGCTGCTGGCGCTGGCCTCGCGGCTGGCTTTCTTCCATCCCGACACGCGTGAACTGATTGAGCTGCACGCGGTGGAAAAAGAACTGCCGACGCGCAGCAACGACGGCGTCTGCGATCGGCAGGGTCGCTTCGTGTTCGGCACGCTGCACGAGCCGGCGCAGGGCGACAAGCAGGCCGTGGGCGGCTTCTATCGGCTCAACCGCGATCTGAGCCTGCAGCGGCTGCCGCTGCCCGACGTGGCGATCAGCAACAGCATCGCCTTCAGCCCGGCCGGCGATCGCATGTATTTCTGCGATTCGCCGACGCGCAAGATCTACTGTTGCGATTACGGCGACACGCTGGGCGAGCCACGCCTGTTCGTCGACCTCACCGGTATGAGCGGCGTGCCCGACGGCTCCACGGTCGATGCCGAGGGTGCGCTGTGGAACGCGCAATGGGGCATGGGCCGCGTGGTGCGTTACCTGGCCGACGGCAGCGAGGATCGCATCATCGCGCTGCCGGCCGCGCAGACGACCAAGCCGGCGTTTGGCGGCGCAAAACTCGACACGCTATTCGTCACCAGCGCCAGCGAAGACCTCACGGCCGAACAACTCGCCGCCGATCCTCAGGCCGGCTACCTCTTCACCGTCGACGTCGGCATGACCGGCCTGCGCGAGTCGCGCTTTGCCGGTACACCGAATCGTGACGGATGACGCCGGATGATGCGCTTTGCGGTCATCCGATCCGGCGTCCCCATCCGCTTTCCTCTTCAGGAATAAAACCATGAACACTTCTGAGTCACCGCAAGCCGTCGCCCGAACGACGGTTATTTTTACCTGCATCCTGGCGGCGCTGGCCGGCCTGATGTTCGGTCTAGATATCGGCGTGATTTCCGGCGCCACCCAGTTCATCCAGAAAGATTTCAATATCGACGACCACACCGTGGAGTGGATCGTCAGCGCCATGATGCTCGGTGCGGCCATCGGCGCGCTCGGTGCCGCGTGGATGTCCTCGGCACTTGGCCGAAAAAAATCGCTTATCGCCGGCGCGGTGTTGTTCGTCCTCGGCTCACTGCTGTGCGCGTTCGCCTGGTCGCCGATCACCTTGATTCTGGCGCGCATCGTGCTCGGCCTGGCGATCGGTATAGCGACCTTTACGGCGCCGCTGTATCTGGCGGAAGTGGCGCCGGAGAAAATTCGCGGTTCGATGATTTCGCTTTATCAGCTGATGATCACCACCGGTATTCTGGTGGCGTTCCTTTCCGATCTGGCTTTCAGCGCCGCAGGCGCTTGGCGCTGGATGCTTGGCATCATTGCCATCCCAGGCGTGCTGTTTCTGTTCGGCGTGTTCTTTCTGCCCGATAGCCCGCGTTGGCTGATGATGCGCGGTCGCAAACCCGACGCGATCAAGGTGCTCAAGCGTCTGCGCGGTGACGACGGTATCGTCGACCACGAGATCGCTGACATCGAAGAACAGTTGAAGCAGCCACAGCTCGGTTGGCATCTGTTTCAGCAGAACAAGAATTTTCGTCGCTCGGTCGGCTTGGGCGTACTGCTGCAGCTGATGCAGCAGTTCACCGGTATGAACGTGGTGATGTACTACGCGCCGAAGATCTTCCAGACGATGGGCTACGACACCCACGCGCAGCTGTGGTTTACCGCCATCGTCGGTCTCACCAACGTGCTGGCTACTTTCATTGCGATCGGCTTTGTCGATCGTCTCGGGCGCAAGCCGATGCTCTACGCGGGTTTTGTGGTGATGGCGCTTGGCTTGGGCGTGGTTGGCGCGATGATGCATATGGGCATCAACGGCAAAGGCGAGCAGTATTTTACCGTGGGTATGTTGCTGCTCTTTATTGTCGGCTTCGCGATGTCGGCGGGCCCGCTGATCTGGACGCTATGCTCGGAAGTGCAGCCGCTCAAAGGCCGCGACTTTGGCATCGGCGCGTCCACTTTCACCAACTGGGTCGGCAACTACATCGTCGGCCTGACCTTCCTCAGCCTGCTCAACGGCATCGGCAATGCCAACACGTTCTGGCTCTACGCCGCGCTCAACGTGATCTTCATCGGCCTCACCTTTTGGCTCGTGCCGGAGACCAAAGGCGTGACGCTGGAACAGATCGAAACCAGGCTGATGGCCGGCAAGCCGTTGCGTGCGATTGGGCGGTAATCTTCTATCCGCCCTACACCAACGGTTAGAAAACGCCGGCTTAGCGCCGGCGTTTTTTGTCGGCAAACCGCCTGCTCAGCTGGATGAGGTGCAAGCAATTCTTGATCAGGCGTCGTATATTTCGTGCGCCCGCTTCGAGTCCTTTTCGCCCTATGAATCGCTGGAAAGCCGCTGCCGTTCATCTGTCGATAAGCATCGTGTTGACGGTGTTGATGCTGGCCTGGCTCTACTTCATCTGGTTCCCTTCGCCGTATTTTTCCGCGGCGGGGGCGAACCGGCTGATCTTGCTGCTGCTGGGCGTCGACATCTGCATCGGGCCACTCTTGACCTTGCTGGTGGTGAATCGTCATAAGGCGCGCAAACTGTTGCGGCTGGATCTCACCGTCATCGGCATACTGCAGATCGCCGCCTTGAGCTACGGCGTGCACGTGATTACCGATGCACGGCCGGTATTCATCGTCGCCGAAGTGGATAGACTGGTGATGGTCTCGGCCCAGCAGCTCAGCGATGCGGATCTGGCCAAGGGCGACAGGCCCGAGTTCCGCAAGCGTTCGTTGAACGGTCCCGTGCTGGTGGGCGCGCTCACGCCAAAAGACGTATCGCTCGGCGATTTTGCACTCAAGGTCATGCAGACCGGCAAGGATATCGATCGGCTGCCCCAATATTATGTGACTTACGATCAGGCAATCGATGCGGTGATGAAACATGCCAGGCCCTTGGCATCGCTCAAGAACGCCACGGATTCCCAACGGGCTTATCTTCGTCGTTTGCAGGCGTCGGAACCTTCGCAGACGCTGCTGGCGCTGCCGCTCCAGCGCGAGGACACGACCTACACCGCGATCATGTCGCCTGTGACCAAGCGTCCGATCGCCGTGCTGCCTATCGACGCTTAGCCATCGTCACGCAGAGTGCGTGTAGCGGCCTTGCAAGCGGCGAGCACAGAGCTACAGGTTGCCGAGCCTATCGCGGCGTGCGCAGCACGGATTCGCGTAGCGCGGTGTCGTGCTGGACTTCATCCTGATAGGCGGTTTCTTCGCTATCGAATTCGCCATGCAGCGGACGGTGCATGCCCGTGGGCGAGTGGCTGACGTCGGGCGGGGTGTTGACGAAGTCGGGATTGACGGGTCCGGTCGCGCCCATGGCTGGTCCTCGGGATGTTTATGGCTTAGGGCAAGAATGTAAGCCAGCCGGCGGTGCATTGCCAGAGCGCTGTGCCGCCTTGCTGCCGCCCGCCTGGGGCAACTTTTATATGCCGCGATGTCGGCACCCGCCTGGTGGCTGCAGTGCGGGGTACGTCGATATCTTCGTGTCGCAGATAGGTCTCTGCGCCCACTGGCGGTCGATGCTTCGAAGGTTAACGCGAGTGTGAACCGCGGCCCTGGACATCTCGTTGCCTTAACGGCGAAACCACGGCGCAATGCTAGCCTTGCGCTCCGGCCCAATCGGCCCGATTTATCACCAGTCGACCGCCAGGTCGTGCCATCGGAGAAACGCGTGAAAAAGCTTTTGTTGACGGGACTATGGGTGCTTCTGGTCAGCGGATCGGCCTTCGCCGCCGACGGCCCGAAGGAAGTGCAGGCGGCCATCCAGCAGGGCAATTACACCCTGGCCGAGCAGGAGCTGCGCCAGGCGATCACCGAGCATCCGCAGAGCGCCAAGGCGCACTACTTGCTGGCCCAGGTGCTCGCCCATGAGGGCAATATCGGCGACGCGCAGAAGGAGGCCAGTCAGGCCAAGACGATCGATCCGAAGATCAGCTTTACCGACCCTGCAAAGTTCAACCGTTTCGAGGCCGAGTTGAATCAGGCCCTGGCGCCGTCGACCGGCGTACGCCGTCCGGCAGCGAGCGCACGCGAAGTGCCTTACGCGGCGGTCGAGCAGCCTGTGGCAGCCCAGCCGCGCTCCAGCGGCAGCATCTGGCCGTGGGTGATCGGCGCGGTGATCGTGGTGCTGCTGTTCGGCTGGTTCCGTCGCCGCCAGCAGGGCGCGATGAATAACTCCGGTTACGGCAATCAGGGCTATGGCCAGCAGGGTTATGGCGCGCCCGGCCCGCAGAACCCGTACGGCAACGGGCCGTACCCGCCGCCGGGCTATCAGCCGGGTCCGCAGGGCGGATCGGGGATCGGCGGCAGCATTCTCGGCGGGCTCGCCGGCGGCGTGCTGGGTGCGGCTGCGGTCAACGCGTACGAAAATCATGAGCGTCGCGAAGAAGAGCAGCGTGGCGATTTCCAGTCCGGCAACAACTTCGCGCCGAACGCGCCCGATCCGCAGGATCAGGCCTTTGACCAGCTGCGCAACCAGCCGATCGATATGGGAAATAACGACGACAGCTGGGACGACAACAGCGACGGCGGCTCGTTTGACGACAGCGGCGACGATAGCTGGAGCTGAAGTGGCGAAATGTAGGAGGTAGGTTGGGCTGAGCGCGAGCGAAGCCCAACATGGATTACCAGCTGACGTTGGGCATACGGCTCGCTCCAGCGAGCCGCCCTTTGGTCCATTCGCTACGCGAATGTTCGTTCCGGCATCCATGCCTCCACAGTCGCTTGAGTCGCTTGCGCTCAGCCCAACCTACACTCAACGTTCCTGCGCTTAGCTTACGGAATCTTGCACTGCCCGCCCAGCGGCTCCTTCGTGGCCGCATCCAGATCGGCACGGGCAACGTCCTTGTTTTTCGACGGATCGAACAGGATTTTGGCGCTGACGTTTTTGCCGCTGCTGCTGCGGATATTGGCAATACCGTCGAAGCTCAGCAGTTCATGCGTCTTGGCGTCGTAGGCTACGTCCAGATGGGGCAGGGCGAAGCCGATCATGCTGTCCAGGCTCAAACGGTACTGGCGCGCGGCGCGGCCTTCGATCTGGGCATCGGCCTGGCGCTTGACCCGAAAGCTGAGCGTGCCAAGGCGGCTGGGCACCAGAAACGGCAACGTGTCGCCGTCCTTGCTCAGCGTGTCCCAATGCGCGCGGATATAGGCATCGAAGCCGGCGTCGATCACCGGCATGGGCGAGGTATCCAGCGTGGCCGTGCGCTCCCTGGCATTTGTGCTGTCGCGTACGAATACCTCGCGCTTGCCGCCGGCGTTGCGAACGCCCTCCCGGTAGCCGGTTCGGCCGTCGTCCAGCGTGAAATCGGGCGCCTGCGCGCCGCCGTCGTCGTGCAGGGTCTTGCGGGCGAACGGTTTGCCGTCGGGACAGCGATACAGCACCAGCCGCGACGGGTCGTCGCCATCGTCATAGATCCAGTGCGATTCGGTGTACATCACGTGGCCGTCCGAGGCGTAAGCCTTGCCTTCGACGTAGCGGATCGCATCGGATCCGGTAGGGCTGGCGCTTGCGGCAACCGCCGTAGCGCCCAGGCTCAGTGTCAGTCCAAGCGCACAAGCGCGGCGATGGAGAGGCATCGTCAAGAGGTATCTCCCGTCAGTTAGGGGGTTTGCGGCCGAAAGGTATGCGTGCCTGCCGTCGTGAGTCGCAGGACTTAATTACGGGGCGTTGCGGCGGATGGATGCATCGGCCGCGCATGCTGAATGTCGAAAACGGCCGCAGCCGGCTATGATGGGAGGCCGTCGGAGGCGTGAAAATCGTGCGCGACCGGCAATTATCGACAGGGTCGAGGCTACGGCTTCGGCCAAGCACAGCGAGGTTAGTGATATGGCACGTGGCGTCAACAAAGTCATTCTGGTCGGCAACCTCGGCGGCGATCCGGAAATGCGTCACACCGGCAGCGGCACCGCGATCACCACGATCAACATTGCCACTTCCGAGTCGTGGACCGACAAGCAGTCGGGTGAAAAGCAGGAGCGCACCGAGTGGCACCGGGTGAAGCTGTTCGGCCGCTTGGCCGAAATTGCCGGTGACTATCTGAAAAAGGGCCGTCAGGTCTATATCGAAGGTTCGCTGCGCACCGACAAATACACCGACAAGGCTGGCGTCGAGCGCTACAGCACCGACGTGATCGCCAGCGAAATGCAGATGCTCGGCGGCATGGAAGGCGGCGGTGGTAGCAGCGGCGGCGGTCAGCGCGAGCGTCCGCAGAGCTCGGGCGGTCAGCGCAGCAGCGGCGGCGGTTCCTCGCGTGGCGGCGATCGCGGCGGCGACGACTACGGCCAGCGCGCACCGGCCCCGTCGGCTCCGGCCGGCAACAACAGCTTCGACGACGACGATATCCCGTTCTGAAACCTACCAGAACACCATTTGTCATGGATTGAACCAAGCCCGCCGATCGGCGGGCTTTTTTTGAGGGCCTCTCCGCGGCGGGAGATGGCCATCTAAACTACAACGCTATTTCACCAGCGCGCTGTCGTTGGCCCGATTGCGATCCGGCAGTGCATGCGTGGGGTCGATGGTGACCGATTTCACCTTGCGCGCGCCATCGACGTGGACAACGTATGTGCGGTGCTGCTGCCAGGTTTCCCACGGCACGCGAACGTCCTGCTCGCTGCCGTCGTCGTAGATCACTTCGAGCGTGGCCGGCAGCACCAGCTGATCGAGGTTGGCGATGGTGACGTCGAGCCCCTTGCGGAAATCGCCGCCGGTATAGGCGGCTTTTTGCACCGCCAGATCGAGCTGCCAGTTGTGCTGGTACCAGGCGTTCCAGAACCAGCCCAGATCTTCGCCGGTTTCGCTTTCCATGAAACGGAAGAAGTCCGACGGACTGGGATGCTTATAAGCCCAGGTAGCGATATAGCGCCGGAACGCAGGGTCGAAACGCTCCGGCCCGATGATCTGTTCGCGCAACAAGGTGAGGCCGAAGGCGCCTTTGAAATAGGTGATTGGATGGCGGTACTTCTCGGGCACCATATCGGCCCCGATCAACAGCGGCGGCGCGTTCGTATCGGCCAGCACGGCAGCCATCTGGTCGGCCGGCGTACCTTTGCCGGGGGCGTATTCGCCGTCGCGCTTGGGTGCGAATTCGCCGTGGTTGAAATGGTCGGATTCGTAGACGTCGATGAAGGTATTGAAGCCTTCATCCATCCACGCATCGCGGCGCTCGTTGCTGCCCACGATCATCGGGAACCAGCTGTGGCCGATCTCGTGCGCGATCAGCGCGTGCAGGTCGCTGCCCGTGGTGGTTTTGTCGTCGAAGGTGATGCCGGGATATTCCATGCCGCCGGCGGTGCCGGCTTCGTTGACGGCCACCGGCCACGGGTAGGGGAACCACTGTGCCGAAAAATATTCGGTAGCGGCTTTCAGGTATTCGGTGGCGCGGCGCCAGCCTTTATCGCCGGCGCTTTCCACGGGATACAGCGACATCGCCAGCGCGGTCTTTCCGGCCGGCAGGTTGATGCGCGCGGCGTCCCAAACATACGCCTTTGATGCGCCGAACGCCACGTCGCGGCTGTTCTGCATGCGGAAATGCCAGGTCAGCGTGCCGCTGCGCTTTGGACGGCTGGACGGCTGGGTCACTTCCTCGGGCGTGCGTATCATCACCGTGGTATCGCTATGCCGCGCCTGCTCCAGCCGCTGCTGTTCGGTGGCGGTGAGCACGTCGGCGGGATTGAGCAGTTCGCCCGAGCCCGTGACAATCATGTCCCACGGCACGGTGACCGAATAATCGAAGTCGCCGTATTCCAGGTAGAACTCGCTGTTGAGGTAAGGCGCGGTGTCCCATCCGCGCAGGTCATCGTAGACGCAGAGCCGCGGATACCACTGCGCCATTTCGAAGATATCGCCGTTCTTGCTGGCATTAAAATCCGTGCGTCCGCCGAATTCGCCGGGCACGGTGTAGTTCCAGCGAATGTGCAGTCGAAGCCGGCCGTCCTTGGCTTTCAGTGCCGTCGGCAAACGCACCTGCATGCGCGTATCGGAAATCACCCAGGTCGCGTCCTGCAGCTTGCCGGTGCCGTCTTCGACCTGCACCGACTCGATATGTTCGCCATCGGTGAATTGGTTCGGGAACTTGTCGCTGAAGGCGCCGCGCGCGTCCTTGCGATAGCGGTTCTGCTCCACCTGCAGCCACAGCACGTCGAGCGCGTCGGGGCTATGGTTGGTGTAGGTAATGACTTCGCTGCCGCTGAGTTTTCGACTGACGGGATCGAGCGCGGCCTGGATCGTATAGTCTGTGCGGTTCTGCCAGAACAGCGGCCCCGGCATGCCGCTGGCGGAGCGAAAGGCGTTGGCCGGCTGCGGGTAGGCGTAGGGGGCGAACGTTTGCGACGGATCGAACCGTGAGGCGGATGATTTATCGGCTGCCGCCGCAGTTGATGCGCCGATCGTGGTCAGCATCAGCAGAGCGAAGCCAGTAGCGAGTAGCCTTGGGTTTAACGTAACTATGAGGGGTTTGTGCATAGCCTGGTTCACGGAATGCCGCCGGACTCGATGAGCGCTAGCACTTCATAGCACGCGCCCATGGTGTGATAGTCGGTCTTGCCGGCCGGGCTTTTTTCGTCGTCGATCTTTTGGTTGTCGACGGTGAGGATGCGATACCACGCGCCGTATTGGTGGTCGACGAAATGCTCCCACGCGTAGGCCCAGATTTTTCCGTACCAGTCGTCATAGACGGGCAAGCCGGTGCGCGCGTGCAGCAGGGCCGCGGCGGCCAGCGATTCGGCCTGCACCCAGAAGTATTTGTCGCCGTCGCAGACGCTGCCGTCCGGCGCGAAGCCGTAGGCGATGCCGCCGTTGGTTTCATCCCACGCGCGCGCCAGCGCGGTGTCGAACAGATGCATGGCGGTGGGCAGCAGCCAGTTCTCCTCGCGGCCGCGTTCGAGCAGTAGCGGCTCCATGATCATCAGCAGCTTGGCCCATTCGGTCTGATGGCCGGGCTGATAGCCCCAGGGACGGAAAAGGTCCTTCGGATTGTCGCGGTGGTAATCCCAGTCGATGTTCCACTCGCTGTCGTAATGCTCCCACACCAGGCCATCGGCCTTGGCCGCCTGCCGGCGCGTCATGTGATCGGCTAGCGTGAGCGCGCGCTCGAGATAGCGCGGATCGTCGCTGGCCTGGTACGCCGCGAGCATCGCTTCGCACATGTGCATGTTGGCGTTTTGGCCGCGATAGCTGCTGAAGTTCCAATCTACATCGGCCTCGTCGCGATAGAGGCCGGCTTCGGCATCCCAGAAGCGCTGCTCGAGCAGCTGCCAGGTTTCGTCCATCCACGCGGCGGCCTCGCCGATGCCTGCCTTTAGCGCCGTCGAGTAGGCCAGCAGCACGAAGGCCACGCCGTAGGCGTGATTGGTGCGATCCTCCGGCTGACCGTTGCGGATGGTCCAGGTGTAACCGCCGGTTTTCGGGTTGCGATGCACGTCGCGCAGGTAGCGCAGGCCGTGATGGGTGGCATCCATGTACTCCTTCGCCAGCGCAGCGTCTTCGGCGAACTCCATCGCGGCCATCGCGTAGTTGAAGACGAAGCGCGTGCTGCTGACCAGATGGCGGTGGCTGCGATCGTAGATCGTGCCGTCATCTTTGAAGTACTGAAAAAAGCCGCCGGCCGGATCGATCGCGTGCGGATGGTAGAACGCCATGGTGTGGGCGATGTGCTTGCGCAGAAAATCGGCGGAGCGGAAATCGGGCGTGCCGCGGGTGGCGTCGGAACTCATGCGTGGGTCTCCATGAAATGTCGGGTTTCGGCATCGGTCGGCATCGCGGTAAACGAGCCCTGGCGACCAACGGCGATCGCGCCGCAGGCGGCGGCGTAGCGCAATACCGCATGCAGATGCGGCAGCGAGGTGAGCAGCGGTTGCAGGCGTTCGACGCCGCGACCTTCGAGTGTGGCGAGTTGATACAGTAGGCCACCGACAAAGGCGTCGCCCGCCGCCGTGGCATCGACCATCGGCACCGAATAGCACGGCAGCTCGCCGTCCATGTCCGGATGAAACCAGCGCATCGGCTGATTGCCGTCGGTCACGATCAGCAAAGTGGCGCGGCCCTTCCACAGCGCATCGAGCGCCGCGTCTTCGCCGTCGACGGCAATGTAGGCAAATTCTTCCTTGCTGAGTTTGACCACGTCGGCCAGATGCAGGGCCTCCCACAGCGCGGCGTGCGGCTCGCTGCCGTGCGGCCACAGCGCGGGGCGAAGATTCATGTCGAAACTTATCAGCGCACCGGCCTCGCGTGCACGGCGCATGCCGGCGTAGGTGGCCTCGGCCAGCGCGGGATCGGTCAGGCTGTTGGAGCAGACGTGGAAGATCGCTACGTCGGCAAACGTTTCGTTACTGAAATGCTGGGCGCGAAACAGCAGGTCGGCCGACGGCGGACGGTAAAAGCTGAAGCTGCGCTCGCCCTTGGCATCGTGCGTCACGAAGGCGAGCGCGGTATTCGCTTCGCCAGTACGCGCCACGTCCTGGGTGCCGACGCCCTCGTGCTGCAGGCGGTCGAGCAGAAAGTCGCCGAAGCGATCCTTGCCCAGCATGCCGGCGAAGCGCGCGTCGCCGCCGAGCCGCGCCACGGCGACCGCCACGTTGGCCGGGGCGCCGCCGGCAAAGGGTACGAACTGCTGCGCGAATCCGCGTTCGTCGCTGCCCTGCGCATGAAAGTCGATCAGCGCCTCGCCGAAACAGAGAATGGGTTGCATGGTCACGGTCTTGAATTTTTGAGTTTGAAAAAAACGGGGCGAAAAAAAACGAGGCGCCGGGGCGCCTCGTTGGGATGGGCCATTTACTTGATGGTGCGAACCTTCGAACCGCTGACGCCGTAAAACAGGATATAGGCGTAGCACAGCAGCGGCAGGAAAAACGCGTGCTGCAGGCCGATATGGTCGGCGAACACGCCCTGCACGTAGGGAATCAGCGCGCCGCCGACGATGGCCATGATCAGCAGGCTGGACGCCTTGCTGGTCAGCGTGCCGAGACGCTCGATGCCGAGCGCGAAGATGGTGGGGAACATGATCGAGTTGAACAGGCCGATTGCCACGATGCTGTAAACCGCCATGTCGCCGCTGGTGAGCATGGTGGTGAGCACGAGCAGGGCATTGATCGCGGCGAAGATCGATAGCAGCGTGCGCGGCAGCACTTTCGCCATCAGCGCCGAGCCGATGAAGCGGCCGACCATCGCGCCGCCCCAGTATAGCGACACGTAATGCGTGGCCTGCTGCTCGGTCATGTGACCGATGTCCGGCATCGCCAGATAGTTGACCAGGAAGCTGCCGATGGAAACTTCCGCGCCCACGTAGAAAAAGATGCCCAGCACGCCGAACAGCACGTGCGGATGACGCAGTGCCTCCATCAGTGTGTGCTTGGTGGTGGCGCCCGGCTTTTCCGTGGTTTCTTCCAGCGTGGGCAGGCGGAACAGCCAGACGAAGACGGCCAGCAGGAACAGCACGATCGCCAGGCCGACATACGGCATCTGCACGGCCTGCGCCTGTTGGGTCTGGTAGATCAGCTGCTGTGCCGGCGCAAGCTTGGCCAGCTCATCCGGCGTCTTGACCACGTTGGACAGGATCAGCAGGCCGCCGAACAGCGGCGCCAGCGTGGTGCCCAGCGAGTTCAGCGCCTGCGCCAGGGTCAGGCGGCTGGAGCTGGTTCGCTCCGGGCCGAGCAGGGCCACGTAGGGGTTGGCTGCCACCTGCAGCACGGTGATGCCGGTCGCCAGCACGAACAACGCGCCAAGAAAGGCGTTATAGGAATGCAGCGCTGCCGCGGGCCAGAAGCCCAGCGCGCCGATGCCGGCGATGGCCAGGCCGGCAACGATGCCTTTTTTGTAGCCCAGCGCGGCGACGAGCTTGCCGGAGGGCAGCGCCATCAAGAAGTACGCGCCGAAAAAGGTGAACTGGACCAGGATCGCCTGCGCATAGTTGAGCTGGAAAATGGACTTCAGATGCGGGATCAGAATGTCGTTGAGGCAGGTCAGGAAGCCCCACATGAAAAAGATCGTGGTGAGCACGCCGAGCGCCATCGGGTAATCGGTGTAGCGATTGCCCTTGCTCGGGCCTGACGCGGCGGCCGTGGGCGGGATGTTTGGAGCCATGGGGAGTCCTTGAGTGGGTTTTGCGTGAGTCGATCTGGGAGAGTCAGAAAGCAGGTGGTGGGCAGCTACTGGCGCGGATTACCAGTTTTACCGGCGCAACAGTTTGGCGATTGGGTGTATGCGGTTCGTGCAGGCGCTGCAGCATCAGCTGCGCAGCCTGCATGCCGCGCTCGTGCGGCGCGGTGGACAAGGTGGTGAGTGGCGGCATGCCCAGCGCGGCCTCGGCAATGTCGTCGAAACCGGTCAAGGCGAAATCCTTGCCCGGGCGCAAGCCGCGCTGGTTGAGGCCGAGCATCAGGCCCAGGGCGACCGCATCGTTGTAGCACACGGCGGCCGTAGGCGCGGCGTCACCGGCAAACAGCGCGGCCGTGCGGTGCGCTGCGTCGAGGCGGGTCGGCGCGCATTCGATCTGCCATGCCGGCTCGACCGGTAGGCCCGCCGCCTGCATCGCCTCGACGAAGCCGGCGCGCCGTTGGCTACACGAGCTGGAGTCGTGGTGACCGCCAAAAAAGGCGATACGCCGATGGCCGCGCTCGATCAGGTGCTCGGTCGCCAGCCGGGCGCCGCGCTGGTTGTCCAGCGCCAGCTGATCCCAGCGCGCGATGTCGGGCGCCGCGCCGCCGAGCTCGCGATTGAACAGCAGCAGCGGCGACAGCGGACCGATGGCCGCGAGCACGTCCTGCGCATTGCTGTGCTCGGCCGGCGACAGGATGATGCCGGCCGGGCCATGTTCCAGCAGCGAGCTGAGCACGGCCTGCTCGCGGCTCGCCGACTCGCCAGTGCAACCGAGCAGGGTGACGTAACCGGCGGCGGCCAGCGCTTCGTCCACGCCGGCGGCAAATTCCGCGAAGAAGGGGTTGGCCAGGTCGTTCAGTACCAGCGCAATGCTGGTCGAGGTGCGCCGGCGCAGATTGGCGGCAGCGCGGTTGTAGACGTAGCCCTGTCGTCGCAGTTCCTGTTCGACCCGTGTGCGCGTCTCGCGATTGACCAGGGGACTGCCGCGCAGCACCAGCGATACCGTGGCGCGCGACAGGGCGCAACCGGCGGCAATATCGTTAAGCGTGACTTTGCGATGGGTCGGCGGGTGGCTGGACACGGTACTCTGCGAATGGCGGCGATGCAGATTTGGAACGATCCAAATGTAACTTATCGGCGCAGTTAAACACGCCGCGACGCAGCATGCGCCTGCCGGGTGCAGGATGCTAGCGTGCGATGCCTGTTGATGTTCCGACTCCCCTGTTCGAGGTTGAAATGGTGCTCTGTTCGCGTCGTGCGTTATCCCGGTTGATCTGTTGCGCGCTCGTTTCGGCGGCAGCCGTGCTTCCGGCCCAAGCCCAGAACCCGCAGGGCGGGCATGCCGCCGAGGTCGATCCGCGCATCGGTACCGGCGGCGACGGCCACACCTTTCCGGGCGCCACGGTGCCGTTCGGCATGATCCAGCTGAGCCCGGATACGGCGATGCCGGACTTCAAGCACGCCTATAAATGGGCGGCCGGTTACCAGTTCAACGATCCGACCATCATGGGTTTTTCGCACACGCACTTTTCCGGTTCGGGACACTCGGATTTGGGCGATGTGCTGGTGATGCCGATCGCCGGCGATGTGAAGCTGGATCCGGGCGATGCGACCAAGCCGGGCAGCGGGTACCGCTCGCGCTTTTCGCACGACACCGAGATCGAGCAAGCGGGTTACTACGCGGTGACTCTGGCCGATTACGGCGTGCGCGCCGAGCTGACCGCCGGCCAGCGGATCGGCTGGCATCGCTACACCTTCCCGCAGGGCAAGCTGGCGCATGTATTGCTCGACCTGCGCCCGAGCATTTACGACTACCCCGGCAAGGTGCTGTGGGCGCACCTGCGCGTGCAGGCCGACGGCACCGTCACCGGCTGCCGCACCACGCGCGGCTGGGCGCCCGGACGCGAGCTGTGTTTCGCCATGCGTTTTTCGCAGCCGATGACCTCGCGCGAGCTGTACAACCGCGAGACCGACACCGTCTACAAGGGCTTCGCCGGACCCGGCAACCAGCCGCAGGACAAGGACGCGCAGAACGGCCGCGCGTTGGTCGCCTCGTTCGATTTCGGTCAGCTCAAGCAGCCACTGGAAGTGAAAGTGGCGATTTCGACGGTCAGCGAGGTCAACGCGGTGGCCTCGCTGGACCAGGACGGCCAGGGCTGGGATTTCGACGCCCGCCGGGCCGAGGCCACGGCGGCCTGGAACAAGGCGCTGGCGGCGATCGACGTGGAAGGCTCCAAGGCCGAAACGACGAGCTTCTACACCGCGCTCTATCACGCGATGCTGGCGCCCACGCTGAGCACGGACGTCAACGGCGAGTTCCGCGGACCCGACCACGCCGTGCATCGCGCGCACGATGCCAATGGCGACTTCAACTTCTATTCGACCTGGTCGATGTGGGATGTTTACCGCGCCGAGGAACCGCTGATGGTGCTGCTGCGGCCGGACCTCAGCACGCTGTTCATCCGTTCGCTGATCGCCGCACGTGAGGCCAGTCCGTTCGGCATCCTGCCCGTGTGGGCGTATCAGGGGCTGGAAACCTGGTGCATGACCGGCTATCACGCGCTACCGATCATCGCCGATGCCTACATCAAGGGCGTGCGCGGCTTCGACGCCGAGGCGGCGATGCGCGCCATGGTCACGAGTGCGACCTATGCGCCGTACGGCGATCTGGGCGACTACATGAAGCTCGGCTACGTGCCCATCGACAAGGAAGCCGAGGGTGCGTCCAAGACCCAGGAATATGCCTACGACGACTGGTCGCTGGCGCAGATGGCCAAGGCGATGGGCAAGACCGACATCGCGGCGACGTTCGAGCAGCGCGCCGGCAACTGGCGCCACGTGTGGGACCCGAAAACCAGCTTTATGCGTGCGCGCTTGAGCAACGGCCAGTTCCGCGAGCCGTTCGATCCCAACTTCGCCGGCTACGGCAGCGACTACACCGAAGCCAATGCCTGGCAGTACTCCTGGTACGTGCCGCAGGATGTGGCCGGGTTGATCCATGCCTTCGGCGGCGACGCCAAGTTCACCGCCAAACTCGACCAGGTATTCGACGCCAAGGTCGATCCGGCGCAGTTCAAGGACGTGGAGGACATCACCGGGCTGATCGGCTGGTACGCGCACGGCAACGAGCCCAGCCATCACATCGCCTATCTCTACGACTACGCCGGCCAGCCCTGGAAAACCCAGCAACGGCTCAAGCAGATCATGGATACCCAGTACGCGCCGCGGCCCGACGGCCTGGCCGGCAACGACGACCTGGGTCAGATGTCGGCCTGGTACATCTTCACCGCGCTGGGCTTTTACCCGGTGACGCCGGCCAGCGACGAGTATGCGATCGGGCGCCCGTTCGTGGCGCGGGCGGCCATCCATCTTGGCAACGGGCATACCTTTACGGTGAGCGCCGATCCGCTGGATGACGCGCACCCCTACGTTGGCGCGGTGACCCTCAACGGCAAGCCGCTCAATCGCGTGTACCTGCATCACGCCGAGCTGCTGGCCGGCGGCGAGCTGCATTTCAGCATGCAGGCGCAGCCGAACACGACCTGGGGAACGGCGCGCTCGGTACGACCGTCGTCCACCAGCGCCTACGGCCGCTGATCCCGCCACGTCAGGCGGACGCCCCCGCAGGCATCCAGCCTGCCGTGACGTTCAGCATTCCGTGAAACATGCAAGAATGCCGCGGCTGTTGAACCCGGCAGCCCGACCTTCAAGACCGACGCGAAAAGACCGACGATGGCGACAGAAATGAAAGCCAGAGACATGGTGAGCTGGCGTATTGCCGGCCTGCTGGTGGCCATCTTCATCATCGTCGGGCTGCCGTACCTCGTCACGCTGAACAATCTGCGCCAGACCGAGCAGACCACGGCTTGGGTGGCCCACTCGAACGCCGTCAAGGCAGTGACTTACGAGATCGCCTACCTGGTTCGCGACAGCGAAGCGGCGGCTTATCGCATGCTGGCCGGCGACGGTAGCAACGTCACGCAGATGCGCGTGGATCGCGCCGGTAGCGATGTGAAAGGCCTACTGGCGCAGCTGCGCGACATGACCCGGGACAATCCCGATCAGCAGATCCTGATCGGCACGCTAGACAGCAGCGTCAACGGCCGCATTACCCTGATGAATCAGGCGACCACACGGATCGAGCACGCCGATATCGCGGGAGGGCGGCAATCGCTGCGCGACGCCGGCGATCTGTTCAAGATCAACTCGACGGTCGTGTCCATCGTGAAAAACGAGGACGCCCTGCTCGCCTCGCGGCAGGCGGCGGCCAGCCATGAGGCGAGCACGGGCAAGCTGGTGCTCGCGGTAACCGCGCTGGCGCAGCTGCTGCTGCTGGCCATCATCGTGGTGGCGTCGGAGCGTCAGGTCGGTCGGCGGCTTGTCGCCGAGACGCGCGAGAGCAGTGCGGTGAAGCGTTCTCAGCAGATCCTGCATGCCGTGCGCGAACCCATCGCGCTGTTCGACGACAAGCTGAATGCGCTGTTGGTCAACACCGCTTTCAGCGAGCTGTATCAGATGGACGCCGACGAGCAGGCGCAGCCGCTGGCCGAGATCGGTCACGGCGCCTGGAACGACAGCGTGCTGCAGCAGCGGCTGCGCGACGTGCTGCTGCGCGACCGCGAGCTGTGGGATTACGACATGACCCAGCGCACGATCGACGGTGAGGACCGGCACGTCGTGGTCAATGCGCGCCGGCTGCAGCAGCAGGAAAGCGATGCGCCCACGCTGCTGCTGACGGTCAGCGACATCACGGCGCGCGCGATGGTCGAGCAGAAGGTCAGCGAGCTCAACCGCCAGCTCGAGGGCAAGGTCAGCCAGATCTCCGACGTCAACCGCGAGCTGGAGGCCTTCAGCTACTCCGTGTCGCACGATCTGCGCGCGCCGCTACGGCATATTTCCGGCTTTGCGCGCAAGCTTGAGCATCACTTGGGCGAGCACGTCGACGAGAAGGCCGCGCACTATATCGAGGTCATCTCCAGCTCGGCGCAGCGCATGGCGCTGCTGATCGACGACCTGCTGGTTTTTTCGCGGCTGGGGCGCGGTGCGCTACGGCTGCAGGCGGTGGATATGCAGACCGTGGTTGAGGAGTCGCGCGCGATTGTCGAGTCCGGCGCGCAGGATCGGCGCATCGTGTGGGATCTGGAGCCATTGCCGATGGTGATCGGCGATGAGAACATGCTGCGCACGGTCTGGCAGAATCTGCTCGGCAACGCGGTGAAGTACACTGCGCAGCGCGACATCGCCACCATCAAGGTGACGGTGCAGCAAGGCGCCAACGGGGATTACGAATTTACCGTGGCCGACAATGGCGCGGGCTTCGATATGCAATATGCGGACAAGCTGTTCGGCGTGTTCCAGCGTCTGCATCGCGCGTCCGAATTCGCCGGCAACGGCATCGGTTTGGCCAATGTGCGGCGCATCATCAGCCGTCACGGTGGCCGGGTCTGGGCTGATGCCGAGCTGGGCAAGGGCGCCAACTTCCATTTTTCGCTACCGGCCACCGATCTGGCTGGGGCTTCGGCTTCAACGAATGAGACTCGCGTATGAATAAGCGTGACCTGCGTACCATCCTGCTGGTTGAAGACAGCCCCGCCGACGCCGAGATGGCGCTCGATGCGCTCAATGGCGCGCATCTGGCCAACCCGGTGGTGCACGTGGAGGACGGCGTGGAGTGCCTCGACTACCTGCATTGCCGCGGCGCGTTCGCCGGACGCCAGGACGGCGACCCGGCCGTCGTGCTGCTGGACATCAAGATGCCGCGCATGAACGGGCTGGACGTGCTCACCCAGATGCGCGCCGACGAGCGCATGCGGCGCATCCCGGTGGTGATTCTCTCGTCCTCGCGCGAAGAGAGCGACCTGGCCCGCAGTTGGGATCTCGGCGCCAATGCCTATGTGATCAAGCCGGTCGACGTCGACCAGTTTTTCGACGCGGTGCGCACCCTCGGCCAGTTCTGGGCGGTATTGAATCAGCCCCCGGAAAAAGAGTGATAGTCAGCGATAACCGGGGCGTGAAAGCCCCGCTGCAAACCCGGCAAGATGTGCAAACGAAAGGCTTGGAAAACCGCATCGAGGAGAGCAGGTCGCTGGCAGAGATTTTTCCGAAAGGCCCAGAACATTGTCGCGCCGGTTTTCATGCCGCCCGGCCGCACAGTTTCCGGTCACGCTGAATTCGTTTCCCTGGAACCCATCCATGCCACACCGGCAGACTCAATTACCGCCAAGCATTCGCGTGCTGCAGGTCGAGGACAGTGCACTCGATGCCGAGCTCGTACTGGCGCAGCTCGATGAAGACGGCATCGCCTACGAGGTGCGTCTGGTCGACGACGCGCCGCGCTTCCTGGCGGCTCTGGAGGAGTTCAAGCCGGACATCGTGCTCTCCGATCTGAGCATGCCGGGCTTTTCAGGCCAGCACGCGCTGGAGTTGCTGCGCCAACGCGACGAGGACCTGCCGTTTATCTTCGTCTCCGCCACGCTCGGCGAAGAGGCGGCCATCGAGGCGCTGCGCAACGGCGCCACCGATTACATTCTCAAGCAGAATCCGGCGCGACTGGCCAGCGCCGTGCGCCGCGCGCTGGCCGAGGCCGACGCGCGCCGCGCCAGCCGCCGTGCCGAAGCCGAGCTGATCCGCGCGCAGCGCTTCGAGAGCCTGGCCATGCTGGCTGGCGGCCTAAGCCACGACCTGCGCAACCTGCTGCAGCCGCTGCTGCTGGCCGGCGACAGCCTGCAGGATTACCAGGACGATCCGCGACTGGCCCGGCTGGGCAAGCTGGTGCGCGATTGCGGCAAGCGCGGGCTGGACATGGTGCAGTCGATGCTGTCGTTCGCACGCGGTGCGCGGCGGGCGGAAGAGGTGCGTCTGGGTGCGCTGCTCAACGCGCTCGACCTGCTCCTGCAGGGCAGCATTCCGCGTTCGGTGGCGATGGAGCTGGCGATCGAAGACCCCGAGCTGTCCTTCGAAGGCAACCACACCGAGCTGCAGCAGTGCCTGCTCAATCTCTGCCTCAACGCGATTCAGGCCATGCCCGACGGTGGCAACCTGCGCATCGAAACGGCGCAGATCCATCTGCCGCTGGATTTCTTTCTGCCCGAAGAGCACCCGCGTCAGGGCCGCTACCTGCGCATGAGCGTGATCGATAGCGGCGCGGGCATGAGCCAGGATGTGCTGGAGCGACTGTTCGAACCGTTTTTCACGACCAAGGAAACCGGTACCGGCCTTGGCCTGCTGTCGTGCAAGCGCATCATCAGCACCCACGGTGGCGTGATGCGCGTGAACAGCGAGCCAGGCAAAGGCACGCGGTTCGATCTGTATATCCCGCTGGAGGAGCTGGCGGCCGACAGCGAACACAGTGGCAGCAAGGACAGCCTGGAAGGTTCCGGCGAGCGTGTACTGGTGGTGGTGGAAGAGGCCGGGCAGCTCTCCCTGATGGTCGACACGCTCGACTCCTACGGTTACGAAGCGCATGCCAGCCAGAGCGGTACCGCGGCTTTGCAGTGGATCGAAGCCTGCGGCCTGCCCGATCTGGTCGTGCTCGATGCCGACATGAACCTGTACACCGGCGTGCGCACCTTGGCGGCATTGACCGAACATGGGTACAACGGTGCCGTCATCCTGCTCGGTCGCCCCGAGGCACCGCCGGATCTGCACGAGCTGCCGCCGTTCGATCACCTGTATGTGATGAACAAGCCGATCACCACGCCGCTGCTGCTGAAGACCTTGCGCAAGGCCCTGCTGGCGGCAAGCGGCGAACAGTAGCCACTGATCTGATACGGTTCCCGCAACGACGGGTGCTGGAACCGTATCAGTCGATGCCGAGCTTTTTCAGCTTGTAACGCAGCGCGCGAAAGGTGATGCCGAGTTTTCTGGCCGCGGCGGTCTTGTTGTAGCGCGACTCTTCCAGCGCCTTGATGATGGCGGTGCGCTCGAGGTTGCTGATGTAGTCGTCCAGCCCACCGTTATCGGCGGCTGGCGGCGGCGCATGGCCGCCCATCGTCGGCATGCTTTCCTGAAAGGAGGAGCGCGGCGCGCGCTGCGGCAGCATCAGGTCGTCGGCGTCGATGCTGTTGCCGTCGCACATCGCCATCGCGCGCTCGAGAATGTTTTCCAGCTCGCGCACGTTGCCGGGGAACTCGTAGGCCTCCAGCGCCTGCCTGGCCGCCGGCAGCAGCTGACCGACGGGTTCGCCGCTCTTGCCGGCGAGCGCTTTGAGAATAAAGGCCGACAGCAGCGGTACGTCGCCGCGGCGCTCGCGCAACGGCGGTACGCGCAGTTCGATCACGTTGATGCGATAGAACAGATCCTGGCGAAACTGACCCTGCTCGACCAACTGGCTGAGGTTCTTGTGCGTGGCCGAAAGAATGCGTGCGTCGACCGGAATCTCGTCGCGGCCGCCGATCGGGCGCACGGCTTTCTCCTGGATCGCGCGCAGCAGCTTCACTTGCATGTGTAGCGGCAGTTCGGCCACTTCATCGAGAAACAGCGTGCCGCCCTGCGCGGCCTGGAACAGGCCTTCTTTGTCGCTGCTGGCGCCGGTAAAGCTGCCCTTGCGATGGCCGAAGAATTCGCTTTCCATCAGCTCGGATGGAATCGCGCCGCAGTTGACCGGCACGAACGGACCGCTGGCGCGCGGCCCCTGCTCGTGGATCAACCGCGCGACCAGCTCCTTGCCCACGCCGGATTCGCCGGCGATATAGACCGGCGCCTGATTGCGCGCCAATTTGCCGATGGTGGCGCGCACCTGCTGCATCGCCGGCGAGTCGCCGATCAGGCGTTCGCTGGAGTCGCCGGGTTTGGCCGCGCCGACGCCGTTGCGCTTTTCTTCGGCAAGCTTGAGCGCGGTGCGCACGAGGCCACGCAGCATCTGGATATCGACCGGCTTGGAAACGAAATCGAACGCACCGGCCTTCAGCGCGTTCACCGCGGCGTCCACGTTGCCGTAGGCAGTGATCATCGCCACCGGCGTATCCGGCGCCGTGCTGGAGATCAGTTCGATGATTTCCTGTCCGTCACCGTCAGGCAGGCGCATGTCGGTGAAGCACAGGTCATAGGTTTTTTCGGAAAGGGCGCGACGCGCCTCCGCCACTGTGCCTACAGCATCGACTTGCAAATCCATCCGGCCCAGCGTGATGGTCAACAGTTCGCGGATGTCGCGCTCGTCATCAATGACCAGAACGGTCTGTAAGCTCATGGTGCGCCGTGTTGCGATAGGTTGGTCAGAGAATACCCGTCCAGGCCGAGCGGGGCAAAGATCGCAACCCAGGCGTGCGGTTTCCGTGACGCATGTCGCCATCGGCAAAGGCTCTGGCCAACCATCTAGCGGCCCAGATGGCGATCGAAGAAGCTCACCATCACGGCATAGGCCTCCTTCGACTCGGGCATCTGCGGATCGGAGAAGAACGAGTGCCACATGCCGTCCCACACGTGCAGCTCGGCGTCGACGCCCGCTGCACTGAGCAGACGCTGGCTCTGCATTTCGGTGCTCATGGCGAAGTCGCGGGTGCCGGTGATCAGCAGGGTTGGCGGGAATTTCGCCAATAGCGCCGGCGAGTTGGCCGGAAAGACCAGCGGATCGTCCGCTTTGGCATGGGCGAAGTAGGGCAGGCTGGCAAGCTTGAGCGGTGCGCTCGGTATGGCCTGACCGTTGAGGATCGGCGCCACATAGCTGGAGTCGCCGCTGAACTCGGCCACCGACCCGCAGAACGTGCCGATCGCGCCAGGTACCGGCAGCTTTTTCGAGATGATCCAGGCCACCGCCTCGGCGGTCAGCACGCCGCCGGCGGAACAGCCGTAGATGCCGATGTTCTTCGCCGGATACTGCTTCAGCAGGGCGCGGTAGACCGCGGCGACGTCTTCGCTGGCGGCGGGAAAGACGTGCTCCGGGCCTTCGCGATAGTCGACGGTGACGACCTTGATGCGGCCAAGGCTTGCTAGCGGAATCGACTCGACCAGTCCGCCGCTATGCGCCCCCCACAGAAAGCCGCCGCCGTGCAGATTGATCAGTACGCGCTTTTTTTGCGCCGCGGATACGCCGTTGGCGGGCAGCACGACATCGGTCGGCACCCCGCCGATGGTTTCCGCATGCGTCGTCACCGGATAGATCGTCTGCATGCGCCTGGCGCGATCGCTGTTGATCCGGTCGTAAAATGTGCGACTCGGCTCGATGCCGAGCGCCAGCGATGGCGTTTTCCTGCCGTCTGCCAATACCTTCTGAAACATCGCCGCCGCCTCGGGCGAGGCGTAGCTCGAATAGGGAATGGAGAACGCAGATCCTGTCGCCGTACCGCTCTTGTCGATGGCCGGTGGCGTGTCGGCGAGAACCGGAGCACCGGACAGAAAGGCCAGAATAGCGATGGACAAAGTGCGCAGGCGGGTCATTGGCATGATGCATTTCCTCGACGTCGGGTGGAATGCGAAATCGTCTTGTCAGTGGGCGGCGCGGGTCAGCCGCGTCTTGCCGGCGGCATCGCGATCGATGGTGATGTCGTAGGCGATGCCGCGAAAGCGAACGTGCTTCAGCGTCAGCGATTTCCATGAGGCTGGCAGCACCGGCGGATACGCTTCGACCACGCCCGCTTCTTCGATGCGCAGGCCGGTGAAGCCATACACCATGTTCTGCAGCAGCCCTGCGCTGGCGGTCAGGAAATAGCCGGTGTTGTTGGTCGCGGTTTCGGTGCGCACGTTGAATGGCGGCTTGATCACGTCGGCCGTGATGTTTCGCCGAAACCACTCGCTCGCCCCGACTGCATCGCCCAGTGTGGCGGCGGCGATCGAGGTGGGCGCCAGACCCATGCTGTTGGGGTCGCGATGCGAGCCGGTGATCGGACTCAGCGCAAAGTCGTAATCGCGTTGGCGCAGGGCCTGCGTCATCGGAAAGTCGAGTGAGGGATACGACAGCATCGGCAGTGAGCTGCCGCCCCACGAATCCATGTCGTGCGGCACGCTTTCGTCGAGGTCGAGGTGATGGCCGTCTTTTTCGGAGAACGGAATCAGCATGCGTGCGGCGATATCCGACCAGCGCGGGTCGGGTGTCTCGCCGACGATCGCCGCCGCCGCGGTGGCGATGTTCAGCGCTTTCGCGGCCGAGGCGTTGGTGAAGGTGTCGTTCGGCACGTCGTTGTAGTCCTCGTCGACCGAGGTGACGTGCAGGATTTCGTAGCGCTGTTTCTTGGCATTGAAGGTTGCGCGGCCGGTCCAGAATTTCGCGATCTCGCGGATCACCGGCCAGCCATGCTGTTTGAGCCAAATCTTGTCACCGCTGGCCAGGTAGTACTGCCACTGCGCGATGGCGATATCGGCATTGACGTGGATCTCGCGCTCGCCCAGCACGCGCGCGAAATACGGCGTCTGTTCGGTGCCGTTCTCGGGATCGGCTTCCCATGGGTACATCGCACCCGGCAGCCCGCGTTCGCGCGCGCGCTGCTGCGCAGCGGGCAGTGTGCGGTCGCGGAACATCACCAGCGACTTGGCGCGCGACGGATGCAGCAGCAACAGCGCGGGGAACACCCACGAATCGCTGTCCCAGAACGCATGACCGGCGTAACCGGGCGTCATCGCGCAGGCACCGATCGGCCACGCGGTATCGGCGGTGGAGTTCGACAGCAGGTAGTACAGATCCGAATGCACGATCTGCTGTGCCTTCGAATCGCCGTCGATCTGGACGTCCGTTTGCCAGAGCGCGTGCCACGCCGCCTGATGCGCGCTCAGCAGCGCGTCGAATCCCTGCGTGCGGGCTGTGCGCGCCAGAGCGAGGTCGTCGCGCGCGTCGCCGCCCCAGTTCTCGCGCGAGGCGGCCACATATTTGGTAAAGGTATAGGTCTGGCCCTTGCGCACCGGGATGCGCAGGTTCAACGCGAGCCGATAGTCGCTCCGGTAGAACTTGCCGTCGATCGGCTTCAGCTGATCCGGCAGGCTGATCGCCGCGGCCTCGGCCATGCGCAGACCTCGTTCGGCGCGGCCATCGAGCGATAGCGTCAGATCCTTCGCGTCGCCGTGGCTGGTCAGTACGTGGGTATCACCGTGATACCAGAATGCGGCGCGATCGGAGGTGGCCGGCGCGATCGGCTCCAGCTTCATATTGTGCGCGGCGACCGCCTCCTGCATCTGCTCGCCGGTCAGCTTTCCCAGCGGCATGCGCGGTTGATACGGCGCCCAGGTATTGAGTGCGAAGGACAGTTCGACGATGCCGTCGAAATCCGGCGTGATCGACAGCTGCGTGGCCGCCAGGTGCGGCGACGCCTGGCTGACGAAGGTCGTCACGGCGACGTCGGTGGCACGGCTGTGATCGATATAGCGATAGCGCGTGCTCAGCGTGGCGTCGTGCAGGTTCAGCACCTGCCGGTAGTTCTGGAATACCGACGGCGCCAGCGCGACCTGATTCATCCAGAAGTGGCCGGCGCTGGAGGTGCCCGTGCTGTAGTCGATCTCGGTCCAGCCGGGTATGGCGGCGGGCCGCGAAAAGTCGTCCCTGGTGTAATCCATCAAGGCGACCATGTAGGCGAGGTTGCCTTCGGTGCCGCGCGGCGCGGTCATGGTCGAGAAATAGCCGTTGGCCAGCTGGCCGGGAAAGTAGGTAGCGAAATCGTTCGAGCTGGCGGTCAGCAGAAAGCTGGGGTCCGTTGCGGCGAACGAGGGCGCGACCGCTGAGAGAAGCAGCGCCAGCACGATCGGCCGGAGCCATGGCCGTGACGAATTCATGCGCTGTTTCCTGCCGCATCGGGCAACACGTCGAAGGCCACCGTCAGACGCGTGCGATCGCCTGTGAACGGTACGGTGCCGTGCCACAGGTAGGAAGGGAACAGCACCAGCATGCCGACCTCGGGTCGCAGTACGTGTTCGGCGGCTAACGCCGGAGTCGTCGCGATGCCCGGTGCACCGAACGCCAGGCAGCCTTCCGGCGTGGATGCCTTGGCGATGCCGTCGGGCATGTCGATATAGCAGGCGGACGAGATCCATCCACGCGGATGCACGTGATTGTTGTGAAAGCCCGACGTGCGCAGCCGCACCGACCAGCCGCCGTTGAATCGGTAGCTGCCGCGGTTGCGGCGGCGCATCGGGTCGTGGCCCTGGCCGATATGTGCGAGGTATTGACGTATCGGTGCGTCGAAGGCTGCGAACAGCGCCTGGATCGTCGGGTCGCTGCTGCGCGCCAGATCGTCGGTCGTTTCGGTGCCGTGGCGCAGCGACTGAAACAGCAGCGGATGTCCGTTCGCCGGATGCAGCCGTTCGAGGCTGCGTTTGACATCGGTCAGAAAACTGGCCATGTCAGCCCACGGTGCAGGCGCCTGCAATGGCTGGGGAACGACCAGCTGCGCGTAGTCGCACAGCTCGTCGTAGCGGGGATCGTCGAGCAGGCGCCACGCCGTCGTTTGCAGCGCGATGAGATACTGGTCGTCCGGCGTGCGCGACAAAAGCTCTTCGGTCTGCGCCAGCGCTTCGCCTGCCTCACCCACGCCGAGCAGCGACGCTACGCGAAGATTTTTTGCGGGCTCGTTGGCTGGCGACGTGCGCAGCGCTCGCTCGGCGAGCGCCAGCGATGCCGCCGGGTCGAATTCCAATGCTGCCAGGCCTGCACGCACCAAGAGCGCGGGCGTCGCCTGCGGTTTGCCGGCCTGCTCGGCCAGGCAGGCGTACGCGCCACGCGCGTCGCCGGCGCCCTGCAGAATCGCCGCTTTCGTGGCGCGCAGCGTGTCGTCGTCGGCAAACGTCTGCAGCGCCCGATCGAGCATCGCGGTGGTCTGGCCGATGTCGCCAGTGCGCATCCACACCAGCCGGGCCAGATGGTTTTGCGCATCGACGAGACGCGGGTTCTGTCGCAGGCAATCGTGCAGCGCCGCCTCGGCGCGATCGAACTTGCCCAGACCGATCAGGCTGCGCGCGTGCGTGAAATAGGCGGCGGCGGTCCGGTGTCCGCTCGCTATTGCCGATTGGGCTACTCGCTCGGCCTCCGCATGCCGGTTCGCGGCATCGAGCGCGATGGCCAGCGCGTGCGCAGCGGCAGGGTCGGCGGGAGATCGTTCGGCGCGTCGACGGTAGATCGCGATCGCTTCCTCGTGGCGACCCAGCGCCGCCAGTGCCGTCACGTGCTGCGTGACCAGTTCGACCTCGGCGTTTTCCACCGCGCAAAGCGGTGCGACTATGGCGAGGGCTTCACTCGCGCGCTGCGCGTCGTTGTAATAGCGCGCCAGTGCCAGCGCGGCGTGCGGCAAACGCTGTGCTGCACGGCGCAGCAGCGGTTCGGCCTCATCGCCGCGGCCGCGACTGAGCAGCAGTTCGCCCAGCGTCGCCAGCGTCGGCGCCCAGTGCGTATCCTTGGCCAGCGCCTGGCGCAGCAGGGCTTCGGCGGCGTCGATGTCGCCCAGGGCCTGCTTGGTCCCGGCCAGCAGACGCAGCGGCTCGACCGCCTCGGGATGCTGCGCGACCAGCTCGGCGAGTCGATCGTGCGCGTCGCGCAGGTCGCCCGATTGCAACAGGGCGCCGACGCGGCGCATGGATTCGAGCAAGGCGTGCGGCAAGGTATCCATTCAAATGCCGTTGTTTGGATACCCATGCGAACCCGTCGCACCGGCGAAACGCGAACGGCCAGCGTGAGCGATGGTGAAGATATCCATCGCCGTCATAGCGACTTGCGCGTCAGCCGGGCCTTGCCTGCCGCATCGCGATCGACCGTGATGTCGTACAGCTTGCCGCGAAAGCTGATGTGCTTCAGCGTCATCGATCGCCAGGTCGGTGGGAGCGCAGGGGCATAGGCTTCGCTGAGGCCGCTATCGTCGATGCGCAGGCCGCTCAGTCCGTACACCAGACTCTGCACAAAGCCTGCCGAGGTGGCGAGAATATAGCCGGCGTTGTTCGAGGCGGTTTCGCTGCGTACGTTGTAGGGCGCTTTCAGAAAGCCGACCAGGTTGCGCTGCAACCACTCGCCGGCCGTCTTGCCATCGCCCACTTCGGCGGCGGCAGTGGCCAGCATCACCATCATCATTTCGTTGGGGTCGTTGCCGTGCACTTTCAGCTCTTCCAGCTGGAAGGCGAAGTCGTTCCGACGGATTTCCGGCGACATCGGCAGATCGAGATTGGGATACATCAGCCACGCCAGCGACGAGCCCATCCAGGTGATCTTGTCGTGCGGCACCGAGGCATCGAAGTCGAGATGACGCTGCGCCTTGGCATCGAACGGGATATACATCTTCCTGGCGATAGCGGCCCACTGCGGATCGGGCGTGGCACCGACCTTGAGCGCGGCGGCGGTCGCGATGTCCAGCGCCTTGCGCGCGGCGGCGTTAGTGAACGAGTCGTTCGGCACGTCGTCGTAGGCCTCGTCGGGCGACGTGACGTGCAGAATTTCGTAGCGGTCGTCGGTCTTGTCGTAACTGACGCGGCTGACCCAGAAATCGGCGATCTCCTTGATCACCGGCCAGCCGTTCGCCTTCAGCCAGGCGCTATCGCCGCTGGCCAGGTAGTACTGCCATTGCGCGATGGCGATGTCGGCGTTGACGTGCACCTCGCGGAACACACCATAAGCAAAGTGCGGCGTGTAGTCGATGCCGGTTTCCGGATCGGCCTCCCACGGATACATCGTGCCCTTGACGCCGTACTGCGCAGCGCGCTCACGCGCCGGCTGCATGGTGCGATGGCGGAACATCACGATCGGCTTGGCCCGCTCCGGGTGCAGCAGCAGCAGCGCGGGGAATACCCATGAATCGGAATCCCAGAACGCATGTCCGGCGTAGTTCGGGGTCAGCGCGCACGCGCCCATCGGCCATGCCGTGCCGGTGGTGGAGTTGGACAAGAGATAATAGAGATCCGAATGCACGGCCTGCTGCACCTTCGCGTCGCCATCGATCGCGATGTCCGACTGCCACAGCGTATGCCAGGCGGCCTGATGGTCGGCGAGCAGCTTGTCGAAGCCGGTGCCGCGCGCTTTTTTCGCTAACGTGGCGGTGGCTTCTGCATCGCCACCCCAGGTTTCGCGGGACATTGCCACGTATTTGGTGAAGGTATAGGTCTGGCCCTTCTTTACAGGCACCTTCAGATTCAGCGCCAGCTGATAGGTGCTTTTGTCGAGAGTGATGGCGCTAGGCTCGATGCCCTTGGGCAATTCGATCGCAGCCGCCTCGGCCATGCGCAAACCCTGCTCGGCCTTGCCGTCGAGCTGCAGGGTGAGATCCGTCGTGCTGCCGTTCTCGTTCGAGACGCCGGTGTCGCCGTGGTACCAGACCGGTGCGCGGTCGGCGGTGCGATAGTTGACCGGCTCGGTCACCGACATATTGTTGGCGGCGACCGCGGCCAGCATCTCGTCGCCGGTCATCTTGCCGATCGGGAAGCGCGGCTGGTGCGGTGCCCAGATATTCAACGGAAACGACAGCTGCACGGTGCCGTCGAATTCCGGCGTGACGCTGATGCGCGTCGCCGCCAGATGCGTATCCGCCTGGCTGACGAAGGTGGTGACGGCGATGCGCGTGGATTTGCCGCCGTCGTCGGTATAGCGGTAGCGCGTGGTCAAGGTGCCGTCGTGCATGTCCAGCGTCTGCTGGTAGTCGCCGAAGGCTTTCTCGCTGAGCAAGGTGCGGTTGAGCCAGAACTCGCCGGCGGTCGATTTGCCCGTGCTGTAGTCGATGCCGCTCCAGCCGGGGATGGCCGCCGGGCGAGCGATATCGTCCTTGGCGTAATCCATGAACGCGACCATGTACGCAAGATTGCCTTCGGTGCCACGCACCGAGGTCATGGTCGAGAAATAGCCGTTGGCCAGATAGCTGGGAAAGTAGTTGTCGAAATTCTTCGACGTGGCGCTCATGACGAAGCTTGGGTCCGTCGCGGCGTGCGCTGCCGGTGCGGCCAGAGCCAGCGCCACGAAGAGAGGGGATAACAGTCGATGAGCTAGCGTCATGTTATTTCCGTATGGATGGGGCCGGCGTGACTGGCCCGGTGTGGATGCGTGCAGGCAATCGCACGCTTATTTGCCGGCCAGGTTCAATGCGGTCGGTGCGGCGCCGCCGGCGCGGTCGGTCTCGCGTTTGAAAAAGAACAGCGTGACCAGTACCAAGACCATCGGCACCAGCGAAAAATAAAAGGCGTGGATGCCGTCGAAGCTGGCGAATACCCGCGCCGTGATGTACGAGCCCAAGGTGCCGCCGAGCGCCGAGAAAACCACGATCAGCCCGGTCATGGCCGCGTGCATGGGCTTGGGCAGGGAGCTCAGCGCCACCGAATTGATCACCGGATAGATCGGCGCCATCAGTAGACCGAGCAGGGGAATCAGATAGGCCGCGGTCGGTGCGTTGAACCAGCCCACGTCCGCTCGCGCCACCACGCCACTGGCCAGTGGCAGCACGATGATCACGAGCACGCCCATGCCGATCACGCAGACGTTGAGCAGGGTGTACCAGCGCACGCGCTTCAGCACGATGCCGGCGGCGATGCGCCCAAGCGCGGTCATGCCGGCCAGGATGCTGGCGAACTGGATGCTCATGGCATTGGGCAGTTTCAGTATTTCGTTGTTGAACGTCGGCAGCCAGGTGCCGAAGCTCTGCTCGATCAACACGTAGAGAAAGGCGGATGCCAGAAACACGTACACCAGCGGCCGTACGAACAGCCGGAACATTTCCATCAGCGAGTCGCCGAACGAATTGTTGTGCCCGTGCGAGTGCGCTGCGCTCTCGTCCAAGCGGCTGCTGGCCAGCAATACGATCACCAGAGCGCACAGCGTCGCCAGCACCCAGTAGACGTTGAACCATACCGGGTTGCCCGGATGCGCGCGATCGACAAAGCCGCTGAAGATCCAGTTGCCGGCGAGCACGCCGACCATGAACATGCCTTCGACGAAATTGGTCAGTCGCGAATGCGCGGTCTTGTCGGCGGTGAGCAGGCCGATCGATGAATACACGCCGACCTTGGCCAGCGCAAACGAAATGCCCACGCAGGCAAACAGCAACCGCGTAGTCAGGAAAGTAGGGTAGATCGGCATCAGCAGGCAGGCGCCGCCGACGATGGCCAATGCCAGCATCATCGACCGCTTGTAGCCGGCCAGCGGAATGAACGAGGCGACCAGAAACGAGGTGAGCGCGATCGACAAATCTTTGTAGCGCTCCAGCGCGCTGGCTTCGGGCTTGTCGATGCCGAACGTAGCGATCGACTGCAGGATCACCGTGCCTACGCTGTTGAGCAGGATCGCGAAGATCATGTAGATCAGTACCAGCGCGGCGATCATGCGGTATCGGTTCACGGCATTCTCTTGGTTCGTTTTCGGCAGCGTAGTAATGGCGTGGTCCGACCCGTCTTGGGGCGAGAGTCGGACCACGCTTTTCGCACTAACTCAGCTCTGTTATTGCAGCCTTGTCAACGCCGGGCGCATCGATCAGAAACTGTATTTCGCCTGGAAGTTGACCTCGCGACCTTCCAGCGGACGGGCGAGAATCACACCGCCGGAAACGCCGGTGCCGAAGATGCGCGAGTTGCTCTCGGTCAGGCCCAGCTCGTTGGTGATGTTGGTCCCCTGCAGGCGCAGCTGCCAGTTCTGCTCGACGTTGGCGACGATACCGAAGTCCAGCGTGTTGTAGCTGCCCAGCTGCTGCAGGCCGGAAACGTCCTGCGTGTGTGCGCCGACATGCGTGTAGGTGACGAAGGTGGTGATGTCGCCCCAGCCGAACGGAATGCGGTAGCTCGGCGTAAAGGCATAGTGCACCTTCGGCTGACGCTGCAGCTGCACGCCGTCGATAAAGGCGCAACCGGTCTCGCCCGTTACCGTGTTCGTGAACGAAAGGCAGGAATTGTTGTGCGTGTAATGCCCATCGAGATAGTTGGCTACGAGCGACAGCTTCAGGTTCTCGACCGGTGTGACCGAGCCGATAAAGTTCACACCCTTCGAGTCGGAGCCGTACAGCGCCTGTGGACCGATCGGCGTACCCGAGGCGGTCGTCGGCTGATAGGTCAGGCCGTTGAACTGCTTGTGATAGACACTGATGTCGGCGTAGAACAAGGGCGACTGATACTTGAAGCCGCCTTCGAAGTTCTGGATTTTCTGCAGCGGCGCGGTATTGCCGGTGGTGTTGCCGCGCAGCGCATTGTCGAAGTCGCCGAAATGCACGCCCTTGTTGGCTCGCACGTACAGGCTCATGTTGTCGGCCAGCTCGTAGTTCGCACCGACCGTCCATGAGGTATGCGTTTTGTTGTACGCCGTATGCGCATAAGTGCCATTGCAGACGGGAACGGCGTTGTTGTAGAGGGTGTAGGGATTGTTATCCAGATCCTCGTTGGTCATGTTGCAGACGTTGAGCGTGGATTCTTGGTTCTCCAGACGCGCCGACGCGTCGAACAGCCAGCGGTCCAGATGCCAGGAGTCGGACAGGTAGAACGCCTTGTTGTTCGAGACGCCCTGCTCGGTGATGTCGTAGTTGCCGTTGAGGTTGCTGAAGCCCTGCGGATCGGTCACGTAATAGGTCTTACCGTTGAGCTGATAGCTCACCGCGATCGGCCGCGCGTTCGGCGTATTGGTCATCAGCATCTGGTTGCCCAGCGCCCAGGCGTCGTCGTCGGTGTAATGCGCCAGGTAGACGCCGGCAGTGAGGGTATTGCCGTCGAAGATTTCCTTGCTGAGGCGGAAATCGTTGTTCATGTTGCGCAAATGCTTGTGGATGTACCACCAGCCCTGCTGGATCACGCTTTGATTCGCGCTTACCGGACCTCCACCACCGGGGCCGGCGTAGGTCGCCGTATAGGTTGAGCCGGCCGGCAGCAGCAGGCCGTTCTGGCTGGCGGGCACGTTGTAGAGCTCGTCGTTGAGCGATGCCGGGTTCGAGCCGGAGAACAGCGCGTTGGTGTTGACGTCGCCTTCGTCGAACAGAAACTTGTCGCTCAGCGTGATGCCGTTGCCGAGGTCGTAGTCGAAGTTCGCGCCGAAGAAATTCATCTTGGCACCGCGACCGTTGGCGAGGTTCGCGTTCGAGCCGCCGTTGGGATACGCGGCGAGGAACACATGCTGCAGGTACTTGCTGTTGTAGGTGTCGGTTAGCGGATCGAAGCCGGGGTAGGCGCTGAAATGATCGCTGCCGCTCTGCAGCAGCGGGATCGGCGTGATGAACTGGTTCTTGTCGTCCAGTGTGCGCGCGTACAGGGTGAACGAGCCGTTGTCCGAATCGTGGGTCAGTGTGCCGGTGAGCTGGCCGCCCTTGTCGGCGGCGAACTGCGGATCGCGCACGCCGGAGGAGTCGCGATAGAAACCGCCCACGCTGCCGTACCAGTTGTCGGCGATCTTGAAGCCGTAGAAGCCGTCGACGCGCTTGAGGTCTTCCGAGCCGTAGGTCACGCCGATGCTGCCCGACGGTACTTCGGTGCCCTGCTTGAGAATGAAGTTTTCCGTTGCGCCGATCTGGCCGTCGGCGAACACGACGGATGGGCCACCCTGCACGATTTCGACACGCTCGATGGTGTCATCGAGGCGGAAGATCGATGTCTGTTCGAAGAACGACAGCGACGGCATGCCGTACAGCGGTGAGCCCATCAGCTGCACCGTGTTGAACGGCGCATCGCCGCCGCCCGGAAAGCCGGCGATTTCGATATTGGCGCCGGTCTGGCCGCCGGTGGATTCGGGCCAGAGTCCCGGCGAGATCTTCAGCAGATCGGCGGTACTCTTCGGATTGGCCTGCCGGATCTGTTCGGCATTGGCCGTGGTGATCGTGTAGCTGGCGTCGATTTTCTTGACCCCGGTAGCCGAGCCGGTGACCACGACCTGATCGAGGTTCTTGGTCGTCTTCGCATCGGTGCCGGCGGCATTTTTCTTTGCCGCCGCCGGCGGTGGCGTGGCGGTGGCGTTCTGCGCCGGCGCGCTGGTCTGCGCGCTGGCGGCCGCTGACATCAGAATGCCGGAAATGGTCGCCGACAGTACGAGCATGGCCATGGGCCGGTTGCGCTTGGTGCTTGTCATTTCATCTCTCCCCATCACTTTGGTTTTGATCGCGGCCCCTCGACAGTGAGGGGCCGCGCCAGCTTGCTTTTAGATTTCTGCAAAACGGCCGATGTCGAACGCAGCGACGTCGGGCAACACCACATCCGCCTCGGGCAGCGCGTCCGCGCGTCCGATTCCCACCGCCGCCATCCCCGCGGCATGAATGCTGGCGATGCCAGCCGCAGCGTCCTCCACGCCGAGGCATTCGCTCGGTATCACACCGAGAGCGCTTGCCGCAGCGATAAAAATTTCCGGATCGGGTTTCGAACGAGCGATCCGGTTGGCATCGACCACGTAGTCGAACAAGTCGGCGATGCCCAACCGCTCCAGCAGCAGCGGGGCGTTCTTGCTTGCCGAAGCCAGCGCCGTTTTCAGTCCGGCTTTCTTTACCGAGGCGATCGCTGCGCGCGCGCCAGGCAGCAGGTTTTCCGGTCCGAAATGTTGAACCTGCTCGCGATAGTAATCGTTCTTACGCGCGGCCAGTTCGAGCTTTTCATCGAGGCTGTACTGGCGCGTCGCGCGTTCCAGAACGATGTCGAGTGAGGCGAGCCGGTCGACGCCTTTCAAGCGTTCGCCTACGCTGTCGTCGAAGCCGATGCCGATCTCGTCGGCCAACTGCTTCCAGGCCGCGTGATGCACCACCGCCGTATCGGCGATCACCCCATCGAGATCGAAGATCACGGCTTTCAGCGGTCGTGGAAACGTATAGCTCGTCGCCGACGCGTCTGCGCAGGCAAGATGCAGCGGCCGTCCGGCGTTCAGCTGTTGCCGAACGCCGTTGTGCAGAAAAGTGAGGCTGTCACCATCGGTGAGCGAATAATGCACACCGTTGCGATCCACCTCGACGCGCAGGTGTGCATCGCGCCAGCGCAGGCCGAAGCGATAGCTGCTCCACGGCTGCGGCAGCTGCGGTGCGAGCGACGGCTCGCCGCCGCGTACCCGAAATCCGCCGAAGCCCCAGACCAGCGCCAGCCAGCTGCCGGCCATCGCGGCCATATGGATGCCATGCGCGGCGTTGCCGTGCAGATCGTCGAGGTCGACGCGCAAGGTATCGAGAAAATACTGGTAGGCCTTCTCGCCGAGGCCCACCTCGGTCGCCATCACCGCGAAGGTGGAGGCCGACAGTGTCGAGTCGTGTACGGTGACGCCTTCGTAGTAGTCGAAGTTGCGCCGCTTGGCCGCGGTGTCGATGCCGTCGCCGGCCAGCATCAGCGCCAGCACGGTGTCGGCCTGCTTGCATACCTGGTGGCGGTAGATGCTCATCGGGTGCAGGCGCAGCAGCAGCGGCTGATCGCTCGGCGCATCGGCAATCGCCGTAGGTAGACGCGGCTTGTCGAGAAAGCCGTCGTCCTGTGGAAAGATGTTCAGTCGGGCATCCACCGGCAGATACATCGCGTCGGCAGCGCGCTGCCACAGCGCGGCCTCATCGCTGGTCAGCTCGATGCGGCCGGCCAGCGCGGCGTACTCGGTCGGATGCGATGCCGCCAGCTGCGCCGCGACGGCTGCCGCATCGCGCAGGTGCCGCTGCGCCATGCGGTTGGTGTAGTAGTTGTTGTCGACCAGGGCGGAATACTCGTCCGGGCCGGTGACCTCATGGATGCAGAACGCGCCATCGTGACGCGCGTTGAAATGGCCGATGTCGAGCCAGATGCGCGCGGTTTCGAACAGCATCTCCGCACCCTGCGTGAGCAGAAACGCCTCGTCGCCGCTGGCGTCCAGGTAGAGCCGAATCGCCCAAGCGATGTCGGCATTGATGTGGTACTGCGCCGAACCGCCGGGGAAGTACGATGAACATTCGTCGCCGCTGATGGTGCGCCAGGCGTAGAGCGCGCCGCGCGGATGATCCAGTTCGCGCGCATGCAGACGGGCGCGGTCGAGCGTTTCGTAGCGGTAAGTCAGCAGGCTGCGCGCCAGGCGCGGCGCGGTGGATACCAGTGCGGGCAGCATGAAGGCTTCGGCGTCCCAGAAATAGTGGCCCTCATAGCCTTCGCCTGTGAGGCCCTTGGCTGCCGTGCTGCTGTGGCCGTCGCGCCCGCTGGACTGATACAGGTGGAACAGATTGAAGCGCAGCGCCTGTTCGATCTCGGCATCGCTGACGGCCAGATCGGCGTCGCGCCAGAACTGTTCCAGCGTGCGGGTCTGCCGGGCCAGCAGCGCAACGTAGCCCTGCGCCACGCTGGTCGACAGCGTACGCTCGACTTCACCGGTTAGATCGGTGTTCGGCTTGTCATCGTCCGGCAGCGACCAGGCATAGGCGACGTATTTTTCCAGCGTCACGCTCTGGCCCGGCAGCAGCATGCCGGTGAACGTCTGCGACACGCCGTCGGCAGCCGAGGAAGCGTGCTGAAAGCGCAGGCCGTCGTCGGTCAGTCGATGCTGTTGTCCGCAGGCCAGGCGGATGCGGCTGTTCGCCGTCTGCTGGCGAACCCAGCTGTGCGTATCGCCGGCCTGCGCGTCGATCGTCTGCAGGCCGCCGTGCAGCTGCGCGCCGATGCGCGGGTCGTCGCCCTGTCGGGCGGCGCCGTGTGCGGTGTTTATGGTCGACTCCAGGCTGATCGGCCCGGTGTAGTCGACCGACCTCACCTGGTAGCGCATGGCCAACAGGCCGGGCTCGTCCAGTGCCACGATGCGCTGGGCGGTGATTTCCAGCGTCGCGCCGGTGGGCGAACGCCAGCTCAGTTCGCGCCGGTAGCAGCCGCTGCGCAGATCGAGCGCGCGCTCGAAGCCCAGCCACTCGCCCTCGCCGAGCCGCACGGGCGCATTGCCCAGCTGCAGGCGAATGCCGGTGGCGTCGGCAACGGGCACGCGCGTATCGGTGGTGCGGGCATAGCCGGTAAAGCGCTCGTGATAGTCGATCGGCGAACGCTCCCACACGGCGGCCAGAAAGCTGCCCTGGCTCGCGCTCGGATACTCCTCGATTCCGCCGCGCACGCCGAGCGCGCCGTTGGCCAATGCGAACAGGCTTTCCTCCTGCGCAAAGTCCGCAGGGTTTGTGCCACGGCGCACGAGCTGCCACGGATCGACGGAAGATCCGTTGAAATCGGCCAGTTCGGATGGTTTCCCCTGTGTTGCTACTTGCATGTAGACAAGCTCGTGCTGACTTTCGATGGAGGCGCAACTTATGGCGAAGACGCAGGGCTTTTCGCCGAATGGCGGCGAGCTTGCCAGCAAATGATATCGTTATCAAGATATCGTTATCATTTGCTCAGGCGTTGCGGCACATGGGCTGGCGGCCGGAGGAATAGATGCCGTGACAGGCAAGGGCTGAGCGCAGGTACCTGCTGTGGCCGCCTGTGATGGACGAATGCGTCGCAAGTAGCCAAACTGCAAGGCATTGTTGCGTCGCGCCATCGGATGGGCGAATGGCGCAGGCAAACCAGCAGTTGAGAAAACGGGCGACGATACGACGATGCCGAGCACAGGTCAGGGGGCGGAAACTTGAGTCGCACGGGCAAGAAGCAGCCGGACCCGCTGGGTTCGATGAGCCTGACCATGGCCGATCTGGCGCAGCTGGCCGGCGTGTCGAAGATCACGGTATCGCGCGCACTCAGCGACAGCCCGCTGGTCACCCTGAAAACCCGCGAGCGGATTCAGGCGCTGGCGCGCGAGCACGGCTACAAGCTCAACGTCAGCGCACGCAATCTGCGCTTGCGCCGCAGTCATACGGTAGCGGTGATCGTGGAAATGAAGCCGTCGATCGATCGCACGATGTTCGACCCGTATCCGCTGGTGCTGCTCGGCGGCATCTCGCAGGAGCTCACGGCGGCCGGATACAGTGTGCTGCTGACCACGCGCCAGGGCGCTTCGGCGGCGGCGGTGCAGGCCGCCGACGGGCTGATTCTGCTGGGCCAGGGTGTGCACCAGGATGCGGTACGCCGCTTCGACAAGCTCGGCCTGCCGATGGTGGTGTGGGGCTCGCGCGGCAAGGGCGATACGCAGATCGTGGTCGGCGGCGACAACCGGCTGGGCGGGGCCATCGTGGCCGATCATTTTGTGGCGATGGGGCGGCGGCATCCGGTATTTATCGGCAACCCCAGCCATCCGGAAATCTTTGAGCGCTTGAACGGGTTCGTCGATGCGTTGGCCTTGCACGGCATCAAGCCGTTGCTGATGCGCCGCGACGAGTTCACCCCCGACTCGGGCATGGACGCCGTGCATTCGCTCCATGCGCGCGGCGTGACCTTCGACGCGATTTTTGCCTGTAGCGATCTGCTGGCGATGGGCGCGATCCGCGCGACCATGGAGTTGGGTCATTCGGTGCCTGGCGATGTCTCGGTCGTCGGCTATGACGACATGCCGGTGGGTGCGAGCTTCATGCCGCCGCTCAGCTCGGTGCGGCAGGACTGGCAGGAAGGCGGCACACTGTTGGCGCGCAAGGTGCTGGCCCTGATCAACGGCCACTCGACCAGCTCGGAAACCCTGCCGGTCACCTTGATCGTGCGTTCGACCTAGCGCAATCTGCGCCGCACGTGCCGCGCGCGGCTTGAATCACTTCGAGCCGGTTGCCGGCGTCAGAATCAGTCGGAAGCAGCTGCCGCCGCCGGCGACGCGCACGTATTCCAGTGCGGCCTGGTTCGCCTCGCTCATCTGCCGAGCGAGGTAGAGGCCCAGGCCGGTACCGTATTCGTTGGTGGTGTAGAACGGTTCGAAGATCTGCGCCGCGACCTTGGGCACGATGCCCGGGCCGCGATCGATCACTTCCAGAATCGGCACGCCATGCTCGCCCGCGCGCGCCACCACCATCACCCGCGCCGGTTCGCCCGGCAAGCGGCCGTAGCGCAGCGCGTTCTGTACCAGATTCCACACTACCTGCTGCAGCTGCTGCGGGTCGGCCACCGCCGTCACCGGCGCGCCGGTGGTGGCGACCACGCGCAGCGAGTCGGCGCCGAGGTCATTGCCTTCGCTGTATTCGGCCACGAAATGCTGCGCCCAGTTGCCCAGATCCAGCGTCTCCGGTCGGGAGCGCTCGCGGCGTGACAGCTGCAGGATGTTTTCGATGATTTCGTTGAGCCGTATACAGTGGTTGTTGATGATCTCGACCATGCGCTGGTCGGTCTGATCCATGCTCTTGGACTCGGCCAGCAGCTGTGCCGAGTAGCGGATCGCCGCCAGCGGATTGCGGATCTCGTGTGCGATCGAGGCGGACAGTCGGCCCAGCGAGGTCAGCGTGAGCTCTTCGGCGCGGCGCGACAGCAGCGAGGTGTCGTCGAGAAAAATCAGCACGTGCGAATCGTCGTTCGGCGCCAGGCGGCTGAAGCGCGGCACCACTTCGGGCACGCCGTCGGCCAGTTGCGTCGCGGTTTCGTCGAGCTTGCCCGAGGTCATCCAGTGATACAGGCGCCGCGACAGCTCGGGCGCCAGCTGGCCCAGGTCGCGCTGATCGGCGCCGGGGTTGCCCAGCAGCATCCAGGCCGATTCGTTGATTTGATGAATGCGATTGGCGTCGTCGACCAGCAGCACGCCGGTCTTCATGCGTCGGATGATCAGCTCGTTGACCTGGGCCATGTTGGCCAGGTCGGTGCTGCGCTGCTCCGCCAGCGCCTCGGTCGCGCGCAGCTGGCGCCCCAGCACGTGGCACAGGGTGGTGGCGGCGAAATAGGCCAGGCAAAACAATGCCGATTCGAGCAGGTCCCGATCGCCGGGTCCGCCATGGCTGGCCTGCAGAAAGGTGTGGCCGAGAATGCCCACGGTGGCCAGCGCCGCGAAGAAGCTGGATAGCCGCAGTGGCAGAATCAGTGCGCCGGCGCACAAGTTGACCGCCAGCATCATCGAGATGCCGATGCGCGTGTCGTCCATCGCCGAAATGGCCAGCACTGCCGCAGCGATGTCGACCACCAGCGCGGCAGACACGGCCAGCGTCACAGAGCCCATGCTGCGGCGGTTGAGCGCCAGCGACAGCAGCGCGAACAGCAGATAGAGCGTGACCACGTAACCGGCAAAATGGAGACTGCCGAGCTGAAACCAGCCCAGCCCCAAGGGCGTAAAGGCCAGGCCGACGTAGACCAGCGCCTGGATCACACGGAACACGTTGAGAAACGTGAGCTCGTGGCGGATCGTTTGGTTGCCGGCGTAGCTGGTCGTCACGGATGGAGCGCTGGACACGTGCGGGCATGCTCTGCGGTGGTTTGCGTGAGTATAGAGGCGAGATCGAGGCCGCGCGCGCCGCCTTGGCAGTGGCGGGCAGGCGCATCAAAACGCCATGCGTGACGGCCGGAACGCGCCGGCTCTTTCCATTGCCGCCGGCTTCCGCGAAAATAGGCGGCCGAATAGCGCGGTTTCCCCCCGCTGACGAGTCTGCAGCCCGCATCTCGCCAGCGCGATGCTCCGCCATCCGACCCTCCCGACCCACGCGTGGTTTTGCGTGCGGCCTTTATGTTTCTCCGTTCGCTCGAGGTATCGAATGAATTTCCACGAGTACCAAGCCAAAGAGTTGTTCGCGCAGTACGGCATCGCCGTGCCGCCGGGCAAGGTTGCCAATTCCCCCGACGCCGCTGTCGACGCCGCCAAGCATCTTGGTGGTTCGCAGTGGATGGTCAAGGCGCAGATCCACGCAGGCGGCCGCGGCAAGGCCGGCGGCGTCAAGTTCTGCAAGAGCTTCGACGACGTCCGCGCTGCAGCCAAAGGCATGCTCGGCACCCGCATGGAAACCTACCAGTCGGCCGGCCGTGCGCTGCCGGTGAACCTGGTGCTGGTGACCGATGCGACCAATATCGCCAAGGAACTGTATCTGTCGATCCTGGTCGACCGCGACAGCAAGTCGGTGTCCTTCATCGCCTCCAAGCACGGCGGCGTGGACATCGAGCAGGTGGCCAAGGAAACGCCGGAAGACATCCATACCATCGTCATCGACTTCGTCGAAGGCCTGCAGCCGTATCAGTGCCGTCAGCTCGGTTTTGCGATGGACCTCAACGGCAAGCAGGTCAATCAGCTGACCAAGATCATGCTGGGCCTGTACAAGCTGTTCAACGAAAAGGATCTGGCCCTGGTCGAGCTGAACCCGCTCGCCGTGCTCGAAGACGGCACGCTGGCCGCGCTCGACGGCAAGGTCGACTCGGACGACAACGCGGAATTCCGTCATCCGGATCTGGGCGCCATGCGCGACCTGACCCAGGAAGACGCGGCCGAAGCGGCCGCGGTGCAGAACAACCTCAACTACGTGACGATGGACGGCAGCATCGGCTGCATGGTCAACGGCGCGGGTCTGGCCATGGCCACGATGGACGTGATCAAGCTGGCGGGCGGCGAGCCGGCCAACTTCCTGGACGTCGGCGGCGGCGCGACCAAGGAGCGCGTGACCGAGGCGTTCAAGCTGATTCTGTCGTCGGATAAGGTCAGGGCCATCCTGGTCAACATCTTCGGCGGCATCGTGCGCTGCGACCTGATTGCCGAAGGCATCATTGCCGCCGTGAAGGAAGTGGGCCTGAAGATCCCCGTCATCGTTCGCCTGCAGGGCACGAATGTCGAGAAGGGCCGCGAACTGCTGGCCAACTCCGGACTGGCGATCACGCCGGCCGACGATCTCAACGACGCGGCGCAAAAGGCCGTGGCTGCGGCCAAGGCTTAAGGGAGACATGCAAGCATGAGCGTTCTCGTCAACAAAAACACCAAGGTCATCGTGCAGGGCTTCACCGGCCAGCAGGGCACCTTCCACGCCGAGCAGGCGATCGATTACGGCACCAAGGTCGTCGGTGGCGTGACCCCGGGCAAGGGCGGTTCCGAGCACATCGGTCTGCCGGTCTTCAACTCGGTCGATGAAGCCGTGCTGGAAACCGGTGCCGACGCGTCGGTGATCTTCGTGCCGCCACCGTTCGCGGCCGACTCGATCCTCGAAGCGATCGATGCCGGCATCAAGGTGATCGTGGCGATCACCGAAGGCATTCCCGTGCTGGACATGCTGCGCGTGAAGAACGTGCTGGCGCAGCATCCGGAAATCGTGCTGATCGGGCCGAACTGCCCCGGCATCATCACCCCGGGCGAATGCAAGATCGGCATCATGCCAGGTCATATCCACAAGCCGGGCAAGGTCGGGATCGTGTCGCGCTCCGGCACGCTGACCTATGAGGCCGTGTTCCAGACCACCAATGAAGGCCTGGGCCAGTCCACCTGCATCGGCATCGGCGGCGATCCGATCAACGGCCTGAACTTCATCGACTGCCTGAAGCTGTTTCAGGACGATCCGCAGACCGAGGGCATCATCATGGTCGGCGAGATCGGCGGTTCGGCCGAGGAAGACGCCGCCGAGTTCATCGGCGAGTACGTCACCAAGCCGGTGGTGTCGTTTATCGCCGGCGCCTCGGCGCCGGCCGGCAAGCGCATGGGCCACGCCGGCGCGATCATCTCCGGCGGCAAGGGCACGGCCGCGGCGAAGTTCGCCGCGCTCGAAAAGGCCGGCGTCACCACGGTGAAGTCGCCTGCCGATCTGGGCAAGACGCTCGCCAAGCTGATGTCCAAGTAAGTCGACACTTAAGCCAAGTCGCCGCCGTTTGGTGACACGAAAGGCCGCGGTCATGCCGCGGCCTTTTTTTTATGGGTGCCGGGCATGGCTATACCGATGGCTTTAGCGTCGGTGCCTTGTGCCGTCGGAAATCTGCAGGTCTTGGGCCGCTGCGCGCAGCAGCGCACCGGTCAGTTGCGTCAGGGCCGGCGAGCGGATCGTCCAGTGCTGCCAGTACATCGGTACGTCCAGCCAGCGCTCGGGCGCCAGCGTTTGCACGGCGCCGCTGACTAGCGGCCCGGCGAGCATGGCTGCGGGCGCCATCGCCCAGCCGAGTCCTAGCGCGGTCGCTTCAATGAACGCGGTCGATGACGGTATGTAGTGAATGGGCGGCGCCAGCTTGGCGCGCGTGACAGCGCGCATGAATCGCGTCTGCAGGGCGTCCCTGCGGTTGAAGATCAATACGGGTGCCTGGCCCAGCGCCGCGGCATTGAGACCGTCGCTGAAATACTTTTCGACGAAGGCCGGCGAGGCGATCGGCAGATAACGCATCACGCCGAGCTTTTTCACCGCGCAGCCCTGCACCGGCTTGGCATCGGCCGTGATCGCACCCAGCACCGAGCCGTCGCGCAATAAATCGGCCGAGTGGTCCTGATCTTCCGTTCGGATGTCGAACAGCATGCCGTGCCGCGCGTGCAGCTCCGCCAGCGCCGGCAGCAGCCAGCTGGCCAGCGAGTCGGCATTCGCGGCAATCGCCATGGTCGAGGCTGCCCGGTTTGCCGGATCGGTCGCGGCAAACTCGCCCAGCGTTTCGGCTTCCATCAATTGCATCTGCTGCACGCTGCGCAACAGGCGTTGTCCGGCTGGGGTGGCTCGGCATGGCAGGCGGCGCAGGATAAGCACCTGGCCCAGCCGATCCTCCAGCGCCTTGATCCGCTGCGAGATGGCGGAGGGCGTCAGCGACAGTCGTCGGGCGGCGGCATCGAAGCTGCCTTCGGCAAGCACGGCGGCGAAGGCGGTGAGCTGGGGATTCAACAGGGTCATCAAGGATGCCTTCGGCGTGCGCCGATGCGCTGTCATTAGCTTAAGTAAATCTAATGTAGCTGAAAAATATTTAGCTTTACTGATGCTTTGCACTGCCCCAGATTGCGGTTTACCTGAAGGAAGTCACCATGTCATCCACGGCTTATCTGGCTGGTCTCGGGACCGGCGCCAGCCTGATCATTGCGATCGGTGCGCAAAATGCCTTCGTGCTACGGCAGGGGCTGCAGCGGCAGCATGTCGGTCTGGTGGTGGCGATCTGCACGCTCTCGGATATGTCGCTGATCCTGCTAGGCGTCGCTGGCATGGGCTTGGTGGTGCAGCAACATGCGGGCCTGCTGCAATGGCTGCGTTATATCGGCGCTATCTTTCTGTTCGGCTACGGCTTGCTTGCCGCGTGGCGTGCCTGTCGTGGCACATCCGGACTGCAGCCTGCAGGCAGCGATATCGATGGCACCCGCTGGCGCGTAGTTGCGGCCAGCCTGGGCTTCACCCTGCTCAATCCGCACGTCTATTTGGATACCGTGGTGTTGCTGGGATCGGTGTCCACGCATTACGTGGGTGCGGCGCGCTGGTGGTTTGCCGCTGGTGCCGCGACGGCAAGCGTGGCTTGGTTCATCAGCTTGGGATTTGGTGCGCGATTCCTGTTGCCTTGGTTTCGCAGCGCACTGGCCTGGCGACTGCTGGATGCCTTCGTCGCCGTACTGATGCTGCTGCTGGCGGCCGTGCTGCTCGGTCTTTTCGGCTAAGCGGCGCCGCCGTGGCGGTGCGGCGCTCGGTTATCATGCGCTTCTGCATTCGACGTCGGATCTTTTGGGCATGACCACCTTACGCTTCGCGCTGGCGCAATTCGATTTTTCGGTCGGTGCCGTGGGCGCCAATGCGAAGCGCATGCGCGGCCTCATCGATGAAGCGCAGGCGCAGGGTGCGGCGCTGATCGCGTTTCCCGAGCTGTCGCTGAGCGGTTATCCGCCGGAGGATCTGCTGTTGCGGCCGAGCTTTCTCGCCGCCTGCGAGAGCGAATTGCAGGCTTTGGCTGCAGCGACGTCGAGCACGGCGGTGATCGTCGGTCATCCGCACAGCGAGGGCGAGGTATTCAACGCGGCCAGCCTGCTGCGCGAAGGCGCCATCGAAGTCACTGCGCACAAGCAGGCGCTGCCGAACTACGGCGTGTTCGACGACAAGCGTTATTTTCGCCCCGGCCATGAAAGCGTGGTGGTCACTATCGACGGCGTGCGCGTGGGGCTGCTGATCTGCGAAGACGTCTGGATGCCTGAACCGGCAGCCAAGGCCGCGGCTGCCGGCGCAGAGCTGATCGTCGTGATCAACGCCTCGCCCTGGGACGATGCCAAGCAGTCGACCCGCGAAGCCGTGCTGACGGCGCGGGCGCTGGAAACCGGCTGCGCGATTGCCTACGTCAACGTGATCGGCGGTCAGGACGAGGTGGTCTACGACGGCGCTTCGCTGCTGGTGAACGGCGACGGTCGCATCGCGGGCCGCGCACCGGCGTTCGCCGAAGCGCTGCTGTGGGCGCAGTTCGATTCGAAGACGCGCACCCTGGTGGCCGAAGACTGGCCGCAAGCCACCGATACCTCGCACGAGGCGATTCTCTATGCGGCACTGGTGCGCGGCATTCGCGACTACATCGACAAGAACGGGTTCGGCGGCGTGCTGCTGGGCCTGTCCGGCGGCATCGATTCGGCACTGACGCTGGCGCTGGCGGTCGATGCGCTGGGCGCCGATCGCGTCACCGCCGTGATGATGCCGATGCGCTACACCTCGCAGCTGTCGCTGGACGGCGCGCGCGCACAGGCGCAGCTGCTCGGTGTCGACTATCACGTGATCTCGATCGAGCCGACCTATGCGTCGTTTATCGATGCGCTGACGCCGGCGTTTGCCGGCAAACCGGCGGATACGACCGAGGAAAACCTGCAGTCGCGCACCCGTGGCGTGATGCTGATGGCGCTGTCCAACAAGCACGGACGGCTGCTGCTGGCGACCGGCAACAAAAGCGAGATGGCAGTCGGCTATGCCACGCTGTACGGCGATATGTGCGGTGCCTATGCGCCGCTCAAAGACGTCTACAAGACCGAGGTCTACAAGCTGTCGCGCTGGCGCAACACTCGGCCCGACGGCGCGGAGTTCATCCCGATGGCGGTGATCGAACGGCCGCCTTCGGCCGAACTGCGCGAGGATCAGACCGATCAGGATTCGCTGCCGCCCTACGACGAGCTCGATGCGATCCTCGAACGCTTTATCGAAGACGAGCAGTCGCAGGCGGAAATCGTCGCAGCCGGGTTCGATGCCGAGACGGTGCGCCGAGTCGCGCGGCTGGTGCTGGCCAACGAGTTCAAGCGGCGCCAGTCGGCACCGGGGCCGCGCGTGACCCGGCGCGCCTTCGGTCGCGAGCGGCGTTATCCGATCACCTCCGGCTGGCGCTGAAGGTACATCTGGTACTAAGGACATGAAAAAGCCGGCGATCGCTCGCCGGCTTTTTCATGTCGGACAAATGGCTGACTCAATAATGGCCGGAGAACGGCACCATCTTGCGCAACGTCGACGGCGCGTGCGGCCACTTGGGATCTTTCAGATAGGGATGATTCGGGTAGTTCAAAGCGAGCACCTGACGGGTCTGGTCGGCCAGCTCCTTGTGATCGAGCGCCAGGTAACTGCGGGTGAGGATGGCCAGCGCGTCGCCGGTCTGCGGCGCCTGCTGGTAATGTTCGATGACATACTGCGAGCGGTCGGCTGCAGCGATGTAGGCTTTGTTGCGCAGATAGAACTCGGCCACATCGATCTCGAACTCGGCCAGGCTGTTGCGCAGATAGATCATGCGCTGGCGCGCGTCCGCGGCATAAGCGCTGTCGGGATAGCGACGGGTCAGCTCGGAAAAGTCGTCGAACGACTGCAGGTTGTAACCCTGGTCGCGACGTGCCTGACCGTTTTCGCGGTAAACATAGCGTTCGATGACGCCGCTGGTGCGATCGAAATTGATCAGGCCGCGTAGGTAATAGGCATAATCGATGTGATTATTGGCCGGGTAGGTCTTGATGAAGCGGTTGATCGTCGAGTACGCGTCTTCCATCTGGTTGTTCTTGTACTGCGCGTAGGCCAGGTCGATCTGGGCCTGCTCGTTGTACGGGCCGGACGGGAAACGGGCGATCAGGCGCTGGTAGGCCTTGACCGCAGCCGCGTAGTCGGAGTTTTCCAGCGAATCGTGCGCGGTGTTGTAGAGCGCATCCACCGGCAGGGTATCGAGCGTGTCGCGCTTATGATGGAACAATGAGCACGCGCTCATCGACACCGCAAACGCGAGCACGACCAGCACCTTGAAAACACGCAATTGGGTCATCGGCAGTTTCATTACACGCATGGGAAAAGAATTCAGATGTTTGATCGAAGAGGCATGATAGCCGAAACCGGCCACAGCCCGTGGGGACGGCCATGACCACCATACGGCACGAGGCGGACGTCCCCCTGACCGCCGCGGGACGCAGATTCGACCAGGCATTGGCCGAGATGTTCCCCGACTACTCGCGTTCGCGGCTCAGCGGCTGGATCAAGTCCGGCGCGGTGACCCTGGACGGCGCCCAGGCGCCGCCGCGCCAGCTGCTGCGCGGCGGCGAGCAGGTGCGGCTGCAGGTGGAGCTGGCGGCCGAGGTCACCAGCGAGCCGGAGGCGATCGCGTTGGAGATCGTGCATGAGGACGAGCACCTGCTGGTGCTGAACAAACCGGCCGGGCTGGTGGTACATCCTGGCGCCGGCAACCCCGCCGGTACCCTGCTGAATGCGCTGCTGCATCACGACCCCAAGCTGGCCGAGCTGCCGCGCGGCGGCATCGTGCATCGGCTGGACAAGGACACCTCCGGCCTGATGGTGGTGGCGAAAACCCTGCCGACCTGCACCGCCCTAGTCGATTTGCTGTCCCGGCATGAGGTGGAGCGCCAGTACGAAGCGGTAGTGCTGGGCACGATGGTCTCCGGCGGCACCGTCGACGCACCGATCGGTCGGCACATGGGCGACCGCCTGCGCCAGTCCGTGCGCGACGAGGAGGACGGCAAGCACGCGGTCACGCATTACCGCCTGCGCGAGCGCTTCCGCGCCCACAGCCTGCTGCAGTGCCAGCTGGAAACCGGCCGTACGCATCAGATCCGTGTACACATGGCGCATATCAACCACCCGCTGCTGGGCGATCCGCTCTACGGCGGTGGCCTGAAGCTGCCCAAGGGCGCCTCGCCCGAGCTGATCGCCGTATTGCGCGGTTTTCGCCGGCAGGCGCTGCACGCCGAGCGGCTATCGTTCGTGCATCCGGTAACAGAAGAAACGCTCTCGTTCAGCGCAGAGCGCCCCGCCGACCAGCTGACGCTGATCGAGGCACTGCGGGCCGATCTGGCCGCGCACGGTGCCGACGATTATTGAGCACTATGGCCGAACAGCTTTCCGATGATCGATAGCTGGGTGTTTCCAGACTGGCCTGCGCCGCCTACTGTCCGTGCGGTGGTCACCACGCGGCACGGCCCCGGGGTGTCGGCGGCGCCGTTCGATCGTCTGAACCTCGGTTTGCGCAGCGGCGACGCCGTCGATACGGTGCAGGCCAATCGCGGTGGCTTGCAGCAGGCATTGGCGCTGCCGGCCGCGCCGCGCTGGCTGCGTCAGGTGCACGGCACGACGGTGGCGGAGCTCGGGCCGTTGCCCAGCGCGGATGAGCCGCAGGCGGATGCGGCCGTTTCGCATCTGCCGGGCACGGTGCTGGCGATTCTCACGGCGGATTGTCTGCCGGTGCTTTTCTGCACCACGGACGGTCGCGAAATCGCCGCCGCCCATGCCGGCTGGCGTGGCCTGTCGAACGGCATATTGGAAGAAACCCTCACCGGGCTGCGCGCGGCGCGGGAAAACATTCTCGCGTGGCTGGGGCCGTGCATCGGTGCGCCATCGTACGAAGTGGGCGAAGAGGTGCTTACCGCCTTCGTCGAATTCGACCCGTCCGCCGCGTCGTGCTTCGCCGCGACGCGCCCCGGCCATTGGCTGTGCGATCTGACCGCACTGGCGCGTCTTCGGCTGCAGACCGCCGGCGTATCGCGTGTTTACGGCGGCGGCTTCGACACGTTCACCGACCCACGCTTCTATTCCTACCGGCGCGACGGCGAGCGCAGCGGACGGTTCGGCAGTTTGATCTGGCTGGAGCGCGAGAAAGCTTTGCCTCAGGCCTGAGCCTCGGTCGGTTCGGCGTGGATATCCGTCAGCGCCGCGAGAAAGTTGTTGCGCCACGCGGTGAGATCGTGTTTTTCCAGCACGTCCATCATTGCTCGCCAGCGGCGCTTGCGTTCCTTGAGCGGCATTTTCAGCGCGCGCTCCAGCGCGTCGGCAACCTCGGCAGTATCGGCCGGATTGATCAACAAGGCCTCGGGCAGTTCGAACGCGGCGCCGGCGAAGCGCGAGAGCACAAGTACGCCGGGATCTTTCGGATCCTGGCTGGCGACATATTCCTTCGCCACGAGGTTCATGCCGTCACGCAGCGGCGTGACGAAACCCACGCGCGCATTGCGGTAATAGCCGGTGAGCACGCTGTGCGGAAAGGACTGATTGACGTACCGGATCGGCACCCAGTCCGGCGCAGCGTACATGCCGTTGATGTGGCCGGCGCTGCGCTCCAAGTCGCGGCGTATCTGCTGGTACTGCGGCACTACGCCACGAGAGGTCGGCGCGATCTGCAGAAAGGTGATCTGCCGGTGCAGCTCGGGCGCGCGTTCCAGCAGATGCGCGTAGCCCAGAAAGCGCTCGGGCAGGCCTTTGGAGTAATCGAGCCGGTCTACGCCGATGATCAGCGCGCGATCCGCCAGGCTGCTGTGCAGTTGCTTGATTTCATCGAGCGATTCGGCCTCCCTGGCGGTCTGGGCGACCAGCGTGGTGTCGATGCTGATGGGAAACACCGCTGCGCGAAAGCTGCGCCCGTCGGCGGCGCGCAGCCGGCCGCCGGTGCGCATCGCGCCGCCGATCTCGTGCAGGAAATAATCTTCCAGCGCGCGCAGGTCGCGCGCCGTTTGCAGGCCGACGAGGTCGTAGCTGGCCAGCGTCTCCAGCAGCGCGCGGTGCTTGGGCAGCACGATCAGCAGCGCGGCCGGCGGCAGCGGCGTGTGCAGGAAAAAGCCGATCCGGTTTTTTACGCCGCGCTCGCGCAGCATCGAGGCGACGGGAATTAGATGATAGTCGTGCACCCAGACGATATCGTCCGGCTTGAGCAGCTTCACCAGATGATCGGCGAACAGCGCGTTAGTGCGCATATAGCCGTCCAGATGGCTACGCTGGTAATCGACCATGTCGAGACGATAATGCAGCAGCGGCCACAGCGTGCGGTTGGCGAACCCCGCGTAGAATTCGTCGTGATCCTGACGCGAAAGATCGAAGGTCGCGTAGTCGATGGACTCGTGAGTGATCTGGTTGAGCTTTTCCTCGCTGGACACCTTGCCGCTCCAGCCGAACCACAGCCCGCCATGCTCCTGCAGGGCGGCCTGCATGGCGGACGCCAGGCCGCCGGTGGAGGTTTCTCCGGGCAGCGCGATGCGGTTGGAAATTACCACCAGGCGACCGGGCTTCTTATCGCTCATAGCGCTTCCTCCCAGCGACGCGACAGACGCATGGCCGCCTGAATGAGACCGACCAGCGAATAGGTTTGCGGGTAATTGCCCCAGTGTTCGCCGCTGCCCGGTGCCAAGTCTTCCGACAGCAGGCCCAGCGCATTGCGCTTGCTCAGCATGTTTTCGAACATGGCGCGCGCCTGCTCTTCGCGACCGGTGGCGGCCAGCGCCTCGATGTACCAGAACGTGCAGATGTTGAAAGCGGTTTCGGGCGTGCCGAAATCGTCCGGCGCGATATAGCGAAACAGGTAATTGCCGCGGCCGAGCGCGGCGCCGATGGCATCCACCGTGGCGACGAAGCGCGGATCGGTCGCCTCGACAAAGCCGATGTTCGCCAGCAGCAGCAGGCTGGCGTCCAGGTTTTCGCCGTCGTACGCATCGACGAAATAGCCGAGCTTTTCATTCCACGCGCGTGCCTCGATACGCGCATGCAGCTCCAGCGCTTCGTGATGCCAGTAGCGCGCGCGGTCGTCCAGGCCCAGCTCGGTGGCGATATGCGCCAGCCGATCGCAGGCCGCCCAGCACATCGCTGCCGAGTAGGTATGTACCGAGGCGCGCCCGCGGAATTCCCACAAACCGGCGTCGGTCTGTTCGGCCATGCGCAGTGCGGCTGTGCCCATGCGTTCGAGCCGTTTGAACATGATGGCGTCGCCGCGGTGCTCGATGCGGCGGTCGAAAAACAGCTGGGCCGACGACAGCACGACCGAGCCGTAGGCGTCATTCTGCCGCTGCTGCCATGCGTCGTTGCCCACGCGCACCGGACCCATGCCGCGATAGCCGGCCAGCCCTTCGACCTGGCGCTCGTGCAGCTCACGCTCGAAGGTGATGCCGAAGACCGGGCCGACTTCGTCGTCGCCCTCGACCACGGCCAGGTTGAAGACATAGCGGATGTAGTCCTCCATGGTGCTGGTGACGCCGAGCCGGTTGAGCGTGCGCACGGTGAAAGCCGAGTCGCGCAGCCAGCAGTAGCGGTAATCCCAGTTGCGGGCGGTGCCCGGCGCTTCGGGAATGGAAGTGGTGAGCGCCGCCACGATGGCGCCGGTCGCCTCGTACTGGCACAGCTTCAGCGTGATGGCGGCGCGGATCACCGCGTCCTGCCACTCGTAGGGAATCGACAGGCTGCGCACCCAGTCGCGCCAGTACGCCTGCGTGCGCTCCAGCGCGCGATGAATGAAATCCGCCGGGCTTTCGCTCAGAGTTTCATCCGGACCAAAAACAAAATGCGCCGGGCGATCCAGGCTGAAAGGCAGGCTGCGTTCGATCAGCGGGGTGGCCACGTCGCTGGTCAGGCGCTGGGTGACCTCGCTGAGGATGTAGCGGATATGGTTGCTGCCGGAGGTGGTTGCCGCCGGCTGCGCGCCGTAGTCGCACAGCGGCTGCAGCTTGATGCGAATGCGCGGCGATCCGCTGAGCGGGCTCACCTTTCGTGCCAGCATCACCGGGTGATAGACGCGGCCGAGCGAACGGTGGCGCGGGGCGAAGTCGACGATTTCGATGGCGCCGCCGTGCTTGTCGAAAAGCTTGGTCACCAGCACGGCGGTGTTCGGCAGATATCGCTGTTCCGCTCGCTCGAAGTCTTCCAGCTCGATGGCCCACTCGCCGCCGCCGATCTTCGGCGAGAGCAGCTTGCAGAAGCTGGCATCGGCATCGAAGCGAGGCAGGCAGCACCAGACGATGCTGCCGTGTGGATCGATCAGTGCGGCAATGCTGCCGTTGCCGATGACGCCGAGCTCAAGGCTGGCGGGTAGGTCGTTCGGCGGGTAGGTCGTCATATTTCGGAGGTTCCTCGCGAGAGTGCGTCAAGGACGCTAGCGAGCCAGGCCGCCACCGCAGCAGGGCCGGACAATGAAAAGAACGCGTGCGTGACGCGGGGCGAACCGACCAAAATGCCGACGCCGCCTCTTTTGTGGACGCTGGCAAAGGCGTGCTCGTCGGTCAGATCGTCGCCCAGGTACACCGGCAGCCGGCCGGCAAAAGGCGCGCTGGCCAGCAATTCGCTCACCGCGCGACCTTTGTCCATGCCGGCCGGTTTGAATTCGATCACCAGATTGCCAGGCTGCAGCTCATAGCCGGGCAGCTGGCCGATCATGTCGACAGCGGCATCGCGCAAGTGCTCGAACTGCTGCGGTGCGCGGCGGCAATGCAGGGCAACCGCCATCTGCTTGTCCTCGCGCTCCACGCCTTCGAAGCGGCCGGCAAGCGCCGCCGTGGCCTCATGCATGCGCTGCTGCTGTTCGCCGTCCACCGTTATCCGGCGAAAACTGCCGTCGGCACGTCGCAGTTCCAGCCCGTGCAGGCCCGTCGCCGCCCATTGAGGTTTTCCGAAAAGTCGGTCCAGATCGTCCAGTGCGCGCCCGCTGACCAGCGCCAGCGCGCCGCCCAGCGCTTCATGCAGCGCGTGCAGCAAGCACAATAAATCGTTGCTGACGCTGACGCTGCGTGGATCGTCCCGGAAATCCAGCAGCGTGCCGTCCACGTCCAGAAAAAGCGCCCATCGTGTGTCGCCGGAAGGCAGCGGCGGCGCGGGCAGCGGCGTCTGTTCCATCAGATCGGATCGAGCGTTTGATGTGTCCATTGCTGCACCGTAGCAATTTCTATGTGAAAGATATCTTTGATCTGGATCAACTGGGACGCACAAGCGGGGCTGTCGCGTCTTGATTCACTTCGTGCCGTCCGCATCTTTCAGCCAGTGGCAGAGCGGCCGAGCGATGGCCGTCCGCCAAATCTACCGAGGGCTAATCGATGCGAATGGACAAACTCACGTCGCGTTTCCAGCAGGCGCTGGCGGACGCGCAGTCGCTGGCCGTGGGTCGCGACAACAACATGCTCGAACCTGCGCACGTCATGGCCGCGCTGCTCAATCAGCAGGGCGGTTCGACCGGGCCGCTGCTGACGCAGGCGCAGGTCAACGTGCCGGCGCTGCAGCAGCGCGTCAACGAATTGCTGGAACGGCTGCCGAAGGTTAGTGGTCAGGAAGGCAATATCCACGCGGGCAACGAGCTGACACGCTTGCTCAACCTCACCGACAAGCTGGCCCAGCAGCGTGGCGATCAGTTCATCGCCAGCGAGCTGTTCGTGCTGGCGGCGCTGGAAGACAAGGGCGAGCTCGGCGCGGCGCTGAAGGCGGCAGGTGCGACCAAGTCGAACCTGGAAGCGGCGATCGACAAACTGCGTGGCGGCGAAAAGGTACAGAGCGAAAATGCCGAGGAGCAGCGCCAAGCGCTGGAGAAATACTGCATCGACCTGACCGAGCGGGCCGAAAGCGGCAAGCTCGACCCGGTGATCGGTCGCGACGAAGAGATTCGCCGCACCATTCAGGTGCTGCAGCGGCGCACCAAGAACAACCCCGTGCTGATCGGCGAACCCGGCGTCGGCAAGACTGCCATCGTCGAAGGTCTGGCTCAGCGCATCGTCAAGGGCGAAGTGCCCGAAGGCCTGCGCGATCGCCGCGTGCTGTCGCTCGACATGGGCGCGCTGATTGCCGGCGCCAAATTCCGCGGCGAGTTCGAGGAGCGGCTCAAAGCCGTGCTCAGCGACCTGGCCAAGCAGGAAGGTCGGGTAATCCTGTTTATCGACGAGCTGCACACCGTCGTCGGCGCCGGCAAGGCCGACGGCGCGATGGACGCGGGCAACATGCTCAAGCCCGCTCTGGCGCGCGGCGAGCTGCACTGCATCGGTGCCACCACGCTGGACGAGTATCGCAAGTACATTGAGAAGGACGCCGCGCTGGAGCGCCGCTTTCAGAAGGTCTTTGTGGGCGAACCCAGCGTCGAGGACACCATTGCGATCCTGCGCGGGCTGAAGGAGCGCTATGCCGTGCATCACGGCGTGGAGATCACCGATCCGGCAATCGTCGCCGCAGCCACGCTGTCGCATCGCTATATCGCCGACCGCCAGCTGCCGGACAAGGCGATCGACCTGATGGACGAAGCCGCCTCGCGCATCCGCATGGAGATCGACTCCAAGCCGGAAGAGCTCGACCGGCTGGAGCGCCGGCTGATCCAGCTGAAGATCCAGCGCGAGATGCTGAAGAAGGAAAAGGACAGCGAATCGAAGCAGCGTCTGGCCGATCTGGAAACCGACGTCGACAAGCTCGAGCGCGAGTTTTCCGATCTCAACGAAATCTGGAAGTCCGAGAAGGCGGCCCTGCAGGGCGTCACTCGCGTGAAGGAACAGATCGAGCAGGCGCGGCAGGAGCTCGATGCGGCGCAGCGGCAGCAGGACTACGCCAAGATGAGCGAAATCCAGTACGGCAAGCTGCCCGAGCTGGAAAAGCAGCTCACTGCGGCACAGGCCGCCGAGACGCAGGATTTCAAGCTGCTGCAGGACAAGGTCACCGCCGAGGAAATCGCCGAAGTCGTGGCGCGCTGGACCGGTATCCCCGTCAGCAAGATGCTCGAAGGCGAGCGCGAAAAGCTGCTGCATATGGAAGACGATCTGCATCGTCGCGTGGTCGGTCAGGACGAGGCCGTTCGCGCCGTGTCCGACGCGATCCGGCGCGCGCGCGCCGGGCTGTCCGATCCGAATCGGCCCAGCGGCTCGTTCCTGTTTCTCGGCCCTACCGGCGTGGGCAAGACCGAGCTGTGCAAGGCGCTGGCCGAGTTCATGTTCGACACCACCGATGCGATGGTGCGCATCGACATGAGCGAGTTCATGGAAAAGCACTCGGTGAGCCGGTTGATCGGCGCGCCGCCCGGTTATGTGGGTTACGAGGAAGGCGGCTATCTCACCGAGGCAGTGCGTCGACGTCCGTACAGCGTGATCTTGCTGGACGAGGTGGAGAAGGCGCACTCGGACGTGTTCAACGTGCTGCTGCAGGTACTGGACGACGGCCGTCTCACCGACGGCCAGGGCCGCACAGTGGACTTTCGCAACACCGTCATCGTGATGACCTCGAACCTCGGTTCCAACGTGATCCAGGACATGTCGGACAACGGCGGCAGTCTGGACAGCGAAGAGCAATACACACAGATGAAGGCCTCGGTGCTTGGCGTGGTGCAGGCGCACTTCCGGCCGGAGTTCATCAACCGGCTCGACGAGCTGGTGGTGTTCCGTCCGCTGGACAAAAAGCAGATCGGCGCGATCGCACGCATCCAGCTGGCGTATCTGGAAAAACGACTGGCCGAGCGTCAGCTCAAGCTGGAAGTCAGCGATGACGCGCTGGTCCTGCTCGGCAACGTTGGCTTCGATCCGGTCTACGGCGCGCGGCCGCTGAAGCGGGCGATCCAGCAGCAGCTGGAAAATCCGCTGGCCAAGCAGATTCTGGAGGGACGCTACGCGGCCGGTTCCACGATCGGCGTGGACGTCGAAAGCGGTGAGCTGGCGTTTCACACACGCTGATCGTCGGCCTTCGCCGCGACATACGAACAAAAAAATCCCGGCGTCTGCGCCGGGATTTTTTGTCGAGCGATAGGGTGACTACCAGCTGTAGCGAACCTTGCCGTAGACGTAGGCGCCGTTGTAGCCGAACGGCGAGAAGGTCGAGTAGGGCAGGGTGCCGTTGTTGGTGTTGTTGGCGATATTGCGGTCCGGATAGGTGTCCAGCGCGTCGTCCGCGCCCACTGTGAAGGTCCAGTTGTTCAACCGGTAGTTAACCGCCAGATCCAGCAGCCACTTCGGCGAAAAGGTCTGGTCGACCACGCCGGTGGCGACGTTGTAACTGGCCAGGTTGCTGACATAGCTGGTGTAGCTGCCATAGCGGGTCAGGGTCGCAGTGACGCCCCAGTTGCCGACGTTGTACAGCTCGCTGAGGATCAGCTTGCTGCGGGGGGTGGAGTTGGCCAGATAACCCTCGATGTCCTGGCGGCTCAGGCGTACGAAGTTGACGCCGAGGTTTTGCAGCACCGCCGGATTGGCCTTGACCTGGGTGACCTTGTTCTGGTTGTAGTTGGCGCTGAGTGTGGTGGAGAGCGTTCCCGCGGTACCGAAATCGGCCAGATAGGTGCCGACGAAATCGACGCCGCGCGTGCGCGTGTCGGCCGCGTTGGTGAAGTAGTTGAGGCTGCTGTAATTGAGGTTGGTGATCCCATTGGCGGTCAGATAGCTCACCACGGACGGCGCCGTGGTCGAGATCGCACCGGACAGCGCAATGCGGTTCTGGATATCGATCTGGTAGATGTCCGCGCTGAGCGTCAGCGCATCGGTCGGGTTCCAGACCGCGCCGAAGGTGAAGTTTTCGGACTTCTCCGGTTTCAGCGGCTGCGCACCGAGCAGGCGCGCGATCGGACTGCTGACCGGTACCAGGCCCGAGTTGTAGATGCCGGCGGGCAGGCCGGCCGAATTGCCCGTGGCATAGAACAGCGACGATATCTGCGAGAAGTATTGCTGCCCCAGCGATGGTGCGCGGAAGCCGGTCGAGGCGCTGGCGCGCAGGGCAAAGCGGTCGGTGAAATCGAAGCGGCCGGCCAGCGAGCCCGACGTGGTGTTGCCGAAATCGTTGTAGTGCTCGTGCCGCACGGCGGCCGAAACCGCGAGGCGATCGGTCAGGTTGGTCTCCAGATCGAGGTATTCGGCCACGTCCTGCCGCGACGCGTCCACCGCATTGGCCGGCTGCCAGCCGGCGAACCCCTGCGCGCCGCCGGACACGCCCGATGTGCCGACATACCAGGACGGCAGCGAGCCGGCAGCGATGCTGTAGGTCTGTCGCAGGTATTCGGCGCCGAACGCCACCGTCAACGGGTTGGGCAGCCAGCTCGGCGAAAGGTCCTTGGCGATATCGAGGTCGACCGCTTCCTGGGCGGCGGTGAGAATGCCGTCGTCGAATGTCGTCGGCGTGGTGCCGAAGTCGTGCAGGTAGGCGTAGTTGAGACTGTTCTGGGTTTCGTAGGAAACCCGGTTGCGGCCGAAATTGCCGCTCAGGTCCCAGCGCCAGCCGTCGAGCGTGCCGCGCAGGCCGGTGACCAGCGACTGATCGGTCGAATCGGCGTGCTCCAGCGGCAAAAAGCCGTTGGGGTAGACCTCGCCGATCAGCGCGTTGTTGGACTTGGGCGCGTTGGTGCCGTAACGGAAAAACGCCGGCGAGGTGCTCTGGCGACGACCGAAATGGCCGAACGCGTAGAACTGCACATCGGGGGTGATGTCGTACTGGGTATTGAGCAGCACATTGCTGTCGTGCACGGCCGGATCGCCCTGGCGGTAGTTCACGCCCAGCGCGGTATAGCCCGGCCGCGTGTCCGGCGCGGCGCGGTTGGTGTAGTCCTCGTTGCCGCTCTGTACGGACAGGCGCAGCCAGCCCTTGTCGTCGGCGAGCGGTATGCCGAAGTCGGCCGACCCCTGCCACTGCCGGCCGTCGCCCGCCGAATACTGGCCGCCGGTGACCTCGACGTCGCCACCCTTGGCGCCCTTTTTCAGGATGATGTTGATCACACCGGCAATCGCGTCGGAGCCGTACTGGGCCGAGGCGCCGTCGCGCAGCACTTCGATATGATCGATGGCCGACAGCGGAATGGTGTTGAGATCGACCGACTGCGAACCCCGGCCAATGACGCCGTTGTTCAGCAGAATCGCGCCCGCATGCCAGCGCTTGCCGTTCACCAGCACCAGCACCTGGTCCGGCGAAAGGCCGCGCAGCTGGGCCGGGCGCTGGCTGTCCGCCGTATCCGATGCCGAGGGTCGCGGAAAATTCAGCGACGGGATAATGCGCGCGAGTGCCGTGGGCAAATCGTTGGTGCCGGTCTGCTGCAGCACTTTCGCCGAGACGACATCGATCGGCGTGAGCGAGCTGCTTTCCGTACGGCTATCCGAGCGCGTACCGGTCACGATCACTGCGCTGAGATCCTTGGTCTTGGCTGGCGTGGGTGCTGGTGTGGTGTCTTGCGCTGCCGCTGCATTTGAGAGTGCAAGCGCGATGATGGCGGGCAAATAGGCCGGGATAAAACGGCTTTGGCGCTTGCTGATCATTGCTTTCTCTAAACCTGTGTCTTTGATGGAAGAAATCGCAGGTTAACGACGAATGAATAATCGGTCAATCGATATGGACGTCTATATGTCCAAATGGATATAAGACCAATACATAAGGTTATGGCGGCTGGTTAAGCGTTTGGCTCTTCTTTTTGCCCTTTGTGCAGCGATGCGCTTTTGTACGGCGGTCGCCATCGAATGAAAATCCCGGCGTTGCGGCCGGGATTTTGTCTTGAGTTTATTCGAACTTAGAAACGATACGTGACCTTTCCGTACCAGTAGCGCCCGTTGAAACCGAACGGCGACAAAGCGGAGTACTGCAGGCCCGAGCCGTAGTCGTACTCGTTGTTCGGCGCCACCTTGGTCGGGTACTGATTGGTGACATTGTCCGCACCGACGGTAAAGGTCCAGGCATCCAGGTTGTAGCTGGCCGCCAGATCGAGCAGCCAGCGCGCGGAGAAGAATTGATCTTCGTCACCGTTGGCGTCGTCACCGCGACGTATCACCGAGCCGTAGCGGGTGAGGTTGGCATGCAGGTCGACATTCTGGATGGCCCAGTCGCCGTAAAGCACGTACTTGGTGCGCGGTGTGGACGAGGTCAGTAGGCCTTGGCTGGAGCGGCCGAAGTTGGGATTGGTCACGTCCAGCACGACAGTCTTGTTGTAGTTGCCGCTGAGACCGACGTTGAGTTTGCCCCATTCGCTGAACTCGAAGCGCTGGTTCAGGATCAGGTCCGCACCGCGTGTGCGGGTCGTGCCGCCGTTGACGAAGAACTGCGCGCCGCTGACTTCACCATTGGCGAGAGTGGGGGTGACATTCAACTGGTCGCTGTAGAGTATCTGGTCGTAAATCCGTACCTGATAGGCATCCAGCGTTGCGCTGAAATCGTTGGTCGGTTGCCATACCGCACCCAGGCCATAGTTGGTGGACTTTTCCGGGGTCAATGGCTTGGCGCCCAGGGCAATGGCGGTGGGACTCGAGGTGCGGAACGTACCGACCTGTTGGAGTACGCCATTTTGTTGGAGGGTCACCACGGACTCGTAGTTCTGCTGCGCCAGCGAGGGTGCTCGGAAGCCGTTCGATGCGGTGCCCCGCAGGGCGAAGGTATCGGTCAGCTGATAGCGCAGCGACAACTTGCCGGAGCGGGTCGAGCCCGAGTCGCTGTAGTCCTCGTAACGCGCGGCTACACCGGCGGACAGCTTGCTGGTGATATCCGTTTCCAGGTCGACGTAGGCTGCCTCACTGTGGCGCTGGAAGTTGCCGGCCACTTCTGGGCTGAGGCCCGGGTAGACCTGCGAGCCACCGGGCGCCACGTCACCGCTGATCGGATCGATGATAGCCGGATTGAAGTAATAGGAATTCGGGTCGCCCGCGCCGATATCGTAGTAATCCTTGCGGTATTCGCCGCCGAACGACACGGTGACGGGGTTGGGCAGGAAGCTCGGCGAGTATTCCTTGCTCAGATCGACGTTGGCCACGTCCTGCTTGGTGGTGAAGTTGCCGGCGTTGAAGTAGGTCGGGCTGAATCCGACGCCGGTGGCATCCAGCGTGCTGTAGTACTGGTTGATATTGAGGCTGTTGTTGATATCGAAAACCATGTGGTTGTAGCCGAAATCGGCCGAGGCATCCCAGTGCCAGCCGTTGTCGGTGGTGCCCTTGATGCCGACGACCGCAGAGGCATCGTTCACATGGTTGATGATCTGGGGGAGAAAGCCGTTCGGATAGATCGCCGTGGCATTTCGATAGTTGTCACCGGATCGGTAGTAGCCGTTCGAGGTGACATCGCGGCGGCTTAGATTGAGGTAGCCGTAGAGTTCGACGTTCGGCGTCAGGTCGTAGCCGAAGTTCAGCAGGGCCTGATAGGTCTTTACCGCCGGATCGCCGTAGCGCTCGTACGGCACGCCTTGCGCGTTCGCGTTGTCAGGGGTCAGTGTCGTGGCGATGTCGGTGTTCTGGGCGCGGTTGGTGTTCATCACGTCGGAGTAGTTCCACGCGAGTCTGGCCCAGCCTGGTGCGCTGCCTTGCGGGCCGCTCAAGGGAATGCCGACCGATCCAGACAACCCGTTTTGCGCGCCGTCGCCCTTGTCCATGATGCCGCCATTGGCGGTGATTTCATTGTTGCCTGGCGCGCTGCCGCGCTTGAGGATGATGTTGACCACGCCGGCGATGGCATCCGAGCCGTATTGCGCGGCGGCGCCATCGCGCAGCACTTCGATATGGTCGATGGCGGAAATGGGGATCGAGTTGAAATCGACCGGGGCCGAACCGCGACCGATCGAGTTGTTGTAATTGACCAGGCTGGTGGTGTGGTAACGCTTGCCGTCGACCAGCACGAGCACGTCATCCGGCGACAGGCCTCGCAGGGTCAGCGGGCGGACCGCGTCATTGCCGTCGTTGATGGCGGGGCGAGGAAAGTTGAGCGACGGCAGCAGCGTGTTCAATGCGCTGGCAATATCGGTAGCACCACTGGCGTTGATGTCCGCTGGCGTCAGCACATCGATCGGCGAAAGCGACTCGGCAACCGTGCGCGTGGATTGCCGGGTGCCGGTGACCACCACCTGCTGCAGCTGTTTGGTGTCTTTCGACGGTTCCGCAGCGGTATCGCTGGGCGCGGTGGAGCTTGCAGCGGCCTGTGCCCATAGTGCGGTGCTGAACAGGCTCATGCTGAGCAGTGGAATCAGCGCGCTGGCCAATCGATTACGACGAAATGTTGCCATATTGAAAATCTCCCCAGATTCACTTGCTAGTGGCGGCGGTCCCCTCACCGCGGCACGCTCTATCGGCAGTGCTGGTTCGACCCTAAGTGAAATTGATGCGATGCGCAATAAATAATTCACGTGTATTTCCATTTGTTGAAACACTTGGCATTTCCAAATAAAACAAATACTTGCATATGAAACTATCTCGAGTGTTTCGATACGCATATGTTGCTTTGCAATAATCGATCCCGGGCGGCTCCTGCAATGACAACCCGGGTGGGGTTTTGGCATGGCACAAGCTGTGCGTGCTGGGCGAACGTGCCTCAGGCGTCTGTGGACCGATCTCCGTAAATGGACGTCTGGACGCCTAAATAGGCATCAGGCCACGCGTATCCGCCTGACGCCGCCGATCGGGGCAGGACGAAGCCTCGACGCTTCTACCCCCGAGGGCCGGGGGCGAAGGAATGGCGTTGCCGACGTTGAAATTCGGCCGATCGGGCCGATAATGGCGCGCTGTCGGTCATATGCCGACTTTGAAGTTGGAGTTTTTCAGATGCCTATCTACGAGTTCGAGTGCGCCAGCTGCGGGCATCGCTTCGATCGCCTGCAGAAACTGTCGGACGACGACCCGACGATCTGCCCCAGCTGCGGCGCTCCACAGCTCAAACGGCGCGTCAGCGCGCCCTCGTTCCGATTGGCCGGCAGCGGCTGGTACGAGACGGACTTCAAGTCCGACAGCGACAAGAAGCGCAATCTTGCCGACAGCAAGAGTGAGGGCGGCAGCGCCACCAGCGCCAAGCCCGAGTCTTCCGAAAAGAGCGCGCCTGCTGCCGCGCCTGCGCCTTCTGCGTCCGCGCCGGCGCCATCGCCCTCGACACCGGCCGGTGGCAGCGCCGATTGAGGCGCTTGCTGGCGGCCGGCGTGCGTGGCCGGCCGCCTCGGTGATACGATTGACGGTCTTTTCCACCTGATTCAGCCGCTTCGCGGTCCGGAGTTTCAAGCGCATGCGCACGCACTATTGCGGCCTCATCGACGAGTCGCTGATTGGCCAGACGGTCACGCTTTGCGGTTGGGTCAACACGTTGCGCCTGCAGAGTCACGTGGCGTTTGTCGACCTCAGGGATCATGAGGGTCTGGCGCAAGTGGTGATCGAGCGCGACAACGCGGCCGCCTTTGCCGTGGCTGGTGATATCGGCAACGAGTACTGCCTGCGCGTGACGGGCACCTTGCGTCGGCGCCTGTCCGTCAACGACAAGCTGAAAACCGGCACGGTCGAGCTGCTGGCCGATAGTGTGGAAGTGCTCAACGCGGCGAAAGACTTGCCGTTCGCCCTGCACGAAAACCCGAACGAAGAGATGCGTCTGACGTATCGCTATCTGGATCTACGCCGCCCCGAGATGCAGGCGATGATGCGCAAGCGGATCAAGCTGGTGCAGGCGCTGCGCCGCTATCTGGACGAGCGCGGCTTCCAGGACGTGGAAACGCCGATCCTGACCAAGGCCACGCCGGAAGGCGCGCGCGATTACCTGGTACCCAGCCGCGTGCATCCCGGCCAATTCTATGCATTGCCGCAGTCGCCGCAGTTGTTTAAACAGATTCTGATGATGGCCGGTTTCGATCGCTATTATCAGATTGCCCGCTGCTTCCGCGATGAGGACCTGCGCGCCGATCGCCAGCCGGAATTCACCCAGCTCGACCTGGAGTTCGCCTTCGTCGAAGAGAAGGATGTGCAGGATTTCGTCGAAGAGCTCATTCGTCACGTATTCCGGGAAGTGCAGGGTGTGGAACTCGACGCCGCCTTTCCGCGCATGACCTGGGCCGAGGCGATGCGCCGGTTCGGTTCGGACAAACCCGACCTGCGCATTGCGCTGGAGCTGATCGATATCGCCGACGCGGTGAAACATGTCGAATTCAAGGTGTTTGCCGAGCCGGCCAACGATGCCGGCGGCCGTGTGGCGGCGCTGCGCGTGCCGGGTGGCAGCACGCTGACGCGCAAGGAAATCGACCAGCTCAGCGAATACGTCACGCGTTATGGCGCCAAGGGCTTGGCCTGGCTGCGCATCGACGATCTGACCAAGGGCCGCGAGGGGATCAACTCGCCGGTGGCGAAGTTTCTCGACGACGCTGCGCTGGACAACGTGCTTCGGTCAACCGGTGCGCAGAGCGGCGATATGCTGTTCTTCGGCGCCGGTAGCTGGAAGACCGTCACCGATTTCATGGGCGCGCTGCGCCTGAAGGTCGCCAAGGATCGCGGTCTGGTCGAAGACAGCTGGAAGCCGCTGTGGGTCACCGATTTTCCGATGTTCGAGTACGACCATGAGGCGCAGCGCTACGTCGCCCTGCATCATCCGTTCACCGCACCGAAGGTCGACGACATCGGCGATCTGCGCGTCAACGCGGCTACGGCGGTGAGCCGCGGCTACGACATGGTGCTCAACGGTAACGAGATCGGCGGCGGCTCGATCCGTATCCATCGACCGGACATGCAGAGCGCGGTGTTCGAGCTGCTCGGCATCGGTGCGGAAGAGGCCGAGATGAAGTTCGGGTTTCTGCTGAAGGCGCTGAAATTCGGTGCGCCACCGCACGGTGGCCTGGCCTTCGGTATCGACCGTATCGCTGCGCTGATGGCCGGCACCGAGTCGATCCGCGATGTGATCGCCTTCCCCAAGACCACCAGCGCGCAGGATCTGATGACCGACGCGCCGTCGATGGTCGGCGATGCGCAGCTGAAAGAACTGCACGTACGGGTGGCGGCCGAGCCGATAGGCTGAGCATGGGCCGTCGGCTTTGCTGAGGCGTGTCGAGGGCGTTTGCACAACCCGTTGACATCGGCGACCGGCGTGGCGGGCACAATCGGGTTTCGTACCGCGGGAGTGATAAACGGCTCGCGGCTGTTCTTTCGTAGGTTTGCCGATACCTGTCCCATGACCGAACATGTCATCTTGCTGCACGGCCTGTGGATGCGCGGTTTCGCGCTGGCCATGCTGCATCGTCGGATGATCGAGCAGGGTTTCCGGGTTCACCGTTTCGACTACATGAGCGTGGCCAACTCGCAGGAGCGCATTCTTGGCCGCCTGCTCTCGCGCATGCAGCTGCTGGCCGAGGATTCCGTATCGGTGCATTTGGTGGGGCACAGCCTCGGCGGGTTGCTGGCACTGCAGGTCTGTCATGAAGAAGGCGAACTGCCCGCCGGCCGCATCGTTTGCCTGGGTTCGCCGCTGATGGGCAGCGCGGCGGCGCGCGGCTTTGCACGCTGGGGCCGCGGCAGCGAGGTGCTGCTGGGGCATAACCGCGAATTGCTGGAGCGCGGTTTCGAGCACTGGGATGGCGTGCGCGAGGTCGGCGTGATTGCCGGGCGCACGCCGATCGGCCTTGGCGCGGTGCTGGCCAATATCGAGGGCGAGCACGACGGCACCGTGGCGGTGGAGGAAACCCGGCTGCCCGGTCTGGCCGATCATTGCGTGGTGGACACCAGCCACACCGGCCTGCTTTTCTCCGCCGACGTGGCGCTGCATACGGGTCGGTTTCTGCGCCAGGGCTCGTTTGCGGCGGCAGCGGCGATGCCGGTCGGCGGCGGTTCGATCGCGTCGGTGTGAGCCAATGCATTCGGATCGTTACGCCTTTTGCCGTGTTGCCACCGGAGTGCGGTAAAATCGCCGGCTTGTCCATCCGCGCAGCGCAGGAATCGTCATGGGTAGAGGTCCGTCCATCGAAGGTCGCAAGAGCGTCGAAGACGCCAAGCGAGCCAAGGTGTTTACCAAGCTGATCCGCGAAATCACCGTGGCCACGCGCGCCGGTGTGGCCGATCCGGCCGATAACGCCCGGCTGCGTTCGGCGGTGGACAAGGCGCTGGCGGCGAACATGACGCGCGACACCATCGATCGCGCGATCAAGCGCGGCTCCGGTGCCGATGGCGGCGCGGAAATGCACGAGATGCGCTACGAGGGCTACGGCCCGGCCGGAATCGCCTTCATCATCGACTGCGTCACGGACAACCCGGTGCGCACCGTCGCCGACGTGCGCCACGCGCTGACCAAGCACGGCGGCAATCTGGGCACCAGCGGTTCGGTGGCATTCCAGTTCCGCCGCTGCGGCGAGCTGGTCTTCGTCACCGATGGCGACGAGGCGCTGGAGGAGAAGATTCTCGAGGCGGCGCTGGAGGCCGGTGCGGACGACGTGATCAACGAAGCGGGCGAAAGCAGCGTGCTTTGCACGCCGGACAGTCTCGATGCCGTGCAGCAGGCGCTCGCCGCGGCCGGGCTCACGCCGGCGCGCGCCGAGGTGGTGATGCGGCCGGCCAATCGCAGCGCGGTGCCGGCCGAAGCGCAGGAGACCCTGCTCGATCTGATCGACTGGCTCGAAGAGCTGGACGATGTGCACGACGTGTATCACAACGCGCTGCTGCCGGCCGAGGCTCATCCGTAAGCGCCGGCCGGCGGGCGCCCCCGCCGCTGCGCCCGGACCTCTGGAACACGATGTCGTGCCCGTTTTCGTGAGCCGCCTTTCATGACCCGCATCATCGGCATCGATCCGGGCAGCCAGCGCACCGGCGTCGGCATCATCGATGTGGATGATGCCGGCAAGCTCAGCCACGTGTTTCATGGCGCGCTCGCGGTGGCGGCAGAGGCGACGTTTCCACTGCGGCTGAAACGCATCTTTGACGAACTGTGTGACATCATCGCCACGCATCGGCCGGCCGAGTGCGGCATCGAGCGCGTGTTCATGGCACGCAACCCGGATTCGGCGCTGAAGCTCGGTCAGGCGCGCGGTGCGGCGATCTGCGCCATCGTCAGTCGGGGCATCGAAGTGCATGAATACGCCGCCACGGAAGTGAAAAAATCCATCGTCGGCGGCGGTCGCAGCGACAAGACTCAGGTGCAGCACATGATCGGTATCTTGCTGGGAATCAAGGGGCCGCTGCAGGCCGATGCGGCCGACGCGCTGGCGATCGCGGTGACACACGCCCATACGCGGGCGAGCCTGGCTCGCGTCGGTATTCCACGTACAGCCTGGAGACGCCGCCGATGAACATCCTTGGTGCCGCAACCGATAGAGCGATCGGTGACGTGGCAAGCAGCGAGATCCGCGGGCGATGATCGGTCGTCTTCGCGGCACCCTGATTTCCAAGCAGCCGCCGTGGCTGATGATTGAAGTTGGCGGCATCGGTTACGAACTTGAAGCGCCGATGTCGACCATTTACGACCTGCCGCCCAACGGCAAGGAAGTGACCTTGCTCACGCATTACGCGGTCAAGGAAGACAGCGTGGCGCTTTACGGTTTCATGCACGAATCCGAGCGGGCGCTGTTCCGCAGCCTGCAAAAGGTCAGCGGCATCGGCGCCAAGATCGCGCTGGCGGTGCTTTCCGGCGTGTCCACCGACCACTTCGCGCGTCTGGTGCAAACCGGCGACGTGGTGGCGCTGACCAAGATCCCCGGCATCGGCAAGAAAACCGCCGAACGCATCGTGATCGAGCTGCGCGACCGCGTCGACGGACTCACCAGCGTGTCCGGTACGCGGGTCGGCGGCGTCGACGTACCGCTCGATGCGGCGGGCGAAGCCACGGTGGCGCTGCAGCAGCTCGGTTACAAGCCGGCCGAAGTGACGCGGCTGATACAAAAAGTTGCAGCCGACGGCGACAACGCCGAGGCCATTATTCGCAAGGCGCTGCGCGCCGCGTTGGGAGGTTGATTCCGTGACTCAGGCAATACCGCAGGTCGATGGCACGACCGATATGCGTCGTCGGCTTGCCGTGCTCGCGCTGGGCGCGATCGGCGTGGTTTACGGCGATATCGGCACCAGTCCTCTTTACACCTTGCAAGTCACGCTGACCCACGACGGCATGAGGCCGACACCGGAAAGCATCTTCGGCGTGCTGTCGCTGATTTTCTGGGCGCAGATTCTGGTGGTGTCGCTGAAATACGTGGTCTTCATCATGCGCGCCGACAACAAGGGTGAGGGCGGCATCATGGCGCTGATGGCGCTGGCCCAGCGCAGCGTGCGCGACCGGCCGAATCTGCGCTGGGTGTTGGCGATTCTGGGCATTTTCGGCGCGTCGCTTTTCTACGGCGACGGCGTCATTACGCCGGCGATTTCGGTGCTGTCGGCGGTGGAGGGCGTCAAAGTCGTTGCGCCGCACATGGCCAGCTGGGTGGTGCCGATAACGCTGGTCATCCTGCTGGTTCTTTTTGCGATCCAGCGCCGCGGCACCGAGCACGTGGGGCGGCTGTTCGGGCCGATCATGGTGGTGTGGTTTGTGGTGATCGCGCTGCTCGGCGTGCACATGATTCTGCGCAACCCGCACGTGCTTCTGGCGCTCAATCCCTGGTATGGCATTCGGTTTTTCGAGCTGCACGGCTTCCAGGGTTTCATCGCGCTGGGTGGCGTGGTGCTGGCGCTGACCGGCGCCGAGGCGCTGTATGCGGACATGGGGCATTTCGGTAAAAAGCCCATTCGGCTGGCCTGGTTCAGCTTCGTACTGCCGGCGCTGGTGCTCAACTATTTCGGTCAGGGTGCGCTGTTGCTGAGCGATCCGTCGGCCATCGACAGCCCGTTTTTCCGTCTGGCGCCGGACGTGCTGAAAATCCCGATGATTGCACTGGCCTGCGCGGCCACGGTGATTGCATCGCAGGCGGTGATTTCCGGCGCCTATTCGATGACGCGCGAGGCGATGTCGCTGGGTTATTCGCCGCGCATGGCCGTGGTGCACACGTCGAACGAAATGTCCGGCCAGGTGTTCGTGCCGTGGGTCAACCATTTTCTGCTGATCATGGTGATGCTGGCGGTGCTGGGTTTCCGCTCGTCGGACAATCTCAGCGCGGCTTACGGCATTGCGGTGACCGGCACCATGGCGATTACCTCGATGCTGGCCCTGGTCGTGGCCCGTTACCAGTGGCGCTGGAATTTGTTCGCCGTCATTGCCGTGGGCGCGCTGTTTTTGTTGATCGACCTGTCGTTCTTCAGCGCCAACCTGATCAAGATCGAATACGGCGGCTGGTTCCCACTGGCGCTGGGTGTGGTGGTTTTCGCCATGATGACCACCTGGCGTCGCGGCCGCGAGCTGGTGCTGCGCGAAATCAAGCAGTCGGGCCTGGCGCTGAAGCCGTTCATCGAAAACATCGGCCAACATCCGCCGCTGCGCGTGCCGGGCACGGCGGTGTTTCTCACCGGCAACCAGAACTCGGTGCCCAGCGCGCTGCTGCACAACCTCAAGCACAACAAGGTGCTGCACGAGCGCAACGTGCTGCTCACGGTGGAGATGCTGGAAACGCCTGTGGCCGAGCGCTCCGAGCGCATCAACCTGATCACTCTCGGCGACGATTTTTATGGGCTCGAGCTACATTTCGGCTTTGCCGAGTATCCGAACATCCCGCAGGCGCTGATGGACTGCGGCCGCGAGGGCCTGATGTTCGACATGATGGACACCACGTTCTTCCTGTCGCGCGAAAACATCGTGGCCGATCGCCGCCGCCCGGGCATGGCGCTGTGGCGCGACAAGCTGTTCGTGTTCATGGCACGCAACGCGCTGCCGGCCACGGCGTTCTTCCAGATTCCGGGCAATCGGCTGATCGAGCTGGGCGCGCAGGTGGAAATTTAGGGCGGACGGGAACGGGGACTGGGGAATAGGAAACATCGGCTATTCCGCGACTATATGAATCTGTTGGGCGTAAAAATTTTGCGCGCGCCCGCGTTTTGCTCTCTACGCTCTTTCCCGTTCCCCGTTCCCCGTTCCCCGTTCCCCGTTCCTGCCTGCCATAATTTCCGTATGACCGAAGCGCGAATCATCACTGCCGCCGCACAGCTGGATGACGCGGCCCTCGAAGCCACCATCCGCCCGCGGCGACTCGCCGAATACCTCGGCCAGCAGGCGGTGCGTGAGCAGCTGTCGATTTATATCGAGGCGGCGCGCAGGCGCGGCGGCGCGCTCGATCACGTACTGATCTTCGGGCCGCCCGGCCTGGGCAAGACCACGCTGAGCCACGTGATCGCCAACGAGCTGGGCGTCAACGTGCGCTCCACCTCCGGCCCGGTGCTGGAGCGCGCCGGCGATCTGGCCGCGCTGCTGACCAATCTCGAAGCGAACGACGTGCTGTTCGTCGACGAGATCCATCGGCTGTCGCCGGTGGTGGAGGAGGTGCTGTACCCGGCGATGGAAGATTTCCAGATCGACATCATGATCGGCGAAGGTCCGGCCGCGCGCTCGATCAAGCTCGACCTGCCGCCGTTCACCCTGATCGGCGCGACCACCCGCGCCGGCATGCTCACGGCGCCGCTGCGCGACCGCTTCGGCATCGTGCAGCGGCTGGAATTCTATTCCACCGACGAACTCACCCAGATCGTGCGCCGCGCCGCGCGCATTCTGGGCATTGTGTGTGCCCCCGAGGGTGCTACCGAAATCGCGCGCCGATCGCGCGGCACGCCGCGCATCGCCAACCGCCTGCTGCGGCGCGTGCGCGACTACGCCGAAGTGCGTGCGGAAGGCGAGATCACTCTCGCAGCGGCGAAGGCCGCGCTGGACATGTTGAAGATCGACCCGGAAGGTTTCGACGAACTCGACCGGCGTCTGCTCAGCCTGATCGTCGAGAACTTCGACGGCGGCCCGGTCGGCGTCGAATCGCTGGCCGCGGCGCTCAGCGAGGACCGCGGCACGCTGGAAGACGTGGTCGAGCCGTATCTGATCCAGCAGGGTTATCTGATCCGCACGGCGCGCGGTCGCATGGTCAGCGCCAAGGGTTGGCGCCATCTGGGCCTGGCGCCGCCGCCGCGGGCGACGCAGTCGGCCGATCTTTTTCAGGCGGATGTCGGCGATGTCTGAAACCCTGCTGCCCTTCCACTGGCCGGTGCGCGTGTACTGGGAAGATACCGATGCCGGCGGCGTGGTGTACCACGCCAGCTATCTGCGCTTTCTCGAGCGTGCCCGCAGCGAGTGGCTGCGAGCCATCGGTATTGACCAGTCGATGTTGCGCAAGGCGACCGGATTGGGCTTTGTGGTGAAGGATATGCAGATCGATTTCGTCCGGCCCGCCCTGCTGGATGATGAACTGTCGGTAACGGTGGACGTCAAAGAGCGCCGTGCAGCCAGTATCCTGTTCGCACAGACCGTGCTGCGCGGCGACGGCACATGCCTGGTCCGAGCCACGGTTCGGGCCGCTTGCGTCGAGCTCGAGCGCATGCGGCCGACACAAATCCCGGCGGACCTTTTTCCCGCCGGTTCCATCGCCTGAATTTCGAAACGCGGGTTCGGACCTGACTGTCTGGCCCGTCGACACAAGCTCGCGCGATCGGATTGCCATACGATCGACGCGGGCGCAAACCCGACAACCTAAGTTTTACCTCAATCAAGCCGACCGGCGGAGAACCCTCAAGCAATGAACGGTGGACTGAATATTTTTTCGCTGATCTCCGATTCCAGCATCCCGGTGAAACTGGTGCTGCTGGTGCTGGTGGTGTTTTCCTTCATGTCGTGGGTGATCATCATCCGCAAGCATTCGCAGACCAAGGCCGCGATGGAAAACGCCGAGGCGTTCGAGGAGCGCTTCTGGTCCGGCGGCGATCTGGCGCAGCTGTTTCGCGAGGTGAGCAATCGCGGCGGTGCCGGCGGCATCGAGAACATTTTCGAGTCGGGCTTTCGCGAGTTCGCGCGTCAGCGCCAGCGCAGGACGCACGACGTGCGCACTGTGGTGGAGAGCTCCGAGCGCGCCATGCGCGTCACCGGCACCAAGGAGATCGGCCTGCTGGAGCGCAACCTGGAATTCCTCGCCAACGTCGGTTCGATCAGCCCCTACGTGGGCCTGTTCGGTACGGTGTGGGGCATCATGGGTGCGTTCCAGGGTCTGGGTGAAATGAAGGACGTGACTATCGCCGTGGTCGCGCCGCACATCTCCGAAGCACTGATCGCCACCGCCATGGGCCTGTTCGCCGCGATTCCGGCGCAGTGGGCTTACAACCGCTTCGCCACCAAGGTCGAACGCGTGGCCTCGCATTACGAAGTGTTCCAGGAAGAGTTTTCCTCCGTGCTGCAGCGGCAGATCCAGACCGACGACGTGGTCTGAGCGGAGCAGCATTCATGGCCATTTCCCAGCGTCGCAAACGCTACAAGCTCAAGTCCGAGATCAACGTCGTACCCTACATCGACGTGATGCTGGTGCTGCTGATCATCTTCATGGTCACTACGCCGATGATGAAGAGCCTCGGCGTGCCGGTGCAGTTGCCCGAAAGCAACGCCAAATCGTTGAAGGACATCAAGGACCCGGTGGTCGTGTCGATCGAAGAGAACGGCCAGATCTCGCTCAAGGTCGGCGACGGCAAGGCCGAGCCGGTAAGCATCGAGGAGTTCACGGCCAAGATCACCGCTTTCCAGCAGGCCGATCCGGATCTGCAGGTAATACTTGCCGGTGACAAGAACGCGGTTTACGGCAAGGTCTACGTGATTTTGCCGATTCTCCAGCAGGCGGGCGTGAGCAAGATCGGACTGCTGAGCCAGCCGGGGTCGGGCGGGACGAATGGACGAAAGTAAGGGCACGCCGAAGGCGGTCATACTTTCCGCCATCCTGCACGTCGGTATCGTGGCGTTTCTGTTCCTCGCGACGCTGCCGTGCTCGAGCTTCGAAAACTTCATCAACGCGCTGGGCCTGCCCGCGTGGATGAATCCGATCACCTGTACACCGCCGCTGAATCTGCAGGGGCAGGTGATCCAAGCCGTTTTCATTGGCCCGACCGGCAGCCCGCCGCCGAAAACCGTGAAGAGCAAGGTGACCGACACGGTGCCACCGCCGCCGACCACGCCGCCGCCACCGCCGACGCCGCCCAAGCCGGACGAGCCCAAGATCAAGACCCTGCCGCCGCCGCCGGAGCACCCGGACACGGTGGATCAGGAGAAAGTGGTCGAGAACGCGCTGCAGAAAGCCGAGGACGCGAAGAAGCTCCAGGAAGAAAAGGAGCAGCAGCGCCAGTCCGAGCTCGATGCGCAGGCGGTAAAGAAAAAGCAGGAAGAGCAGAAAAAGGTCGACGAACTATTCAAAAAGATGGATGCGGCGGCCGATCAGACCAAAAAGCTCGACAGCAAGGCCAAGCAGGCCAAGCAGCAGATGGAGGATCTGGCCAGCGACCAGAACCAGCCAGATCTGCCCAAGGCCGACCAGCTGCAGAGCGGCAACAACAGCGATCACACCGATCTCAGCAGCGCGTACGCGGCCGCCATTCAGAATGCGGTCACGCCGAACTGGCTGCGGCCGGATAACATCGCTGCGGCGCCGTGCGACGTTAACATCGTGCAATCGCCGGGCGGCGACGTGATCAGCGCCACCGCCGCAGCCAACTGCCCGTATGACGATGCGGGCAAACGTTCGGTCGAAAATGCTGTTCTTCGTACCAAGACCTTGCCTTATAAAGGCTTCGAAAGCGTGTTCCGTCGCAACCTTACCTTCACCTTCAGGCCGCAATGATCAAGCCCATGCGCAAACTCAGCTCAAGCTTCGCCTTCATCCTGCTGGCCTTCGTGGCGATCTTCGCTACCTCCGCTAACGCGCAGCAGTCTTTGAAGATCGACATCGTCGGTGGCGTCAAGACCGCCACTCCGATCACCGTCGTGCCGTTCGCCCTGCAGGGCGGATCGCAGCCGCCGACCGACGTGGCCGACGTCATCCATAACGATTTCAACCGCTCCGGCAAGTTTCGTGCGCTGGACAAGGCCAGTATCGTCGAGCTGCCGTCGCAGGGCTCTGACATCAAGTTCGCGACCTGGCGTCTGCTCAAGCAGGACTACATCGTGGTCGGCCGACTCAAGGACGCCGGCAACGGCATGGTCCAGGTCGAGTACGAGCTGTGGGATGTGAACAAACAGCAGAGCCTGCTCTCGCAGGCGATGCAGCCGGCGCCGGTAGGCGATCTGCGTAACGTCGCGCACCAGATCGCCGACGCGATCTATGAAAAGATCACCGGTGTGCGCGGCGCTTTCTGGACTCGCATCGCCTACATCACGGCCGTCGGCCTTGGCAACAACACGACCTATTCGCTGCTGGTCGCCGATTCCGACGGCTTCAACCCGCAGGTGGTCGCCCGTTCGAAGGAGTCGCTGCTGTCGCCGGCGTGGTCGCCGGACGGCAAGAAGATCGCCTATGTTTCGTTCGAAAGCGGCAACTCCAACATCTACGTGCAGGACATCACCACCGGCTCGCGCCAGCTGGTGGAATCGCACCCAAAGGGCATCAACGGTGCGCCGGCCTGGTCGCCCGACGGCAGCAAGCTGGCCGTGGCGCTGTCGTTCTCGGGCAACTTGAACATCTACGTGCTGAACATGGCCAGCCGCCAGGAAACCCGATTGACCTCGGACAACCTCGCCATCAATACGCAGCCGGTGTGGTCGCCGGATGGCCAGACGATCTACTTCACTTCCGATCGTTCGGGTAAACCGCAGATCTATCAGATACCGGCCAGTGGCGGCACGGCGACGCGCATCAGCTTCCAGGGTCAGAACAACCAGAACGTCTCGGTGGGCTACGACGGCAAGCAGATCGCGATGGTGCAGGGCAACGGCAACGTGTATCGTATTGCGATCATGGACCAGAGTCTGGGCGGTCAGGTGCGCTTTGTGTCGCCCGGTCCCTATGACGAATCCCCGAGTTTTGCGCCGAACGCCAGCATGTTGCTGTATGCCGCCACCGAGGGGACGCGCGGTGTGCTGTATTCGGTATCGGCCGATGGCAATGTTCGCCAGCGGCTCGTGTTGTCCGACGGTGATGTGCGTGAACCCGCATGGGGGCCGTACCGCGAGCGTTGATTCTTGCAAGATGCCGGCCCGCGATTACGCGCTGGCATCGACCCTCCAAGGAAGGGGCAACGACGCTGCGAACGTTTTATTTCGGCCGCGACACTTCACTGTGTCGTGGTCGTCTCGCGTGGTTGCGCAAGATGATGCACAATCGCGCTCACAGTAGTGTCAAAATAACAGCCGGCCCACCGGCGTCGCTGTCCCGGTACCCATCGTCATCGTTGTCGGAAACTCAACCGTTAAGGAATGTCACCATGAATAAGACCGTACGTATTGCCCTGGTCGCTCTGCTGTGCGTCAGCGCGGCTGCCTGCTCCAAGAAAGCCGTCAAGCCCACCGCTCAGCCGGCCCCCGTCGACAACAGCGCGATGAGCCAGGGTGACAACACCGCCGGCAAATACAAGCTGGGCGACCTGGAAACCGACGCTTGCCTGCGCCAGCGCGTGGTGTACTTCGATTTCAACCAGACCGAGATCAAGCCGGAGTTCCAGCAGATCGTGGCTTGCCACGCGAAGTACCTGCAGGACCGTCCGACCTCGCAGATGCGTCTGGAAGGCAACACCGACGAGCGCGGCACGCGTGAGTACAACCTGGGCCTCGGCGAGCGTCGCGGCAAGGCTGTCTCCGATGCGCTGACAGCTGCCGGCGGTTCGGCCAGCCAGATCAACGTGATCAGCAACGGCAAAGAGAAGCCGGTCTGCCGCGAGCACAACGAGGATTGCTGGAGCAAGAATCGTCGCGTCGAGATCGTCTACACCGCCGAGTAATCAGCACGCATGAAGAAGAAACTGGCTATCAGCTTTGCAGCCAGAACAAGCATGGCGGGCGCGTTAGCGTCCGCCATGTTTTTTGCGTCCGCGGCCATCGCGCAGGACTCGCGTCTGAGTCTCGCCGACCGCGTCACGCGACTGGAGCAACAGGCACAGAACAAGGACCAGGGCGGCATCGGCATGGTCAACCAGATGCAGCAACTGCAGGCTCAGGTGCAGCAGCTGCAAGGTCAGATCGAGGAACTGCAGCACAGCCAGCAGCAGCTCGACGACAAGAACAAAGCCCAGTACGGCGATATCGATGCCCGTCTGAGTCGACTCGAAAACGGCGCGGGCGCCAATGCCGCCAAGCCGCCGGCCAACAATCCTCCCGCGCCACCCCAGAATCCTGCGCCGGCCGCTGCCACGCCAGCCGCCGGTGCCGCCGCCAGCCCCCCTGCCGCCGCCGATCCCGGTGCAGCGGCGGCTTACGATGTCGCCTTCAAGGCGATTCGTGCCGGCGACTACGTATCGGCCTCGCGCGATTTTCGCGGCTTCATCCAGAAATACCCGAGCGATGCGCTGACGCCCAATGCTTTCTACTGGCTGGGCGAGTCGTACTACGCCACGATGAATTACCCCGTTGCGGTCGAGGCGTTCCAGCATCTGCTGACGCAGTTTCCGCAAAGTGAAAAGGCGCCGGATGCCTTGCTCAAGCTGGGCTACTGCCAGATCGAGCTGAAGCAGGTGCCGCAGGCAAAGGCCACGTTGACGGCGGTAGGCAGCAAGTATCCCGGTTCCAAGGCGGCGAGCCTGGCCAAGGAACGGCTGCGTCAGATCCAGCAGTCCTCGGCCAACTGAGGCCGTGGGGGTGAGCGCTGAAAACGCCCGCGTGGTCTCCGCCACGCCAGCCTCGCCCGTCGCCGAACGGCTGCGCATCACCGAGATTTTCCACTCGATCCAGGGCGAGGCCGATGCGATCGGCTGGCGCACAGTGTTTGTGCGCCTGACCGGGTGTCCACTGCGCTGTGTGTGGTGCGATACCGAATATTCGTTCTACGGCGGCGACTGGCACGCGATCGACGACATTCTCGCCGAGGTCGCCAGGCATGGCGTCAGGCATGTGTGCGTTACCGGCGGTGAGCCGCTGTCGCAGAAGCGTTGCCTGATCCTGCTGAAGAAACTGTGCGATGCCGGCTATGACGTGTCGCTGGAAACCTCCGGCGCGATCGACGTGGCGCCGGTCGATCCGCGCGTGCGCAAGGTGATGGATTTGAAGGCGCCCGATTCCGGCGAGAGCGGGCGCAATCTCTGGTCGAACCTCGATCACCTGCTGCCGCACGATCAGATCAAGATCGTGATCGCCAGCCGCGCCGATTACGAGTGGTCGCGCGCGATGCTGGAGGAACACGTGCTGGCGCAGCGCTGCATGGTGCTGTTCTCGCCCGTGCATGGTTCGGTGCAGCCGCGCGATCTGGCCGAGTGGATCATCGAAGACAAGCTGCCGGTGCGTTTCCAGCTGCAGCTGCACAAGCTGCTTTGGGACGATGCGGCCGGAAAATGATTTGCGCGTTCTAACGCGAAGATCAGCAAATCCGCGCTGTGGCGATGTTGCCGCAAGCGCCGGTAAAAACCGCGCGCCGGCCTGTGCTGCCGGTGGCGTTCGTGGCCGGTGACCGGTCAGCATCGTATGGAACATCTCATGTCAGAAAAATCTCTACCTCGCGCCGTCGTGCTGGTCTCCGGCGGCATGGACTCGGCTGTCACCATCGCGCTGGCGCGCGAGCAGGGCTACCGGGTGTACGCGCTCAGCGTCGCCTACGGACAGCGTCACAGCTCCGAGCTGGCCGCGTCGGCGCGCGTGTCGAGCATGCTCGGCGCGGTGGAACATAAAACGGTGACGGTGGATTTGCGCAGCATCGGCGGTTCCGCGCTGACTGCCGACATCGACGTGCCGCTGGATGCCGTGGACAACACCGATATCCCGGTGACCTATGTGCCTGCGCGCAACACCATCATGCTGTCGATCGCGCTGGGTTGGGCCGAGGTGCTGGGCTCCAGCGACATCTGGTGCGGCGTCAACGCGGTGGACTATTCCGGCTATCCGGACTGTCGTCCGGCCTTTATCGAAGCCTTCGAAACACTGGCCAATGTGGCGACCAAGGCCGGCGTGGAGGGTGCGGGGATGCGCATCCACGCGCCGCTGATGCGTATGGGCAAGGCCGATATCGCGCGCGAGGGTCGGCGCCTCGGTATCGATTTTTCCGCGACCGTCAGCTGCTACAACGCCGACAGCGAAGGTCGCGCCTGCGGCCACTGCGACGCTTGCCGGCTGCGTGCGCAGGGCTTCCGTGATGCCGGACTGCCCGATCCCACCCGCTACGTGTGAGCGTGTCTGCTTGTGCCGATGCGCCCCAGCCCGTAAAATTGTGGGCTGGCTTTCGCTAGTCGGGTCGTTAGCTCAGTTGGTAGAGCAGTAGACTTTTAATCTATTGGTCCCGGGTTCGAATCCCGGACGACCCACCAAAATTCAAGGCGCCTCATGGGCGCCTTTTTTGTGAGCTCTCGCTGTCGCTGTCGAGTCGCGCCGGATCACTGCGCAGACCGGCCGGTCTTTCGGTAACGACGCGTCAGCCGCTCGATCAACAGCGGCAGCAGCGCCAGCACGGCAAGTGCGGCCGATGGCAGCAGCACTTCGCGATGCATGAAAAGATCCATGCTGAAGCTCGTGCTCTGGCTGAGCACCGTGCCGATGCCGGCGCCGATCGAGGTTTCGAAAATCAGCGTGATCGTACCGCCCAGCCAAGTCGCGCCGATGAACAGCCACAGCGGACAGCGCAGCCAGGCGAGTCCGACGGTGACGCCGCCGAACGGCAGAATAGGCAGGAAGCGCAGAAACAGCGTGTAACTCACCGGATGACACTCGAATCCGTGATGCAGTTTCGCCACGATAGCCGGCGCCTGGCGGTTGCCTGCACCGAACGCATAGCGGCTGGCGAGAAAGAGAACCAGCGAGCCCAGCGTCAGCGCGATCGATGAACACAGCGTGCCTTCGACGACGCCGAAGGCGAAACCCCCGGCGAGGATCACGATGATGGCGCCAGGAATGCCGGTGCAGGTGGTCAGCGTGAGCAGGCCGACAAAGACCAGCCGACTTAGCCACGGATGCGCGGCAATGTGCGCATGGATCTGGGCCTGATGTGCGACCAGCCGCTGCGGTGTGAACCGATCGAGCGCGCCCGACGCGAACAGCACGATACCGGCCAGTATCAGCAGGATAAGCGGTAGCGAGGCGCGCAGGCGATTCAATACGGCGTACCGTTGGCGCCGTAATCGGCCAGCACCGCGCGGGCGCGATCGCGCAGAATGTCGCGACGTACGGCGATGCCGCGCCGCGCCAGTTCACCGATCCAGTCGTTCGGCAGCGGGCCTTCGTCGAACTCGGTGAGTTCCTCGACATCGTCGGCGCGGGCGCCGATCAGCAGCTCGTCGATGCCGGCCCACACCGTGGCGCCGTAGCACTGGCAGCACGGCTGTGCGCTGGTGGCTAGCACGTAGCGGCCACCGTCCTGATTCAGGCGGTGCTGTGTCAGGCGTTGTTGCGCCACCATCAGCGCCATGATTTCCGCATGGGCTACCGAGCAGCTTTGAGGCACCACGCGATTGACGCCGATGGAAATCAGACGTCCATTCGCCGCATCGAAAACGGCCGCGCCGAAAGGACCGCCGCTTCGCTCGGCCACGTTGCGCCGCGACAGCTCGATCGCCAGCCCGACGCGCTCTTTATCGCCGAGGTAAGCGCGGCCCATATCGACGACATCGCCCATCCAGGGCGGCAAGGTCAGATGGATCTGCAGTGGAAGCATGACGTTCCCTCCCTTTACTGCCCAGCTTGCCTCGCCCAGGTGTCACGCAAGGTGACAGTGCGGTTAAATACCGGTTTCGCGGGCTGATGGTCGACGCGGTCGGCGACAAAATAGCCCAGACGCTCGAACTGGAAGCGCTGTTCCGGCGCGACGTTTGCCGCGGCCGGTTCCAGCCACGCGTGCACCACGCGCTTGGCCTGCGGGTTGATGTGCTCCAGCCAGGTCTTGCCGTCTTCCTCGCTTTCGGGCGCGGCGACATTGAACTGACGATCGTAGATGCGGACCTCGGTGGCCACCGCATGCTTGGCGCTGACCCAGTGGATCGTGCCCTTGACCTTGCGGTCCGCGCCGGGCATGCCATGGCGCGTTTCCGGATCGAGCGTGCAATGCAGCTCTGTCACATGGCCGTCAGCGTCCTTGATCACCTGCTCGCACTTGATGATGCCGACACCGCGCAGGCGCACTTCGCCGTCGGGCTTCAGGCGATGAAAGCCCTTCGGCGGGATTTCGGCGAAATCCTCGCGCTCGATCCACAGCGCGGGCGAAAAGGGCACGTCGCGCTGCCCGAAACTTTCGTCCTTCGGGTGATTGGCGAAGCGCAGCGTTTCTTCGTGATCCGCGGGCAGGTTGGCGATCACCAGCTTGAGCGGATCGAGCACGGCCATGCGCCGTGCCGCGGTGACGTCGAGATCTTCGCGGATGCAGTTTTCCAGAATCGCGTAGTCGATCACGCTGTTCTGCTTGCTCACGCCCACACGCTCGATCAGCAGGCGCAGCCCGGCCGGCGTGAAGCCCCGGCGACGCAGGCCGCGCAGCGTGTTCATGCGCGGGTCGTCCCAGCCATCGACGAAGTTTTCCGCGACCAGCTGCGCCAGCTTGCGCTTGCTGGTGATGCAATAGCTGAGGTTGAGGCGCGAGAATTCGATCTGCCGCGGCTTGGCCGGCTGGGTGCGTACGCCGGCGTCGAGCAGCGACGTCCACAATTCGGGATGGTTCGGCAGATCGACGCTGTCGACAAACCAGTCGTACAGCGGGCGGTGATCCTCGAATTCCAGCGTGCACAGCGAGTGCGTAATGCCTTCCAGCGCGTCGGACAGGCAGTGCGCGTAGTCGTACATCGGATAGATCGGCCACGCGTTGCCGGTGTTCTGGTGGGCGATCTTGCGGATGCGGTAGATCGCCGGGTCGCGCATGTTCATGTTGCCGGAGGCCATGTCGATCTTCGCGCGCAGCGTCTTGCTGCCGTCGGCGAATTCGCCCGCGCGCATGCGGCGGAACAGGTCGAGGTTTTCCTCGACGCTGCGCTCGCGGTGCGGCGAATTGCGCCCGGCGGCGGTCAGCGTGCCGCGGTACTCGCGCATTTCTTCGGCGTTGAGATCGTCGACATACGCCTTGCCGTCCTCGATCAGCTTCAAGGCGGCGCGGTACATCACCTCGAAATAGTCCGAGGCATGACGCAGGTCGTGCCATTCGAAGCCGAGCCACTGCACGTCGTCCTTGATGCCTTCGACGAATTCGGGGTCTTCCTTGCCGGGGTTGGTATCGTCCAGGCGCAGATTGCACCAGCCTTTGAACTCGCCGGCGATGCCGAAATTCAGGCAAATCGCCTTGGCGTGGCCGATGTGCAGATAGCCGTTGGGCTCCGGCGGAAAGCGCGTGTGGATGGCGCGGTGCTTGCCGGTGGCGAGATCGTCGCGCACGATCTGCCGGATGAAATTCTGCTGCACGGTCGGCGTCCCGTTCGATGTGGCCGGGATGACAGGTTCGACGGTGAGGTTTTCGGTCGACATCGTGCAAAAACTCGCGGGCAGTAGCGGAAACGTGCCAGTTTACCCTGTCGCTGCCACCGGGCGCAGAAAGCGGCCGTGCCGGGGAGTCGCGGTACGGCTTGCCGATCGGTCCTGCGGGGGTTAGCTTTCGAGGCATGCAGATCATTTATCGCGCCGCCAACCTGTTTGACGCCCATCTGGTGAAGGATGCGCTGGAGGCCGAGGACATTCCGGCTTTCATCGCTGGCGAATACCTGACCGGCGCCGTCGGCCAGCTGCCGGCCATGGATTACATCGCCGTGATGGTGCCCGAATCTAGCCTGCCTTCGGCCAGCGATATCGTCAGAGACGTGGAGGCGCAGCTGAGCGAGGCGAGGCTGGCGATGAAGGCGCGGGAGGATGCGCCGGACGATCCACTGGCTGCGTTCTGCTAGCCGCCGGCTAAGCCGTTTTATCCCACCCAGATCAGGCCGCGCAGCCAGCGCGGTAAGCCATCAGCCATGAACGATATTGCCCCTTTGATTCGCGCCGTTCCGGACTTCCCCGTTGCCGGAGTGACCTTTCGCGATATCACGCCGCTGTTGGCCAACAGTCGGGCCTTTGCCCAATGTCTCGATGCGCTGGCGGAGCCTTGGGAAGACCAGCGCGTGCATGTGGTTTGCGGCATCGAGGCGCGCGGCTTCATCGTCGGCGTGGCGCTGGCGCAGAAGCTGGGGGTCGGCTTTGTACCGCTGCGCAAGCCCGGCAAGTTGCCGCCGCCGGTCGTGACGGTGGATTATCGGCTGGAGTACGGCAGCGATCGGCTCGAAGCCAGCACCGGCCTGCTTCTGCCCAGGCAGCGTGCGCTGATCGTCGATGATGTGCTGGCGACCGGCGGTACGCTGGCCGCCGCGCATGCATTGGTCGGGCGGCTGGGCGGCGAGGTGACGGGCGCCAGCGTCCTGATCGAGCTCGATGCACTCGATGGACGAAGCCGCTGGCCGCACGACTCGCCTCTGCACAGTCTGGTTCACTACTGACGTTGAGCGAATCGAGCCCCGCCATGGCCGCCGGATGGACGCTAAGGCTTCACGACAGCGAACTGTTCCACATACACCAGCTCGCACGCGCCAGCACCCACATCGTCTCGCGTCATCGAGGTTTTCCAGCGCCAGCCGTTCGGACGGCTGGCGTCGACCAGAAAGCCTTCGAAGTGCACCACTTGGCCGACGCGCACGTGCTCGAGTTCGTATTTGACGCCGGCATCGGCCGGGATCATGTGCATGTTGGCGCTGGAGGTTTCGATCTCGCGGCGGGGAATCGGAAACTGTTCGACGCGCCAGTAATAAAAACGATCGGACTGCGTGATCTTGATATTGGCCAGCACGGCGCTGTCCGACATGCGGCCCCAACCGAGCGCGAGGTCTTCGGGGATCAGCTTGGCATCGTCGCCCCACGAATAGTCTTCGCGGGAAAGCACGCGTGCGGTCACCACGAAGTGCGCGCGCGTGGTGAGGGTGACATCGTTTTTCTGCAGAACCGGCGCATCGGCGCCGAAATCCTCCTGCAGTGGCACATCTGGCGCCAGCACGCCCGCGGGAGGCGTTACCGCGCGATGGCGCCAGTGGGAGAGGGCTCCCCAGCCAACCAGCAAGGCCAAAAGGGCGATCAGTAATCGACGCATGACGCTCTGGCCTTTGCCGGTGGGCTGAATGACGCGCTGGAGCGGTACACGGGTTCGACCGCGGCGAAATCAGTCCTTGGCCCGCTTCGCCTTTCTGGCCGCCTCGATCCCCGGCACAAACAGCTCCGGCGGCAGTTCCTGGAACACCTTGGCCAGACGCGTTAGAAAGCCGGTCATCGAGGCACTCTTGCGCCACACCATGGCGATACGCCGGCTCGGCGGATGGCCGGCGAATTCGATCAGATGCACGTTGTCGGTGCGTGCCATCGGCGGTTTGGTCGCCAGCGTGGGCAGCAGGGTGATGCCCACGTTGGCGGCCACCATCTGCCGCAAGGTTTCCAGGCTGGTCGCGCGGAAGCCCGTTTTTTCGCCGGCGCCGGCGAGCTGGCACACTTCCAGCGCTTGATCGCGCAAACAGTGGCCGTCCTCGAGCAGCAGCAGCCGTTCCGCGGCCAGGTCGGACAGCTTGAGCCGGCCCTTCTGTTTCACCAGCGCATGGTTGTTCGGCACGGCGAGCACGAAGGGTTCTTCAAACAGAAACTCCGAATGCAGCGAATCCTCGTGCAGCGGCAGCGCCAGAATGCCGGCGTCGAGCGAACCGTCGCGCAGCATGTGGATGATGTTCTCGGTCTTGCCCTCGGTCAGCAGCAGCTCCAGCCGCGGAAAACGGTGGCGCAGCAGAGGTATTACATGGGGCAGAAGGTAGGGCCCGAGGGTAGGAAAGATGCCCAGCCGCAGGGTGCCGGCTTCCGGGTCGCGCGTACGCTGGGCAGTGGCCTTGATCTCGTCGACCTCGGCCAGCACCATGCGTGCGCGGCGCGCAATTTCGCGACCGGTTTCAGTGAGCAGCACTTTGCGCGGCATGCGTTCGACCAGCGTCACGCCGAGTTCCTCTTCCAGCTTTTTGATCTGGGTCGACAGGGTCGGCTGGCTGACGAAGCTGGCCTCGGCGGCGCGGCCGAAATGGCGGTGTTCGGCCAGAGCTACGAGGTAGTGCAGGTCGCGCAGATTCATGGGCGGAGTCGATTGCCGTGATAGTCGTCGCCTATGATTGTGATGTAAACCATCAATTTGAACAATCTGCGTCGTCTGCGTAGCATGGTGCATCGCGACACGTTGCAAATGGGATGGCTGCTCAAAAAATAGCCACCTGTTCTGCAGGGCGTCAATTTGCCACACCCCCACCATTGGAGAAAAACCATGCTGACCATCGGCGACAAGTTTCCGCAGTTCAACCTCCTCGCGACCGTCTCTACCGAGAGCGTCGAGAAGGCTTTCGCTCCGATCGACAATGGCACCTACAAGGGCAAGTGGCTGCTGGTGTTTTTCTATCCGAAGGACTTCACCTTCGTCTGCCCGACCGAAATCAAGGGCTTCGGCGACCTGAACAGCCAGTTCGCCGACCGCGACTGCCAGGTGCTGGCTGCCAGCACCGACAGCGAGTTCGTGCATCTGGCCTGGCGCAAGGATCACAAGGATCTGCGCGACCTGCCGTTTCCGATGCTGGCCGACATCAAGAAAGACCTGACCTCGGCTCTGGGCATCCTGGGGGACGACGGCGTGGCGCAGCGCGCTACCTTCCTGGTCGATCCGGACGGCATCATCCGCTTCGTCTACGTCACCGACGGTTCGGTCGGCCGCAACCCGCAGGAAGTGCTGCGCGTGCTGGACGCTCTGCAGACCGACGAGCTGTGCCCGTGCAACTGGAGCAAGGGTGAAGAGACCCTGCAGGTTGCCTGATAGCCGGCGCATGCCGACGGTCGATTGCTCGCAAGACCCCGCGCGTCAGAGTTTGTCCCTCCCCCGCTGACGCGCGGGCACCGGCGGCGAGGTTCGCTTCGCCGCCGGTTTTTTTTGCCCCGAATTTTTATCTACTCCCGAAATTTTACCGAGGTGTTCCATGAGTCTTGCCGATCTGAAAAGCCAGTTGCCCGACTATGCCAAGGACCTGCGCCTAAATCTCGAGTCGGTGCTGACCGAGGGCGGCGCGCCTGGCCTGAGCCAGAAGCAGATTGTGGTGATCGCGCTGGCTTCGGCGATCGCGTCGCGCTACAAGCCGCTGACTGCGGCCATCAACGAACTGGCCGTGCAGCATGCCAGCGAAGACGAGCTCAAAGGCGCGCGCGTGGCTGCGTCGATCATGGGCATGAACAACATCTACTACCGCTTCATCCATCTGGTTGGCGATGCCGAGTACGGCACGCTGCGCGCCAACCTGCGCATGAATGCGATGGCCAATCCCGGTGGCGACAAGGTCGACTTCGAGCTGGCCTCGCTGGCCGTGTCGGCGGTCAATGGCTGCGGCATGTGCCTGGAGTCGCACGAAAAGACCTTGCGCAAGCATGGCCTGTCGGCGCAACCGATCCAGAGCGCCGTACGCATCGCTGCCGTCATCCACGCGGTGGCCGTGGCGCTCGAGCAGGCCGACGTCGCCGGCTGATTCGCCACAGCGATGCCGCATTGAGCCAGGCAACACATACGCCCCCGGTCAGTGATGGCCGGGGGTTTTTTGTGCGCGGGCGCTACCCGGGCATGCCTTCTGGCACTGTGTCGAAAGTCATACGCCGCTTAGCGTGGGCGTTTACTTTTTCGGTACCAGGGTCTTCCATGCGTCGTTTTGTTCGTCCTCTTCTGCTCACGGCCTTGGCCAGCTGCTGCGCTGCCGCGTTTGCCGCCACTACCGATCAGGTGCCGCAGGGCAGGCTGCCGCAGTGGGCGGTGCCGCAGTCGTATGCGCTGTCGTTCAAGGTCGATCCGGCACGGGAGGATTTTTCCGGCACCACCAACATTACCGTCAAGCTCTCCAAAGCTTCCGATCACCTGTGGCTGGACGGTGCCGAATTGAAGGTGTCGAAGGTCGCCGTCACTGACGCGGCAGGCGCCACGTATGCCGGCACCTACACCGTGGCCGATGCGAAGGCCGGCGTGGCCCGCGTGGATTTCGGCACCACGCTGAAGCCGCAGACGTTGACGCTGACCTTTGATTACACCGCGCCGCTCAACGCGCAGTTGCAAGGCCTGTACAAGGTATCGGCCAAGGGACAGCCCTACGCGATGACGCAGATGGAGCCGATCAGCGCGCGCTTCGCCTTTCCGAGTTTCGACGAACCGGGCTTCAAGACGCCGTTCACCATCAGCCTGACGATTCCCGACAAGGACACCGCGGTCGCCAACACCCAGCAGGTGAAGGAGAGCAAGGCCGAAGCTGGCTGGAAGACGCTCGACTTCGCGCCGACGCTGCCGTTGCCGACCTATCTGGTCGCCTTCGGCGTCGGTCCGTGGAGCATCGCCACGGCGCCGGATATTTCGCCGGATGCCTACCGCACCACGCCGCTGCCGCTGCGCGGCATCGCTTCCGATGGCGAGGCGCATCGCATGCAGCATGTGCTGGGCGAAACGCCCAGCATCATCCATGCGCTGGAAAACTATTACGGCTTCGGTTATCCGTGGGACAAGCTCGACGTGCTGGCCGCGCCGGACTTCTCCGCCGGCGCGATGGAAAACGCGGGGCTGGTCACCTTCCGCGACTGGCTGCTGCTGCTGGATAAGGATTCCCCGGCGCGCAACGTGCGCAACTCGTTCAAGGTCACCGCGCACGAGCTGGCGCATCAGTGGACCGGCGATACGGTGACACTGGAATGGTGGAACGACATCTGGCTCAACGAAGCCTTCGCCACCTGGATGCAGCAGAAGGTCACCGAGCAGGTGCATCCGGAATACCGCGCCGACCTCGATCGCGTGACCGGCGCGCAGGGCGCGATGGCCAACGACAGCTTGGTCAGCGCGCGCAAGATCCGCCAGCCGATCACCGGCAATGGCGACATCGAAACCGCCTTCGACGGCATCACCTACCAGAAGGGCGCCAGCGTCATCGGCATGTTCGAAAACTACGTCGGCGAAAAAACCTTCCAGAAAGGCATGCAGGCGTATATCCAGAAACACAAGTTCGGTAACGCCGTAGCGGACGATCTGGTGTCCGCCATCGCCACGGCCGCCGGCAAGGGCGACGATTTCAAGCAGGCGTTCAACAGCTTCCTCGGCCAGTCCGGCGTGCCGTATGTGCAGACGTCGCTGGAGCAGCGGGGTGGCAAGACCGTGCTGAAACTCAGCCAGAGCCGGTTCCTGCCGGTCGGCAGCACGGGCGACAGCAAGCGCGTATGGGGCATTCCGGTATGCGTGCGCTACGGTACTGCCGATGGCAGCAAGGTGAGCTGCGACGTGCTCGCCAAGGCCAGCGGCAGCATGGTGCTGCCGGGCGCCAGCCAGCCGACCTGGATCATGCCCAACGCCAATGCCAGCGGCTACTACCGCTTCAGTCTGGGCAAGCAGGAGCTGAGCGATCTGACCGCGCACGTCGGCCAGCTCAGCGACGCCGAGCAGCTGGCCTATGCCGACGCCATCGACGCCAGCTTCCGGCATGGCGACATCGACGCCGGCGCGGCGCTGGCCGCGCTGAAGCCGCTGACCTCCTCGAAGATTCTGGTGGTGGCGACTGCGCCGCTCGACCAGGTCGAATGGATTTATCGCAACGAAGCCAGTACCGATGCCCAGCGCAGCAAACTTGCCGCCTGGGTGAAAGACGCCTATCTGCCGCGTCTGCAGCAGCTCGGCTATCAGCGCAAGGACGGCGAGTCTGGCGATGATGCGCTGCTGCGCAGCGCGCTGGCCGGTGCGCTGGGCCTGCAGTACAAGCTGCCCGAAGTGCGCGCCGAGTTGCTCAAGCAGGGCGAGGCCGCGCTCGAGCGTCAGCCGAATGGACGTCTGAATCTCTCCGCGGCCGATCCCGATCTGCTCGGTGACGCGCTGGGCGTGGCGGTGCAGGAGCAGGGCAAGCCGGTGGTCGACGCGCTGATCGCCGAACTGCCGCAGACCAGCGATGCGGCGCTGCGCAACAGCATGCTGGCCGGTCTGGCCAGCGTCGAAGACCCCGCGCTCACCAACCAAGTGCGCGACTTTGCCCTGACCAAGCCGGTCAAGGTCGGCGAGATGGATTCGCTGGTGCGTGGTGGTCGCGATACGCAGGTACAGCGTGATGCGCTGTGGTTCTGGTTTACTGCGCACTACCCGCAGATTTTGGCGCGCACGGGCAGCTTCGCCGGTGGTGCTCTGCCACGCTTTGCAGCGGGCGGCGGCTGTTCGACCGCCGAGGTGGATCGTCTACAGGCCTTCTTCAAGCCGCGTCTGAAAGATGCGGCGGGCATCGACCGCGGCCTGGCGCAGACCAGTGAATCGATCCAGCTCTGCAGCGCGCTCAAGGCCAAACAGGATCCGGCATCCATCCTGCGCTGATCGCTCGGATGTTCGGCTGAGACCGGCCGCCGCAAACGAAAACACCGGGCTTCAACGCCCGGCGTTTTTAAGGTGACGTCCCGTCTTAGGGTGCCGTCGGTGCGGACGCCTGACGCCGCTGCGTCACCTGCGCAAGGATGAAATCCACCGTGTCGTTCAGCGCCGGTGCCTTGCCGCGGAACTGCTGCGACAGGGAAAACAGCAGCGCGAAGTGGCCGATGTCCGGATACAGTTTCACCTGCACCGGTTCGTGCTCGCGGCGCATCGCCGCCGCCAGCGAAAGCGTATTGCGCGGCCACACGATCTTGTCGGTCGTGCCTTGCAACAGCAGCATCGGCGGTTCGTCGCCGTTGACGAAATGCACCGGCTGCGAGCGCAGCTGCGCTTCGTGCGTGGGGCCGAACATGTCGACGAAATCCGGATCCTTCAGCGGCAGGAAATCGTACGGTCCGGCCAGGCCGATAAAGCCCGCCAGCTGCTTCGCGTGCATGCCGTCGGCAGCCAGCCACTCATCGTCGGTGGCCAGCAAGGCCGCGATGTGCGCGCCGGCGGAGTGACCCATCACGAACAGTTCGTTGCTGTCGCCGCCGTATTCGCCGGCGTGCGCATGCGTCCATGCCACAGCGCTGGCGCCGTCCTGCATAAAGCCGTCCAGTTTCACTGTCGGCCACAGCCGGTAGTCCGGAATCATCACCACCAGGCCACGCCTGGCCAGCGCCTCGCCGACAAAGCGATACCACTGGCGCTTGCCGGATTTCCAGCTGCCGCCGTAGAAATAGACCACCACCGGCGCGTGCTCGGTATGCGGCAGGCGATAGATGTCCATCGCCAGGCCATGTTCCGGATCGAACCTCACGTCGTGGTCGATGACCACGTCGCCGTGCCGGCTGGTCGCGTTGAGCCCGGCGAAAAACGTCGCCTGGCAACCGGCCAACAGGCCGGCGCCCAGCGCCAGCGCGATCGCCGCCAGCAGTCCGGGGCGCTTGCGCACAGAGGTGATGTTGTTTTTGGACGGCATGCGGTTCCTTCAATTCCGGTAGCGCGGCGGCGCGGACATGTTCTCGAAGCGGCGGCAGCACCGGCCGCAGCAAGAGCCTCTACATACGTGACGGCGTCGAGGCAGGATGCAGGCGCCGCTGTATAGCAGCCGTGTTCCGCCTACACTGTGCCGCCACAGGTATCGAGCAGGGAGCGCAGGCATGACGGAAGCTGACATGGGGAGAATGGGAATGGATCGTCGGTCGTTGGCGTTGCTGTGCTTTTGCGTGCTGTTCGGCTGGCTGCTGGCACGACCGGCCTCGGCACAGGATATTCCGCCGCCGCTGCGCGATTGGCAGGGCTGGGTGCTGCACGGCGTGCCGCGGCATGACTGTCCGTTTCTCGCCAACCAGATGCCGAATCCCGAGAGCTTCCAGTGCGCATGGCCCGGCCGGCTGAGGCTAGATGCCGGCAGCGACGGCGGCCGCTTCAGTGTCGATGCGCATGTGGATGCGCCCAGCTGGGTCGCCTTGCCGGGCGATGTCAGAAACTGGCCGCAGCAGGTCAGCGTCAACAATCAGCCGGCCACCGTCATGGCGCACGACGGCCAGCCCATGCTGTGGCTGGCGCCGGGCGACTACAAAGTGCAGGGCGCGCTGTCGTGGACTGCGCGGCCGCCGCGACTGCGCGTGCCCGCGGCGATCGGTCTGATCACGCTGAGCGTCGACGGCGCCGTGGTGAATCGCGTCGAACGTCAGGGCGATCAGCTCACCCTCGGCGAAGCCGCCTCGGCACAGCGCGCGGCGGACGTGCTGTCGCTGCGCGTCTATCGACGCTTGCAGGATGGTCTGCCGGCGACGCTGGAAACCCAGCTGCAATTCAACGTGACCGGCAGCGCGCGCGAGCAGCTGCTCGGTCCCGCACTGCCAACCGGTTTTGTCGCCACGGCGCTCGCGGGCGATCTGCCGGCGCGACTGGAAAACGACGGCCGCCTGCGCGTGCAGCTGCGGCCGGGCCAATGGACCGTCACCCTGCTGGCGCGCCACACTGATGCGTTGCGCACGATCTCGCTGAAGCTGCCGGGCGCACCGTGGCCGCGGCAGGAAATCTGGAGTTATGCCGACGACAGCGACCTGCGCGGTACGCGTGTCGACGGTCGCGCGGCCGATGCGGTGCAGGCCGGCGTGCCGTACGACTGGCGCACGCTGCCGGCGTTCGCGCTCGACGATACCGATGGGCTCGCGATCGAACAGGGCACGCGCGGCGACGAAGGCGGCCAGGGCGCGCAGCTGCATCTGCAGCGCGAACTGTGGCTCGACTTCGATGGCGGCGGCCTGAGTATTGCCGATCGCCTCAGCGGCGATCTTCGCCATCATCAGCGGCTGGATGTGGCCGCGCCGTGGCAACTGCAGCGCGCCTCGCAGGGCGACGAACCCCTGCTGATCAGCAAAAGTGCGGACGGCCGCATCGGCGTCGAAGTGCGTCAGCAGAAGATCGACCTCAGCGCCGGCCTGCGTTTGCCAAGCCACAGCGGTGCCGTGCCCAGCGCGGGCTGGCGGCTGCCGCTGGAAGGCATCGACGCTACGCTGCACCTGCCGCAGGGTTATCGGTTACTCGGTGCCATCGGCGCGGATCGCTCGCCCGACTCCTGGATAGCGCAGTGGAGCCTGCTCGATCTGTTCGTGGTCGCGGTGATCGCCTTGCTGGCCGGCCGCCTGCTGGGCTGGCCCTGGGCCGTGCTCGCCGTGGTGTTTCTGGCATTGGCACAGCACGAGGACGGCGCGCCGCGCTGGACGCTTGCCATGGCCATCGCCTTGTCGCTGCTGATGCACGCGCTGCCGGAGGGACGTCTGCGCGTGGGCGCACGCGTGGCTGCGGTCGTGCTGTTCGCGCTGACCGTGCTGTGGACCTTGCCGTTCGCGTCGACGCAGCTGCAGTATGCGCTGCATCCGCAGTTGGAGAGTCCGACAGTTTCAAACGTCGAAAACGCGGCCATGGCGGTGGAAGAGGTCAGTCAGAACGCCGTGATGCCGCCGCCTCCTGCTCCCAGGATCGTCGGTGGTATGCCTGTCTCGCCGCCGGTCCCTGCGCCGATGGACAGCGAAGCGACGCCATCGTCGGCCATGGCCAGCAAATCCGTTTCGGAAGATGCCGATGGACGCTCACATGGGCAGTACATGTTGGGGTCGGCAGACACCGCTTCTCGAATCTCACCCGCCACACAGGTCGCCCGGGAGCAGAGCAATCCGGACCTGATTCAGGCCGGCGTCGGCATGCCGCGCTGGGATCAGGGCAACGATTATCATCTGGGCTGGTCGGGTCCGGTGACGGCCGAACAGACCACGCGGCTGGTGATCGCACCCTCGTGGCTGGTACGCGTGCTGCGCGTGCTGATAGTCGCCTTGCTGGCCGCCCTGTTGGCCAGACTGGCGCTGTTCTTGCTGCCGCCGCTCCGTGGATCGTTGAGCTTCCTGCGCGGCCGTGGAGCCATGGGTGCTGCGCTGCTGGCGCTGGCCATCGTGCCGCACATGGCGCACGCGCAAAGCCTGCCGGACCAGCGGCTGCTCGATCAGCTGCGCACGCGCCTTACCGAGGCGCCGCCGTGCGCGCCCACGTGTGCGCAGATCGCCCAGGCGCAGCTGCAGGCAAGTGACGACGGCCTCGACGTTATGCTTGAGGCACATATCGGCGCACCGACCGCGCTGCCGCTGCCGCAAACCGACGATGCGCTGCCGCTGGTCGACGTCAGTGTGGATGGACACCCCGGCGCACCGCTGGCCCGTCGCGCCGATCAGCTGGTGCTGAGGCTCGATCGCGGCGTGCACAAGATCGGCTTGCACTATCGCGCAGGCGACGCGCAAAGCGTGAGCCTGCGCTTTGAGCTGCCGCCGCAGCATATCGCGTTCGACGGCGCCGGCTGGTCGCTCGATGGCGTCGATGCCGGCCGCATGCTGGGCGATAGCCTTGCACTCAATCGCCTGCCTGCCGCCGGCGCCAGCAAGGATTCCGCGCCTGCGCAAAGCTTTCCACCCTACGTGCGGCTCACCCGTAGCCTGGCGCTGGGCCTGGACTGGACCGTGGAAAACGTGGCCGAACGAATCGCGCCGAAAGAGGGTGGCTTCAGCACCACACTGCCGCTGCTGCCCGGCGAGCATCCGCTGGGCGACGACGCGCTGGTCAACGACGGTCGCATCCATGTCACTTTCAGCGCCGGCACCGATACCGTGCGCTGGACCAGCCGGCTCGATCACAACGCAACGCTGTCGCTGAAGGCGCCGGCGCTGGGCGAGCGGGCCGAGGTCTGGCTGATCAATACCGCGCCGATGTGGCACGTGGAGGCTACGGGTGTACCGACCAGCGCGAGCGACGAGGGGCTGCGGTATCAGCCGCTGCCCGGCGAAACGCTGAAACTGGTGCTGAGCCAGCCGACGGCCATCCAGGGCGACAGCCTCGCCTTCGATCACATGCAGCTGGACAGCGCTGTTGGCGAGCGCGTGACAGAAAGCACCCTGACCCTGCTGGCGCGCAGCACCCGCGGCGGCGAGCATGCCATCAGCCTGCCGAGCGGCGCCGAATTGATCGAGGCGAAGCGCGACGATGCAGCGATCAATCTCGCCATTCGCGATGGCAAACTGAGCCTGCCGCTGCTGCCGGGCGAACACACCTATGCGCTGCGGCTGCGCGTACCGGACGGCATCGCGTTGCAAACACGCGCGCCGGCTTTTGCGCTGCATGCGCCATCCGCAAATATCGATCTCAACCTGCAATTGCCGCAGGATCGCTGGGTGCTGTGGACGTGGGGCCCGACCGCCGGCCCGGCGGTACTGTACTGGTCGCAGCTGCTAGTACTGCTGTTGGCGTCTTGGCTGCTTGCGCGCTATGCGCCCACGCCGCTGCGGTTTCATCACTGGCTGCTGCTGGGGCTGGGGTTTTCCGCTTTTGCCTGGAGCGCGTATGCCCTGGTCGTGCTGTGGCTGATCCTGCTCGGTTTGCGCGCCCGCGGTATCGCGTCAACCCGACTTGGCCGGCCCATGTTCAATCTCATCCAGCTGGGGCTGGCGATTCTCACGCTGCTGTCGCTGCTCGTGCTGGTATCGGCCGTGCCCAAGGGTTTGCTCGGCCTACCTGACATGCATGTGGCCGGCAACGACTCCAGTGCGTGGCGGCTGCACTGGTTTGCCGACCAGACCGCCGATGCACTGCCGACGGGCGGCACGCTCAGCGTGTCGTTGTGGGTCTACAAGCTGGCGATGCTGGCCTGGGCGCTGTGGCTGGCCAATGCCTTGATCGGCTGGCTGCGCTGGGGCTTCGAGGCATGGTCCAGCGGCGGCTACTGGCGGCAGCCGCCGGTCGCCGTTGCTCCCCCGCTGCCGTCCATCCCTCCCGTGAACGAGGAGTCGCCGAATGTCTGATGTGCGCAGCGTGCTGACCGACGCCATGCAGCGTCTCGACGAGAGCATCGATGCCGAGATATTGCTGCTGCACGCGCTTGGCAAGTCGCGCAGCTGGTTTATTTCGCATGCCGACGATGAGGTGGATATAGACGTCCAGACGGCTTATGCCGCGCTGGTCGAGCGGCGGGTGAAGGGCGAGCCGGTGGCGTATATCACGGGTCGCCGCGGCTTCTGGTCGATGGATCTGGAGGTGACGCCGGATACGCTGATTCCCCGGCCCGAAACCGAACTCCTGGTCGAGCTGGCGCTGGAACGCCTGCCGCGCGGCACGACCGCACAGGTGGCGGATCTGGGCACTGGCAGCGGCGCGATTGCATTGGCGATTGCCAGCGCGCGTCCTCAGGCCGGCGTCACGGCCACGGATGCCAGCGCCGCCGCGCTGGCGGTAGCGATCAATAACGCCAGACGCCTGCGCATCGCCAATATCGACTTTGTCCAGGGTGACTGGCTGACGCCGCTGATCTTTCAGCGGTTCGCGCTGATCGTTTCCAATCCGCCGTACATCGAAGCCAACGATCCGCATCTCGCGCGCGGCGATCTGCGCTTCGAGCCGGCGAGTGCGCTGGTCTCGGGCAAGGACGGCCTGAACGATATTCGCCGCATCATTAACGACGCGCTCGCGCATCTGGAGCCCGGCGGCTGGCTGCTGCTCGAACACGGCTGGCATCAGGGCGAAGCCGTGCGCAAGCTGCTGGAAGCGGCGGGCTACATCAAGGTGTTTACCGTGCAGGATCTGGAGCAGCGTGACCGCGTCAGCGGCGGGCGCGTTTGATAAAGAGCCCCGCGCATCGGCGGGGCAAAGCGATGCCCGATGGCTCAGCCCGCGCTGGCGATCGTCGCCAGCTGTGGAAAGCGGGCCTTGATGGCGTGGCGGATACTGGGCAAGTCGAGCCCGGCCATGGTCAGCACTTCCTCGCGACTGCCGTGTTCCAGATAGACGTCTGGAAGGCCGAGATGCAGAATGGGTTTGACGATGCCGTGCGCAGCCAGACACTCGGCCACGCCCGAGCCGGCGCCGCCGGCGACGGCGTTGTCTTCCAGGGTGACGAAGGCATCGTGGGTCTTGGCCAGCTCCAGCAGCATCGCCTCGTCCAGCGGCTTCACGAAGCGCATGTTGACCAGGGTGGCGTCGAGCTCGGCGGCAATCGTGGCGGCGGGCGCCAGCATGGTGCCGAAGCTCAGCAGGGCGATACCGTGCCCGCGGCGGCGCAGTTCGGCTTTGCCGATCGGCAGCGTGTCGAGGTTTTTATGGATGGCGGCGCCCGGCCCGTTGCCGCGCGGATAGCGAATCGCCGCCGGCCCCGCGTACTGAAAGCCGGTGCTGAGCATCATGCGGCACTCGTTTTCATCGGCCGGCGCCATGATCACCATATTGGGCAGGCAGCGCAGAAAGGACAGATCGAAGGTGCCGGAATGCGTGGCGCCATCCGGCCCCACCACGCCGGCGCGATCGATCGCGAAGGTGACATCCAGGTTCTGCAGCGCCACGTCGTGGATGGCCTGATCGTAGGCGCGCTGCAGGAAGGTGGAGTAGATCGCCACGACTGGCTTGGCGCCTTCGCAGGCCATGCCGGCCGCCAGCGTCACCGCATGCTGCTCGGCAATGGCCACGTCGAAATAGCGCTGCGGGTATGCCTTGGAGAAGCGCACCAGGCCCGAACCTTCGCGCATCGCGGGGGTGATGCCCAGCAGGCGCTCGTCGCTGGCCGCCATATCGCACAGCCAGTCGCCGAAGATGTCGGTATAGGTCGGTTTGGCCGGCGCGGATTTTTTGGCCAGACCGGCCTGCGGGTCGAACGGGCCGACCGCGTGGTATTCGATCTGCGCCTGCTCGGCCGGCGCGTAGCCTTTGCCCTTGGTCGTGATCACATGCAGCAGCTGCGGGCCGGGCAGATTCTTTACCGTGCGCAGCGCGTGCAGCAGCTGTGGAATGTTGTGGCCGTCGATCGGGCCGGTGTAGTGAAAGCCCAGCTCCTCGAACAGCGTACTGGGCACGAACATGCCTTTGGCGTGCTCCTCCCAGCGCTTGAACCAGCGGCCGAAGAACGACTGCTTGGGTATCGCCCGCTTGGCCCGTTCGCGCCAGGTGTTCAAGGTCTGGCTGGCCATCGCGCGCGCCATCATCTTGGTCAGCGCGCCGACGTTCTCGCTGATGGACATGCCGTTGTCGTTGAACACCACCAGCATGTTCGGCTCGACGTCGCCGCCGTGGTTCAGCGCCTCGAAGGCCATGCCGGCGGTCATTGCACCGTCGCCGATCACCGCCACGACCTTGCGGTGGTCGCCCTTGCGCTGCGCCGCGATCGCCATGCCGAGGGCCGCCGAAATCGAGGTGGACGAGTGGCCAACGCCGAAGGTGTCGTACTCGCTTTCCTCGCGACGCGGGAACGGCGCCAGGCCGTCCTTCTTCTTAATCGTGGTGATGCGGCTGCGGCGGCCGGTGAGGATCTTGTGCGGATAGCACTGGTGGCCGACGTCCCAGACCAGTCGATCGACCGGCGTGTTGAACACGTAGTGCAACGCCACGGTCAGCTCGACCACGCCCAGTCCGGCGCCGAAGTGGCCACCGGAGCTGGCGACCGCCTCGATCAGATACTGGCGAAGCTCGTCGGCAACCGCCGGCAGCTGATCGTCGGATACGCGGCGCAGATCGACGGGCGTGTCGATTTTGTCGAGGTGGGGGTAGCGGGAAAGCTCGGTCATTTGCGTATTGTTGGTCCAGCGGCGAGGTGGGGCAAGGGCGGTGCGCAGCAAATGGGCGGGCAGGCAGCTATGGTGTGGCCTCGGGCCGGTGTGCCCGATGGCTGCGGACGCCCGGCTGGCGGGCTTCTTCCGCTTTGCTTCTTCCACCTTTTAAGGACTTTTACATGAGTGCCTCGTCAATGTTCCGCCGTTTTGCCGCAGGCACGTCGTCCGCCGCCGGCAAGCCCTCCACGTTCCTGGCGGCGGTGTTGATCGTGCTGGTGTGGGCCGGAACCGGGCCCGTGTTCCATTTTGGCAATACCTGGCAGCTGGTCATCAATACTGGGACCACCATCATCACGTTCCTGATGGTGTTTTTGATCCAGAACACCCAGAACCGCGACGGTGCTGCCGTGCAGATCAAGCTGGACGAGCTGATTCGCAGCAGCCGGGCGCACAACGCGTTGCTCAATCTGGAGGAGCTCGACGACGAAACTCTAGCTCGAATCCGCAAGCACTATTGCCGCTTAGCCGACCAGGGGCGCGGTGAGTTGGATAACGTCGAGGAGGCGCTGGCGGCCGATACGGATTGAAGCGGCGCGTGCCCTAAGCGAAGGCCTCTGCCGCTGCAGGCCGGCGATTGCGTGGCAGGTGATTGACCAGAAACTCCATCTGGTCGGCCAGGATGTTGCGGTTGGACAGAATCAGATGCTCGACCCAGCTGGGCCGGTAGGGTACGGCCAGCAGCGGCATGTTGGCCTGTTGTGGCGTGCGGTTGCTCTTTTTCAGATTGCAGTGCAGGCAGGCGCTGACCACGTTTTCCCAGACGTCGGCGCCGCGCTTGGAAATGGGCAGCACGTGATCGCGGGTCAGTTCGCCGCGCGTGAAGCGATTGCCGCAGTACAGGCATAGATGGCGGTCGCGCGCGAACAGCGCGGTATTGGTCAGTGCGGGTGCGGGGTCGATCGCGTGATCGCGGCAGTGGCCGGTGCTGGCGATGATCGGATGCAGATGCATCAGGCTCTGCTCGCCGTGCAGGCGGTTGATGCCGCCGTGTACGGTCAGGCAGGGCTCGCCGAGCGTCCAGGCCACCGCGTCGCGCACATAGAGGCAGACCGCCTCCTGCCAGCTGATCCAGTCCAGGATGCGCCCGGCGGCATCGAGCGACAGCACGCGGGTCGCGTGGATGTCGGCCCGGGTGGGCACTTCTGTCAGAGGGACTTCCATAAGCATGCAGATCGTCCTTCAGCCAAGGCGTCGGAGAGCGCTACAACAATGCAGGATGCGTCATTCTCTCCAGCATAGAACACTTTGATTGCAATTCGCATGCTAACCGTATCGGCGTCCCGGGGGCCTGCCGGCACCGCGATGAGGCAAGGGAGGTTCGGGCCGTATTCCCTGCGGCGACAAGTCGCCCGCCCGCGGCGGCGCTGATATAGTCACCCATCACAACAACCCGACGCCGGGTTATGGGAGGGGACGCTTCGGTGGCGACCCCGGCACGGCGGGGCAGAGGTAGTCAACGTGGCTGAAGTCCTTTTCTACGAGCGTCCCGTTCCGCTCAATCGTGTCGATCACAAGGATCTGCGCCTAAAGAGCGTGCCGAACTTGAAATATGCCATGAAGGCGCATTCGGTGCCGCTGACCGGTACCGAGTTCTTCATCGCCGGGCGCGATCTGATGATCGTTTTCGCCGGCAACGACGTGAAGGACGCCGGCCCGGTGGCTTTGCTCGGCTTGCGCCAGGACGAGAATCTGTACATCGACGCGGAGGGTCATTGGGCCGCCGATACTTACGTGCCCGCCTTTATCCGCCGTTATCCGTTCGTATTGGCCGAGAAGCCGCAGGGACAGCCCGGCGAAGAGCTGACTGTTTTCCTCGATGAGGACTACGCCGGCTTCAACAAGACCGAAGGCGAGCGCCTGTTCAAGGAAGACGGCACCGATACCGAGATGTTGACCCAGGCCGTCGGCTTTCTGGGCGAGTTCCAGCAGAACATTGCGCGCACACGCTGGTTCCTCGAGCAACTCAACAAGCATGACCTGCTGATGCCGCGCAATATCCGCCTGACCCGCGGCGCGCCGGACAGTCCGGACAGCCGGTCGATCAACCTCAACGGTCTGTTTGTGGTCAACGAGGAAAAGCTTCGTACGCTGGACGAAAAGACCACGCACGAGTTTGCGAAGGAAGGCGTATTCGGCTGGATCTATGCACACCTGATGTCGCTCTCGAATATCGACCGCCTTGCGCGTCGACTCGAACAGCGCGAGCTGGCCGAAACGCCGGCCAGCGAAACCCGAAACTAACTGGTCGCGAACGGCTGGCGCGGCGCCTATGGCGTTGCGCCAGCCGTTTTTTCTAGCGCACCGCTTTGGCCAGCCGCAACAGATCCGGCGCATAGCCGCTGGCTTCATACAGCGCCCGTGCGCCCTCGTTACCCGGGAACACCGCCAGGGTCACCAGTTGGCAGTGGTGTTCACGTGCCCACGCTTCGGCGTGCGCCAGCAGGGCCTTGCCCACGCCCTGACGCTCGTGCTGAGGCACTACCGCCAGATCGGAGATATGGCAATTGCTTCGTCCGGTGAAGAAATCTTCAGTGCGCTGAAGATGGATAAAGCCGACCCGCTCGCCATCGGCATTCTCAGCCACGAACAGATAGCTGTTCGCCGGCTGATCCTCCAGATGTTTCAACAGGTCGTCGCGAATGCCTTCGATGCATTCATGCCGACGTCGCCACGGCGGCAATGTGAAATCCACGAATCGCGGCACCAGCGAAAGAATGAAGTCGTCGTCGTCTTCGGCAAGACGGATCAGCAAGTGTGGCTCGGTCATCATTGTGAGGGGTAGCGGGGAGTCCGTATTCTTTTCTACACCCTGCGCCGGCACGGCGGAAGGGCTCGCCCAACCATCGGCGTCAATATCGCCGCCGGAACGGGCGAGAAGAGCGCCCTGCGCCGTCGCTCCTCGAACGTTGGCAAGCCTATTGCATTGCCTAGGGCATGAGCGAATCAGCCTACGACATCTCCTATCTGCTTCAGGCCGAGCTGGCCAAGTTCAGTTCGCCGACGCCGTCGGCCTCTCAAACGGAAACGCTTTCGTCTGCCGCGAAGGCCGCTGAACAGGACGCCGCGGCCATCCATGCCGCCACGGCCCGCGAGCTGCTGGCGCTAGACGACGTGCATGAAGAGCTGATCCGACAATACATGCAGATCAGCAGCTTCAAGGTGCAGGCCTGAGCGAAACGTTTGTGGCGCGGGGCTCCCGCGGTCATGACTGCACCGATCCCGAATTGACCCACTGCGGCACTTTTCTTCGTCTCCGACTGATCTGCTGACCATTTGTGACGCGTACGTTCGAAAGAGCCGTGCTTTGTCACCATCCCAGGAGCCCGGCCAGACCGGGCTTTTTACCGGGTCAACCGCTGAGGCAAACGATCGCCTAGCTTCCGACGACCGGCAGCGCGATGTAGCTGGCCTGCTCCGGCGAGTGGTAAATCCGCTGGGTGGCCTTCTGGTAGTCGGCTGGCGTAGCCTCGAAGATGCTCGGTACGAAGGTCTGCGGATTGCGGTCGTAGAGCGGGAACCAGCTCGACTGCACTTGCACCAGGATGCGATGGCCCGGCAGGAAAACGTGGTTGGTCGCGGGCAGGGCAAAGCGATAAGCCAGCGGCTGGTTGGCGACCAGAGCCTTCGGCGTGACAAAGCTCTCGCGATAGCGGCCGCGGAAAATATCCATCGCCACCGCCAGCTGATAACCGCCCAGATCGGGCCGGTCGGCGACCTGATCGGGGTACACGTCGATCAGCTTGACCACCCAGTCGCTGTCGGTACCGCTGGTGGATGCCGCCAGATGCACCTCGGGCACGCCGCTGATTTTCACCGGCGCAGTCAGCACGTCGCCGGTGAAGGTCAGTACGTCGGTACGACCCGAGGCTTCGCGCTGGTCGTCGACCAGCCACTGCGACCAGGTCTGGCCGGGATCGTAGCCGACCGGCTGGATCGGTCGCGCTCGGAACGGCACCGGATGCGCGGGATCGGAAACGTACTCGTCGTAGGCGGCGCCGGTGGCGGGCGCGTTGAAGCCGAGTTTCAGCCCCGGCTCCAGGTAGAGCGAGCGGCTTTTCGTCGGGCAGCCGCTTTCGCAGACCAGCGGCCAGCGATCGAGACGACGCCATTGATTGGTGCCGGTTTCGAACGCGGTGACCGGGGCGAGATCCGCCTTGGGCGCGCCGTCCTTCAGGTACTGCGCGAGAAACGGCCGCAGGATGTGCTCGCGAAAATACTTGCCGGTATCGCTGTCGAAGCTGATCGCGCCCAGCGAGCTGGCTTCCTCGATCTCCTGGCCGTGGTGCCAGGGACCCATCACCAGTTTGACCATGTCGCCGCTGCTGTCCTTGGGCTTGATCGCGCGATAGACGGCCAGCGCGCCGTAGCTGTCTTCCTGATCCCACAGGCTGTGCACCAGCATCACCGGCACCTTCAGCGGTAGCGTGCCCAGTACCTTGTCGACTGCCTGATCGCTCCAGAACGTATCGTATGACGGGTGCGCCAGCAGCTTGTTCCAGAAACCGAGCTGGGTCATGCCGTACTGGCGGCTCAGCTCGGCGGCCGAGCCGGCCTGCATGAACAGGTCGTATTCGTCGTGGTAGCTGCTCCACCACTTGATGCTGTTGTCGCGGCTGGCGGTCTGCTCGTAGATATAGCTCATGTTCTGCTGGCGGAAAGCGCCGTTGTGGAACCAGTCATCGCCCATCCAGCCGTCGACCATCGGGTTCATCGGCACCGACACTTTCAGCGCGGGGTGCGGGTTGACCAGGGCCATCAGAGGCTCGAAGCCGTCGTAGGAAATGCCCAGCGTGCCGACCTTGCCGTTGGACTCGGGCACGTGCTTCACCAGCCAGTCGATGGTGTCGTAGGTGTCGGTGGCATCGTCGACCGACGTCGGGTTCTGCGGACCGTGCATCGGACGGTTCATCACGTAGTCGCCCTCCGAGCCGTACTTGCCGCGCACGTCCTGCACCACGCGGATATAGCCGTCTTCGACAATCACGTCGGTGGCGTTGTCGTAGCCCTGCAGCATCGGGCCGAGGTGGCCGCTGGGCGTATGCGTGGTCAGGGCCTTCGCATCGTAGGGCGTGCGCGTCAGCAGCATGCCGGCATGCGCGGCGCCGGCGGTGGTCAGCACGCGGGGCACCAGGATGATCGTATGCAGCTTCACGCCGTCGCGCATCGGAATCATCACCTCGCGCCGCACGTAGTCGTAGCTGGCGGTGGCCGGCTTGAAGTCGGCCGGCGTTTCGCTGGGATAGTTCGGGTATTTCGCGGCAGGCGGGTCCGTGGCCAGCAAGGCGCCGCTCATCGTGAGCAGCAGGGTGAACAGCGCAGGCCTCAGCCCGCGCCACGCGACGACGGCACGACTCGACTTCATGATGACTCCCCGTTGGATAGCTCCCCTAGAGTAGCCGCATGTTGCGGCCGCGAGTCATGGTGACGTTGCAATGCCGGTGGGCAAAGCATGGCGCATGAAAAAGCCCGGGCAAGAGAGCCCGGGCTTTTCATTTTCCACTGCCTGTACCGCGAGGACTCAGGCGATTTCAGGCACCGTCGCGATGCCGGCCTCGATCCCTGCCTGATGCATCAGGCAGCGCGTCAGCAGGCGGGCGAAGTAGAAGCTGGCCGTGTCGCGCTTGGCCTGCTTGAACGCTTCGGACTGCGTGCTGGTTTCCGCCGCCGCCACGCCCTTGGCCAGCAGGTAGGCGAGGGCGACATAGCCGGAGTAATACAGGTAGTCGTTCGCCGCGGCGCCCAGTTCTTCCGGGTTGGCCTGGATCTTCTGCGCCAGCTTCATGGTCAGGTCGCCCCACTGCTTGGTCGCCACGGCGAGCGGACCGATCAGCGAGCGCAGCGCTTCATTGTCCTTCTGCGCGTGGCAGAACGTGCTGATCTCCTCCAGGAAATGCTTCAGGCCGACGCCCTGCAGCTGGAGAATCTTGCGGCCCAGCAGGTCGGCCGCCTGGATGCCGGTCGTGCCTTCGTACAAGGTGATGATGCGGGCATCGCGGACGAACTGCTCCATGCCGTTTTCGGCGATGAAGCCGTGGCCGCCGTAGACCTGCAGCGCCTCCTTGGTGCACTCCTGCGCCAGCTCGGTGACCACACCCTTGGCAATCGGAATCAGGAACGCGACAAGCTCGCCGGCCTTCTTGCGTGCGGCCTCGTCAGTGGCGCGGGCTTCGATGTCGGTCTGCAGCGCGGTATAGAGCAGCAGTGCGCGCGAACCTTCCACGAAGGCGCGCTGGGTCAGCAGCATGCGCCGCACGTCCGGCTGCACCAGCAGATTGTCGGCGACCTTGTCGGGGAACTTGGCGCCGGAAAGCGCACGCGACTGCAGGCGCTCGCGGGCATAGTTGAGGCTGTTCTGCAGCGCGCGCTCGGCCAGCGCCAGGCCCTGCACGCCGACGGACAGGCGCGCGGCATTCATCATGGTGAACATCGCAGCCAGGCCCTTGTGCGGCTTGCCGATCAGAAAGCCCTCGGCATTGTCGAAGTTCATCACGCAGGTGGAGCAGGCGTGGATGCCCATCTTGTGCTCGATCGAACCGGCGGTCACGGTGTTGCGCTCGCCGAGCGAGCCGTCCGCGTTGACCTTCACCTTGGGCACGATAAACATCGAGATGCCGCGGCTGCCGGCCGGCGCGTCGGGCAGGCGGGCCAGCACCAGATGCACGATGTTCTCGGTGAGGTCGTGCTCGCCGGCGCTGATGAAGATCTTGGTACCGCTGATCTTGTACAGGTCATGCTCGCCCGACTTGCCCGCCGGTTCGGCGCGGGTCTTGATCATGCCGAGGTCGGAACCCGCCTGCGGCTCGGTCAGGCACATGGTGCCGGTCCAGCGGCCTTCGACGATCGGTTTCATGTACAGCTGGCGCTGCCATTCCTCACCGTGCATTTCCATCGCGTGGGTCGAACCCTCGGACAGCAGCGGGTACAGGCTCCAGGCCAGGTTGCCGGACTGGAAAATTTCCGTGGTGGCGGTGCCCAGCACGGCAGGCAGCGCCTGGCCGCCGTAAGCCTCGGGGTTGGTCAGGCCGGTCCAGCCGCCGTCGGCGAACTGCTTGAAGGCCTCCTTGAAACCCTTCGGCGTGGTCACCGTGTGGGTCGCCTTGTCGAAATGGCAGCCTTCGGTATCGGCGGGCCAGTTGGTCGGTGCCAGCAGCTGCTCGCTGAGGCGGCCGGCTTCTTCCAGCACGGCGTCGAACAGGTCGCGGCTGTGCGCTTCGCCGCCGCTCAGGCTGGTCAGCGTTTTCTCGGCGTCCAGCACGTCGAAGAGGGTGAAGCGCAGGTCGTCGAGGGGAGCTTTATAAGCGGTCATGGCAATTCCTTGGTCGAAGGGTCGTCGTGCAGAAAGTTTTCTGAGTTTGTGTCGAAGCGACGCGCTGCCTTGCGTCGTGTGTGGAAGCGATCAGCGGTAGGTGTTGGGTATGCCTGGCGTCGGCGACAGCGAATCGTTGCCGCTGAAATCGAAATCGCGCGCCTGTTTTTCCTGTTCGGGCTTGGCGTTGGCGCTGCCGCTGACGCGGTAGCCCAACGATCCGGCGCTGCCCTTGGCGCTCACCGCCTGCAGCGCCTTGGACATCGGTGCGGTCGGAAGGATGGTCAACGTGGTCACATCGCCGGTGAGCGCGGGGATATCCAGTTCGAACGTGCCGTGCAGCCGGACCGGTACCAAGTCGGCAATCTGCAGCTGTCCATCCAGCGAGGTGAAATCCATCTCGCCATAGCTGTTGTTCTGGATACGCACGCTCAGCTGCCACTCCCCGTCCGGCAGCAACTTCAGCTGTTGCACGCTGACGGTTGGCGGAAAGACGCTCTTCTTCGGCGGCCCGCAGGCAACCAGCCCGGCCGTCAGCAAAAACATTAGAGAATCGCGCAGCAGTCGATGCATGGATATCATCTCAAACGATTGTTTGAATATTAGCAGGAAGTCGCAAAAGTGCGGTGACGGCCTGGCAAACGTTTTGACGCATAGAAAAATCCCGGGATGGTTCCCATGGCGCGATGCAGCAGGCATCATCGACTTTTCCATTTACACCGGCAGCCTTACATGACCCGTCGCATCGTCGCCCGTCGCTCCCCCATTCACGGCAATGGCGTCTTCGCCGTGGAGCCGTTGGCCAAGGGTGAGGAAGTGATCCAGTACAAGGGCAAGTTGCTGACCAACGACGAGGCCGACGAGCTCTATGGCGACGGCGGCGAAACCGGTCACACGTTCCTGTTCACGCTCAACGACGATTACATCATCGACGCCAACCAGAACGGCAACGGCGCGCGCTGGATCAACCACAGCTGTGAGCCCAACTGCCGCGCGGTGGTCGAGGAAAGTCCCAGCGGCAATCCGCGCCGCGACAAGGTCAAGATCGAAACCATTCGACGCATCAAGCCCGGCGAAGAGCTCACTTACGACTACGGCATTGTGCTCGAAGTACCGCATACGGCGCGGCTGAAAAAACTGTGGAAGTGCCTGTGTGGCTCGCCCAAGTGCACTGGCACCTTGCTGAAATCGAAGACGCAGCACGCCTGACTCGAATTGCGCCATGCGGTGCTCACGCGCCGCATACGCGACGGACACGCGGCGCGCATCCGCCTGCGGCGATAGTCGATGCTCGTCCCCACGGAGAGCGTCATGAGCAAACAAAATTTGAACGGCCGTCATATTGCAGTACTCGCTACCGACGGCTTCGAACAGAGTGAATTGCAAGAGCCCAAGCGCCTGCTGGAAGAAGCCGGTGCTACGGTGCATGTCATCGCCCCGGATGGCGCCAAGCAGATCAAGGGTTGGAACAAGAAAGACTGGGGCGACTCGGTCAAGGTCGACAAGCCGCTCGAACAGGCGCAGGCCGACGACTACGACGCGCTGGTGCTGCCGGGTGGGGTGATCAACCCGGACAAGCTTCGGCTCGATACCAAAGCCATTGCCCTGATCAAGGCCTTTGGCGCGGCCGACAAGCCGATCGCCGCCATCTGCCACGGGCCGTGGACGTTGATCAACGCCGAACTGGTCGAAGGCCGCAAGGTGACATCGTGGCCTTCGCTGCAAACCGACTTAGAGAACGCGGGCGCCAAGTGGCAGGACAGCGAGGTCGTGCACGACGGCAACCTCATCACCAGCCGCAAGCCGGACGACATCCCGGCCTTCACCAAGACGTTGATTGCGGCGATCGCGGCGTAACTATCGCCCGCTTTTCCCTCTATCAGAACAGGTCCTCACCGCCGCACCCACGGGTGCGGCTCTTTCATTCGGCCGTCCAGACGGCTCAGACCCCGGTCTGCTCATCGATCTAGCAGGGAACGCGGTTACTTGGTTAGCCATGTCAAAGATCGCTGAGCTTCCCGCGACAAGGCGGCTTTTCGTTAAGCCGTCTTCTCCAAATTTCGTTGACGATGGCCGTCTGCCAGGCTGTGGTCGACCGAATCGTGCGCGACAGGCGGAACCGCCGGCGCACTTCGAGGTCTGCAGGGGGCGGAATACTGCGCACATGAGATGTATCGGTCCTGCTTGGTTCAAGCGTCATACGGCATGCTTCACCGTTAACTTCGCCACGAGACACCGTCATTACCCATCCGTCGCAGCGCGATCAGCCCCCTGGGGCACCAAGTATCGACCGGCCCGCTCGCGGGCTGGTGCCGCTGGATGAGTCCACCAGCGCGATGCTCCGTGCGCTGCCGCGGCGCCGTTCGACGCGGGATCCCGGCTGGCTATGGCTGTCCATCATTGCGGCCCTGCTGCTGCACGGGTTCTTCACCTGGTTTGTATGGCGCCAGATGCGTCCGGACACGTCGCCCCAGGCCATGGCGGCGCCACCCGGCGCGGACGCGATCGAGATCCGCTTTATTCCTCGCCATCCACCGGTGACGGCACCCCTACCGCCGCCGCCCGCGCCGCTACCGCCGCCGCCGAAAGTGGCTGCCTCGCGTCCGCGCCCCGTGGCCAAGCCGGAGTCGCCGTCGAAAGATGCGATGACCGTGCAGTTGCCGGCGACCAAGCCGGACACCACGCCGCCGCCCACGCTGTTCGACAAGAATGGCCAGCCCCTGCTGCCTGCATCGGCCACCAGCACGCCGCCGAAGGCCGAAGCGGATTACGTTCAACGGATGCCGACGGACGACGACAAGGTGATGCAGCACAGTTCGCCGATCAAGTACGCGCCGACGCGCTTTGACAAGTACTGGCACAAGACCAGCACGGTGGACGGCGCCCTGCAGAAAGCGGTCGATGCCACCACGGTCAAAAAAACTTTCAATCTGCCTGGCGGGGTGCATATCCACTGCGCCGTTTCGGTGGCGATGCTGGCCGGCGGTTGCGGCGGCGATCCGCCACCGCCGCCGCCGAAGAAAGACGGCGACGAGCGCCTGAGCATGGCGCCATCGCAGCAGTTCGGCAAAGACCCGCATCCACCCACGCCGCCCACGCTGGAGGCGTGTATCGCCATGTATCGCGCGGACAAGCCACTGGAGCACGGCTGTCCGGTGGATACGCCCAGTCGCGCGGTCGATGCGGAAAAGGCGCAGGCCGCTGGCAAAGCGGCTACGGGCAAGCCATAGGCCATCGTCGATGACATAGCGGGTATCGGCGAAATCCCGGGGGCGCCGCTACACTGCCGGATATGCCTCTGCCGCCCATCGACCCTTCCGCTGCCGATGATCCCGCCAATCGCCCTGCACGAGTCCTGATGGACTCGCCGCTGGCGACGTCTACCCGCGTGATCGCCCGTCGCCGGCTCACGCGCGAAGAGCCACACGAAAGTTGGCGTCGCATCATCAGCATCGTCGGCGCGGTGCTGCTCCACATTGTGTTTTTGCTCGTTTTCATACTCGGGCCGGTCGACGAGGGCAGGTTGATTCCGGAGCCCAAGGTGGTGGCCCTGCACGTGCGCCTGATCGATGCGCCCGAACCGCCGCCACCGCCACCGATCCGCGGCACCCCGCCGAGAGAAAAGGGGCCTCGACACAAAGGCCAGGCCGCGGCGGCATCCAAGCAGCGCGCCAATGCCAGCCCGCGCAGCAGCGAGCCGTCGACCATGGCGGTCGCGCAGGCCAGCCCGGCGACGGCGCCGCCGGTGGTTGCGCAAACGACCGTAACGCGGTCGCCGACGCCTAAACGAGTCGCGGCCCCGAAACCGCCGGTCAGCCTGCCCAAGACCGCACCCACACCGCAGCTGCAGCCGATTCCCGTAGCCGGCCCGCCGCCGCCGGTGGTGCTGGCCGTGCCGACCATGCATGCGCCGGTACCGCCCAGATTTCAGCCCGAACCCGTGCGTGCGCCGCAGGCTGAGGGCAATCAGCCGATGCCGCCGCCTGCTTCGCTGGCCCTGCCGGACGTACCGCCTCAGGCGATGCCTGCAGTGGACAATCCGACCATCGCTCTGACCAGCGTTGCGCCGCCGGCGAACGTGCCGCCGAGCGTGGCCCCCGCGCGAGCGGAAATGCCGGCCGCTCCACCGGTGCCCGAATTACAGGCGATTCCTTTACCTGCGCAGACCGCGGCCACGGTCAACCTCAAGGCATCGATGAGCGTGGCCGCTCCCGCGGCGCCGCGCGAGCTGCCGCAAGTGCAGGCGCCGACGGTGGAGCCGACCGAAGCTCAGCTCGAGGCGGTACCGGTGTCGCCCACCACCCGTCCGAACGTGGCGTCCGTGGCGCCGACGGTGAAGATCGACGTGGCCGACAAGGCATCGGTGTCGGCCGTCCAGACGTCCATACCCAAACCTGATCTTAGCCTGCAGCCGCTACCATCCGTACCGGCGCCCGCATCCGATCAGTCGTCCAGCGCCAATCAGGCGGCGCCATCGGCGACCAAGGCGGACGCTGCCGATAAATCGGCTGCCCCCGATTCGGCCGACAGCAAATCCGCCAGCACTCGGCCTGATGCCAGCGCCAGCCAGAGCAGCAACGATCGCGACGTCAGCACCGCGCCGAATGCCACGCCCCAGGGCAGCGATACCGCTACGCCCGGCCAAATCAACGGCGTAGCCAACGCGCCGGATACCGAAGGAAAGCAGGGTGCGCAGCCCTCGGCGACACAGGCGCAGGGGGCGGCCAGCGCGGCTCCGTCCAATGGCAAGAATGCCGGCGTCGGCAGGGCCGATACCGGTACCGGTCCTGTCGGCACGATTTCTCAGGCCGGTGCCGAGCAGGGCGCCAAGCAGGGCAACGTAGGCAGTTACGTGCAGGTGATCCCGCATGGCGACACCACGATCATGGATCACCGCGCGCCCAACATCGGCTACAAGCCGACGCGTTTCGACAAGGACTGGACGCCGCCTGGCGAAAGCTCGGTCGATACCGCGCTGCGTCACGCGGTAGAGAAGACCACGACAACGCATACGTTTCATCTGCCGCAGGGCGTACGTATCAAATGTGCGCTCACGCCGCTGCTGCCCATGGCGCTTTTGAGCTGTGGCAATGGCGACCCGCCGCCGCCGCCGGTGGCCGACAAGGTCTACGACCGCATGCATCTCGCGCCGGCCAATCCGCCGGTGCCGCCCGCGCCCGCAGCCAGCGCGGCGCAAGTCGCCAAGGTGGCGCCGCTCAAGCTCGACAACAGCGCCGAGTGCGCCACCGCACGCGTCAGCGGCGGTCCGCCGCCGCCGGGCTGCGAGTCGATCATCCTGCCGGTGAAGCTGGCCCATCCCGCGTCGTCATCGTCGGCCGGCTCGTGGGTGCCGGCGAGCGATCAGTTTCATTGAGCTTCACCTGACCGAACCAACGGGCCGCTGGCAAATGCGTCACCACGGCGGTCATCTGCCGAGTAGCCGACGTGCGCGACGCTCACTTCCCGATGCTCAGACAATTGGTTGCGCTGCAAGACTGTCGTTTGTCGGCAGGAACTCTCAAACTTCCTCTCCATGCTGGAGGGCTGAAACGATGAAAAACTGGCTGTTTCTTGCTGTTGCAATTATCGGCGAGGTTGTCGCCACGTCTGCTCTTAAATCCGCTGACGGCTTCACCAGACCTGTTCCATCGGTGGTGGTGCTTGTGGGTTACAGCATCGCTTTCTATTTCCTCTCTCGCGCGCTTGCGGTTATCCCGGTCGGTATTGCCTACGCTGTATGGGCTGGACTCGGCATTGTCCTTGTAGCGGCCATTGCGTGGATTTTTCACGGACAAAAGCTCGATCTATGGGCCTTCGTTGGCATGGGACTTATCGTGAGCGGCGTATCGGTACTCAATGTGCTCTCGAAGGTCAGCGCTCACTAGCCAGCATCCGCCGGGTCAGGAGTGGCGTCCTGAAATTTTTCGAGGTCGAATCGGTTTCGCGTTTCAACTCAGGCTCAAGGTTTTGACGGTGCAGGCTTACCGATTGAGAAACGCAACTTTCGATGATCTCGAGCTTGCCTACGAGATCACCAAAGATGCCATGCGCGGTTATGTGAAGCATACCTGGGGCCGCTGGAATGAGCGCGAGCAATATCAGAAGCACCGGGATAACTACACATCTGAAACACACAGGCTTATCGAGGTCGGGAACGTGATTGCCGGTTTAGTCGCCACCGAGAACCTGCCTGATCACGTCTGGCTGGTTAAGCTGTATCTGCTGCAGGCCTTCCGTAGCCTGGGCATTGGAGCGGCGGTACTTGAGCAGGTTGTGCAGGAGGCGGCCGAAATGGGCCTGCCGGTGCGTTTGCGGGTGCTGCGTGTCAATGAGCGTGCTCGGGCGCTATATGCGAGACACGGCTTCAGCGTGGTTGGAGAGACGTCCGAGCGCATTTTCATGGAGCGACCGTTGCGCACGCTGGATGTCAGGCCGGAAAAAGTGTGAAGAAATGTTCGTACTTACAGAAAATAAATGGCCGTAAAAACGGCCATTTATTCAGGTCCAAAGGAATATAAAATTCACGATAACCGCGACAGCTCCCGGGTCAGTGGAAGCCGCCTGATACGCACGGCGGTGGCGCGGAACACTGCATTGGCGAGCGCCGGCGCGGCCGTCGGCATGGCCAGAAAGCTGGCGCCGGCCGGGTCGCGATCGCCGGGTACGGTGATCACTTCCACCGCATCGGGCAGCTGCGCCATGCTAGCCAGGGGGTAATCCTTAGCGCTGTGCTGCTGGATCTGGCCATCCTTGAAGGTGATCGACAGATTCAGTGCGGTAGACAGTGCGTCCAACGTGGCGCCGGCGACCTGGCCTTCCAGGCCCATCGGATTGATGATACGCCCAACGTCCACGGCGCAGACTACGCGCTGGACGATGAGCTTTTGATCCTTGGTAGCCACCTCGACCGCATGCGCCACGTAAGCACCGTTGAAGTGCCAGCAGGCGATCCCCAGGCCGTTGACGCTGTGCAGCCAGTTTTTCCATTCGATGCGGTCGGCCACCAGCTTCAGCACGTTGATCAACCGGCCGGTATCGAACGTGCCGCCACCGCTCAGTGGCAGTTCGCGCGCGTCGCCAAGCAGGCGCAGGTGCGTGTCGAGCGGATCCTCTTTCATGCTGTGCGCGATTTCGTCGATGAAGCTCTCCACCGCGAAGGCGTTGCTGAGGTGCGGCATGCTGCGTGCCGGGCCTCGCGGTATGGCCGAGGTCTGCGCGTACCAGTCGCTGCGGTAGTTGGGTACCAGCGCGGCGGGCAGCTGGTCGACATCGACTTCGGAGGTCCACAGGCGGCTGTCCGGCACGCCGCGGTTGACCAGGGCCGAGGCGCTGACCATGCGCTGATACCAGCCGGTGATCTGGCGCTTGCGATCGATGATCACGCTGAGCTGGTGCACGCTGCCGGAGCGGTAGTAGTCGTGCGCGAGGTCCTGATCGTGCGTCCAGATCAGGCGTACCGAGGTGTCGATGTCCTTGTTGCTGGCCAGCATCACCGCCTCGGCCAGGTAATCGTGATCGAGCCGCCGACCGTAGCCGCCGCCGACCCGCGGCACGCCGATTTCGATCTGATCCGGCGAAAGGCCGGTAATCCGGTGTACGACGGCCCAGGCTTTCTGCGGCGCCTGCGTCGGTACGACCAGGGTCGCCTTGTTTTTTTCTACGCGAACCAGGCAGTTCATCGGCTCGGCGGTGGCGTGTGCCAGCCACGGCTGGAAATAGGTGGCTTCGAGTCGGCGCGCGGCCTTTTTGCTGGCCGCGTCATAGTCGCCATCGTTGCGCACGCGAGTGGTCGGGTCAGTCTTGCCCGCGAGCAGGGCGTTAGCCTGCTGCTCCAGCGCGTCGCTGCTTTCGCTGTTGCTCGCGCCCGCCTTCCATTTCAGCTTGAGCTTCTGGCGGCCCTTGAGCGCGGACCAGGTGTCTTCGGCGAGCACTACCACGGCGGTGGCGCTGAGCGTGGTACCGGCCTGCTGGCCGACTTCGGGGCTGAGCTGCAGCACCTTGCGCACGCCTTTGACGGCCAGCGTGTCGGTGAAGTCGATGCCGTCCAGCGTGCCGTCCGGCCACGGGCAGTGCACCACGACGGCGGTGAGCGTGTCGCCGTACTGCTGATCGATCGCAAAGCGCGTCTGGCCGGTGACGATTTCGCGCGCATCGACGTCGCCCGCGGGGTTGCCAATCAGCTGATAGCGCTCGGCGGTTTTCAGCGGCGGCACGCTGGTGGGCATGTCGATCTTGCTGGCGTCCTCGACCAGGCTGCCGTAGGTGAAGCGGCGGCCGTCCAGTGCGATCACCGTGCCCGATTCGCAGCGCAGTCGGTCGGCCGGCACGCCAAGACGACGCGCGGCCGCCTGCAATAGGAGCCAGCGCGCCACGGCACCGGCCTGACGCAGGTCGGCCCACGCGGCCGAAATGGAGCCGCCGGTACCGCCGAGCTGACGGCCGTAAATCCAGCTGGGCTGGCCGTTGTTGTCGGTCACGCCCAGGCCCAGCGATACCACGCTGACGCGGTTCCAGTCGGCGTCGAGCTCATCGGCGATGATGCGCGGCAGCGAAGTGGCCACGCCGGTGCCGGTGTCCGGATCGCGCACGCCGATCAGCACGTTGCCGTCGGTATCGATGCGCACATACGCACCGATACCATAGAAGGTGTCGCCGAGCAGCGACGGTGGCAGTGGTGCGTCGGTATCGGCGGCCTCGGCCGCGCGGATACCGATGACCAGCGCGCCGGCTGTGCCGGCCAGCACCTGCAGAAAGCGCCGGCGCGAGAGCCGGATGCCGCGGTTCGCATCGCTCATGGCTGGCCCGCCTTGCCGGCGGCCACGCGCTTGATCGCCCGGCGCACGCGCGTCTGGCAGCCGCAGCGACAGACATTGGGCAGGGTGTCGATATCGTCGTCGCTGGGCTGCTTCTTGCGCTTGAGCAGATCGACCGAGGCGATGATCCAGCCAGGGGTGCAGTAGCCACAGCCGATCGCGTCCTCGTCGATGAAAGCTTGTTGCACGGGATGCAGGGTGCCGTCGTTGGCGGCGAGTCCCTCGATGGTGACGATCTCAGTGTTCGCTGCCTTGGCCACGGTCACCGAAATGGCCGAGGTCGCCTTGCCCTTGAGCAGGATCAGGTCCGCGCCGCTCTCTCCGTGTTCGCCGCCGTATTTGGTGCCGGTCAGCCGGAGCACGTCGCGCAGATACCAAAGCAGCGGCATTTGCGGATCGCCGGTGTGTCGGTAGTGCTCGCCGTTGATCTGCAGGTCGATGCCGTCACGGATCTTGTCGGGCACGATGGTCTCGGTGGCCGGCAGAGCCTGGGCTTGCGCAAGCGCCATTCAAAATCTCCTCGAAAGCTGTGAGTGCATTGTCGCATCTCGACAGCGTGCTCCGCTGAACAGGCGCTGCCGCGTATGGCAAACATCCCTGCTTCTAGCCGAAAAATTTTTGCCGCTTGTGGCAATCATTACGGCTTAAGGCCGAACAGGTGACGCCACTTGTGGGAGGCGTTACGGCTTAAGGCCGAAAAAGGTGACGCCAAATGAAATACACCGGCACGCCGGCGGCAATGATTATCAGCCCGATACCGGCGTTGACGGGGTTGTCGCGCATGGTGGCAAACACCACGCAGGCGATGACCGCGACAAACACCAGCGGCAGCAGCGGATAACCCGGCACGCGAAAGCGGATGGTTGCGTCGTCGTGACGGCGATACCAGAAAAGCGTCGCCACGCCCACGGCGCAGGCGAGCCAGTCGCCGAACGTGGCGTAATCGAGCAGTTGGCTATAGCTGCCGGTGACCGCAAGCAGGATCGACCAGCCGATCAGGATCAGCAGCGCGATATTCGGCGTTTTATAGCGCGGGTGAAGCCGCGCCACCGACCGAAAAAACAGGCCGTCCTCGCCCATCACCTGCAGCACGCGGGCACCAGCCACCAGCGTGATGTTGCAGAAACCAAGCGCGGAAATGGCCACGCCCAACGCAATAAGTCTGGCACCGAACGATCCGAAAACCATCTGCATCACGTCAGCAGCGGGCGCCTGGCTGGCCGCGAGCCCGGCATGTCCCAGTGCGGCCAGGTAGGCCACGTTGACCAATACGTAGGCCGCGATCACCAGCAGCATGCCGAGCGTCAGGGCGCGCGGTAGCGTGCGCTGCGGATCGCGTACTTCGCCCGCGAGGTTATTGAGGTAGGTGAAGCCCGAATACGCGAACAATACCGGCAGGGCCGCGCTCATGAAGCCGGTGCCGTGATGTGCGGGATCGACGGCCAGTATCTGCGCATGCCCGGCGCCGGCAAGAAACAGTCCGCACACCACCAGCACGGCCACTGCCAGCAGTTTCAGCAGCGCGAAAAGGTTTTGAATCCGCGCGCCCAGCCTGAGCCCGAACAGGTTCATTCCCGCCACAAACACCAGCGCGCCGACGGTCAGCGGCATCGCCCACGCCGAGGAAAGGCCGAAAAGCGTGCTGGCGTATCCGGCAAAAATCTTGGCCACGAAAGCGGTGGAGCCGGAATAGATGACCAGCAGCATGGTCCAGCCGAACAGAAAGCCCGCCAGCGGCCCGAACGCTTCTCTTAAATACACATAGCTGCCGCCGGCATGCGGCCGCCGCGCACCGAGCTCGGCATAGCACAGCGCGCCGATCAGCGTGAGCAGGCCGGCTCCGACCCATAGCAGCAAGAGCGTCAGCCCGGAGTTCGTGCGCTGGGCGACGATACCCGGCGTGAGAAAAATACCGCCGCCGATAATGCCGCCCACTACGATCAGGGCAGCATCCCATGGGCGCAAACTTCGGAGATAACCGGAGGGTGTCGGCGAGGAACTCATTTATCGGGCCAGGGCGGAAACGACGCCAGAGCATGGCGTTTCCCCAGAACACCGGCAAGCCCTCAGTTAGAGCCGGTCCAATATCTCTGCGTGGTGCGCCAGGAGCTGTTTGCGCGAGCCGAGGAAAAACGAGGGAATGGACGTCGGTCCATGACCGAGTGGTGACGCAGGAAGGCGGGCAAACAGCCGCTGCCCTTCGCGTTGCCTCGTCGTGGCCGCCAAGGCAACGCGAGTTACGCGGAGATTATTGAGCAGGCTTCTTACCTCTGTCGTATCCGCATCGGAGAATGTCGGCGAGAGGTGCTGATCGCGGCGATATATCCGCCGTCAGCACCTCTCCTCTTCGACTAATCAGAGACGAAAGCTGAAGAGCCCGCTTTTCAGATACAGATCGAGGTTGGTGACGTCCAGGGTGCCGATGCCTGCGCCCGGCTCATAGCCATGTTTTCCCTGGTAAAACCAGTTGTCGCCCTGGCGGATGTCGTTGAAGGGCGAGTACTTGCCGTAGCCGAAAATGTTCTGCATGGCATACACCTGCGGATTCCACAGGCCGATACGATGATGGTTGCTCTGCGTCAGCAAAGCACTGATGCCGTTGAGCTGGGGCGCAACAAAGCTTGTGCCGCCTTCAGCAATCAGCCCCCCGTCGTAAGTGGATACCACCAAATACCCCGTTTCCGGATCCGCATTGAGTGCGATATCCGGCACATTGCGGCCGCGGAAGTGCGCCGGCAACTTCAGCAGTGTCGTGGGACCTGCAGTCGGATCGTTGTAAGAAAGCGACTGTCCGCTCTCGCTGGTGCGGATGCCGTTGGTGAATAGTTGATAGAACGGCGTGTGCCAGTACACGCTGACGCCGCCGCCGCCGCCGACCGAGAACACATCGACCAAACCCGGACCGAAGTTGGTGTCGAAATAATTCTGGATGTAATCCCAGCCCCAGACGCTTTCCTGAGTAAGCGAAGCATTCGGGCCGCCGTTGAAGCTGTACGTGTAAGGTCGCGTGGTGCCGCCCGCCGCGGTGATATACGGATCGGAAGCCGGAGAGTCCACCGTTAGCGGAGCGGTATAAGTGCCGGGCGCCGTGCCGACGCCGAGCCCACGCACCGTATCGTAGGCGCCAGAGTCGCCGCTGGCAGCGAAGACCGACTGTCCTTGCGCTGCAGCCTCGAGGAAAATTTGATGGAAAGCCTGCAGATCGCCGGCATCGCTGGTATCCGTAATGCTCGCGCCGTCTACATTCAACGCCGCAAAGTTGAAAATCTCCGGACCGCCCCAGCTGGTGGAAATACTGTCGGCCTTGTTGTCGGAAACGGCTTGTGCGAAGGCATCGACAAAGCCATTGCCTGCATTGGGTGCGTCATACACGATGATGCTGGCATCCGGGGCAATGCCGCCGGACTGCTCCACATCAAGCGCAGTCTCGCCGCTGCCGCTGTCGATCGCGCTACCGCCATCCACATGGACCTGGGTGATGCGATTCGGTTTGGTGGCCAGGCCGATGTCGGTCCAATAGGTCTGTGCATCGGCGGGGTAGAAGTTGGATAGGGTAACGATGGCCAGGGTGCTGCCTTTGCCGGTTACGCCGCGCTTATACAAGGGATTGATGTTGTAGAAATTGGCCACGTCGCCGACCGTGTAGCTGCCAGGTTCGCCGGTAGCCGTCGGATTGCCTGCGGCAGCAGTGGCGGTAGCCGAATTGGCGATGGCGGCGGTTGCCAGCTTGGTCTTCTGTGCCGCTGTCGTTGGCGTGCCTGGCAAGTTCAATGCCTTTATCCGATGCGACAGATACTTCTTTTCATTGCTCAGGCCGGATGTGGCGACCACCAGGTCGGCGATCGCCGAAGGCATTAAGACGGTGGTCGAAGGGCGATGAAAATGCTGGCCGTTTGAGAGCGATACGTAGTTGTGGATAGGTGCATTGAAGGCTGCGCCGAGTTGGGCCAGAGTGCCCGTCGCGCGAATCGTCATATGGTTGTCCAGCACTTGGCTGCTCAGCCCTTTCTGCTTCAGATAAGCCTGTACCCGGGCTATTTCAGCCGCACTCGCACCGTACTGGCTGGCGAACTCACTGGTGCTCAGAAACTGCTGAAAATGCCTGCTGCCGGGCGTTACGGTGTCCTGGATGTACTGCTCCAGGGCAGCCTGATTGTGCAGTTTGAGCACGACGGTGACCGTGCTGGTCTGATTGCCGGAGGCCATTCCGACATCGGCTTCCATGTGCGAGTTGGCTGCCATAGAGGCGCCGCTGAAGCCTGCCAGGGTGACGGCGAGGGACGTTGCGAGGGCCGTGCGATTGAAATGGCGGATCATCGGATTTTCCTTCTGAAATGAAAAACGTTGATACCAAGCCGCAACGCCGACTACTGCCCGTTAATGCAAGACAGCATGTTCTTGGTCGGTCTAAAAGCGGCGTCGAGAAATACCCTGAGCGGCGGAGCACGTCCCCCTATCGTCCGTACAATGCCTGTTCATAAACTAGCGCAATGGGATGGCGAATTGAGCGTACAGTGGATCGAAAGTTCTTTCGATACGACTATTTCCTAGATGCTTCTTTAAGTCCGCGCGACGTACTGACGATCGAGCGCTGCCGAAGTACGTCGACACCCGTGATATGAGCGGCTTTAACCTTTTAGAGTGCGCAAACTTTTTTAACCGGCCATGCCGGTTCGTCGCATCAATGACGATGTCCGCTGCGCCGGTGTCGCAGGTACAGATTCCCTATTTCACCCAATTTGGTGAAAATGCGCCGCCCGCATGCATGAGGCAGCGGGAGGGAAGTACCAACATAGGGGAAAATATGAAGCAGCAGATTTTATCGATCGCCGTTGTCGGCGCGCTGGCGGCTGCCTCGGGCAGCGCATTGGCTGACGAACCGGGAGCATTTTTCATCAACGGCAATCTCGGTCAATCGACTTATCACGACAGCACCTTCAGCAACAACACCGACACCAGCGGCGCGATTCGCGCCGGCTACAGTTGGCAGAGCGACGTCGTCGATTTTGGCGTGGAAGCCGGTTACGTTGATCTCGGTACGGCCTCTACCCAGTTGACGTCGAATTTGCCTGGCCTGAGCGAAAAAGTTAGCGCCAAGGCAAGTGGGCCGCTGCTTGGTCTGAACCTCAAGTACAAATTCCAGAGCCACATGTTTGTCTCCGCGCGCGGAGGCCTTTTCCACTCATCGGTGGATGTCGATGTCGGGAACTTCGGATCGGAGCGTTTCCACGGCAACGGCGGTTATCTCGGTGCGGCGGCGGGCTATGACTTCAACCAGCATTTCAGCCTGGGTCTGGCTTACGACGGGTATCACGCACGCATCGACAGCGGCGAGGCGAAGGGCAACGAAAGCATCGGCGTTTTCTCGGGCTTTGCCGAATACCGCTTCTGAGCGGGCGGCTCGTCAAAAACAACGGCCGCGAAAGCGGCCGTTGTTTTTCCCGGGAGGACTGCTGCCGGGCGAGTTAATGCAGCCGCAGCACGCCGCGCACGCCGATGGCGCACGCACCGCCGATGGTGATGGCCGATGTGGCGGCATCGACGCTGACTTCGACGATGCCGTTGCGGCCCACTTCGCGGCCCTGGCTTGCAAGATAGCGAGGACCATAGGTTTTGAGTTCGTCTGTTTCCCGCAGGTAGGCGGCGATCGCTGCGTTGGCGCTGCCGGTGACAGGGTCCTCGGGCATGCCGTCGGCCGGACAAAAGGCGCGCACGGCGATGGAAGCGGTGCCGTCGCGCTCGCGTCCGAATACGCAGACGCCAATCGCAGACGCGGCTTCGCAGATCGACGCGATGGCGAGGAAGTCCGGATGGAGCGCCCTCACGACGCTCGCTTCGTCGAGATCGCAGACGAACCAGACAGGGCCGTTGTCGACCTTGCGCATGCGTGCCGTATTCAGCGGTGTATGCAGGGCCTCGGCTATTTCGCCAGCGAAGGCGTCATCGCAGCGTTCGATCGTCGCCGGTGGTGCCTGTACGTGGATGACGCGCGAATCGCCTTCGCCATCGACCTGCACCGGCAGCAACCCCGCGGCACATTCCTGCACGAGCGAGCGCTTGCCCGCGGTCACCTTGCCGGCCTCGATCGCGACATAGGCGCTGCCGACGCTGGGGTGGCCGGCGAACGGCAGCTCCTGCCGGGTGGTGAAAATGCGCACGCGGTAGTCCGCCTGCGGCTGGATCGGCTTTAGTAGGAACGCGGTTTCGGAAAGGTTGGTCCAGCGCGCGATGCGCTGCATGGCGTCCGTATCCAGGTCGTCGGCATCGATCACCACGGCCAGGGGATTGCCGTCGAACAGCCGGCTGGCGAAGACGTCGAGCTGGACATACTGGAGGCAACGGGTCATGGCGATGGCTTGCACTGGGAAAGTCCCGGAACCATCGCACTCGGGTGCCTGAGCTGGCAAGCACCTCGCTGGTGCTACCGTCCAGTCAGATGCGTGCGGTCCGCTTGCGGCACAATAGGCGGGTGGTGCGCGGCCGACAGACGCCGGGCACGGCACCTTTTCCCTTCACGTCAGCCCGCACTGGCCCATCCTCAAAAGCCGCCTCATGACCATCATCAAGCAAGCCGATCTGATCCAGTCCGTTGCCGATGCGTTGCAGTACATCAGCTATTACCACCCGGTCGACTACATCAAGGGACTCGCCGCCGCTTATGAGCGCGAGGAGAGCCCGGCCGCCAAGGATGCGATGGCGCAGATACTGATCAACTCGCGCATGGCCGCGGAAGGGCATCGGCCGCTGTGCCAGGACACCGGCATCGTCACGGTATTCGTCAAGGTCGGCATGAACGTGCAGTGGGACGCGACGATGTCGCTGGACGACATGATCAACGAAGGCGTGCGCCGCGCCTATAACGATCCGGACAACACGCTGCGCGCCAGCATTCTGGCCGACCCGGCCGGCAAGCGCACCAACACGAAGGACAACACGCCGGCGGTGATCAACGTCAGTATCGTGCCGGGCGACAAGCTCGATGTCATCGTCGCGGCCAAGGGCGGCGGCTCCGAGGCGAAGTCGAAATTCGCCATGCTCAATCCCTCCGACTCGATCGTCGACTGGGTGCTCAAGACCGTGCCGACCATGGGTGCCGGCTGGTGCCCGCCGGGCATGCTCGGCATCGGCATCGGCGGCACCGCCGAGAAGGCGATGCTGATGGCGAAGGAATCGCTGATGGATCCGATCGACATCCAGGAGCTGATCGCCCGCGGCCCGAGCAATCGCGCCGAAGAACTGCGCATTGAGCTGTACGACAAGGTCAACGCGCTGGGTATCGGCGCGCAGGGTCTCGGTGGCCTGACCACCGTGCTCGACATCAAGGTCAAGGATTACCCGACCCATGCGGCCAATCTGCCAGTGGCGCTGATCCCCAACTGCGCAGCCACCCGGCATGCGCATTTCGTGCTCGACGGCTCCGGTCCGGTCGCGCTCGATCCGCCGTCGCTGGAAGACTGGCCCAAGCTTACCTACAACCCGACCAACGCACGCCGGGTCGATCTCGATACGGTGACGCCGGAAGACGTGGCCAGCTTCAAGCCGGGCGAAGTGCTGCTGCTCAACGGCAAGCTGCTCACCGGCCGCGATGCCGCACACAAGCGGATGGTCGAGATGTTGAACAAGGGCGAGCCGCTGCCGGTCGACTTCAAGGGGCGCTTCATCTACTACGTGGGCCCGGTCGATCCGGTGCGCGACGAAGTGGTCGGCCCGGCCGGCCCGACTACAGCTACGCGCATGGACAAATTCACCGAGCAGGTGTTGGCGCAAACCGGTCTGCTCGGCATGGTCGGCAAGGCAGAGCGCGGTCCGGCAGCGATCGAGGCGATCAAAAAGCATCGCTCGGTGTATCTGATGGCCGTGGGCGGTGCCGCGTATCTGGTGGCCAAGGCGATCAAGGCATCGCGCGTGGTCGGCTTCGCCGATCTGGGTATGGAAGCGATCTACGAGTTCACCGTGCAGGACATGCCGGTGACGGTGGCGGTCGATTCGCTCGGCACCTCGGTGCATCAGACCGGGCCCAAAGAATGGCAGGCGAAGATCGGCCGCATTCCGGTGGTCGTGGCGTAACTATCTGTCTGCCTTTTCGCGTCAGGTATCTATGGATGTCTAAACGTCTAAACGCGCAATGTCTCGAAGTCATTGCCATTTTTCCTGTGCAGCGCAACACTGGTGAGATGACCTTTCCCATCGCCGACAATCGACGCCCGTGACCCAGACCAATTCAGCACCTCTGCCTGCGGGCGCCCCGTGGATCGTGATGAAGTTCGGCGGTACCAGCGTGGCGACGCTGCCGCGCTGGCAGAACATTCTCGAGCTGGTCGCCAGCCGCCGCGCCGAGGGTGCGCGCGTGCTGGTAGTGGTATCCGCATTCACCGGTATCACCGATGCGCTGAAACAGATGTGCGCGCAGACCGCCGCGGACCTTCGCCTGCTGTCCGCGCAGGCGATCGCGCAGCGGCATCATGAGCTGCTGGGGCATATGCAGCTCGCTCTGCCCGAGACGTTGGCGGCGCGGCTGCACGACCTGGCAGGGCTGGCGGCGCACGGCGCCGGCGATCTGGCCTGGCAGGCGCAGGTGCAGGCGCACGGCGAACTGATGTCCAGCGCGCTGGGTGCCGCCTTTCTCAGCGCCAATGGCCTGACCACCGAATGGTTGGATGCGCGCGAGTGCCTGGAGGCGGTCACGCTGCCGAACCAGAACGAGCGCACGCGGCTGCTGTCGGCCATCGTCGATTCGCAGCCCGATCCGGTGCTGTCGGCGCATTTGGCGGCGCGCGGTGATGTGTTCATCACCCAGGGTTTCATCGCGCGCGAAGGCGTCGATCCGGACGATGCGTCGAACAAGGGCGGCCGCACGGTGCTGCTCGGTCGCGGCGGCTCGGATACCTCGGCCTCGTATTTCGGTGCGCTGCTGAAGGCGCTGCGGGTCGAAATATGGACCGACGTGGCCGGCATGTTTACCGCGAATCCACGCCAGGTGCCCGGCGCGCGCCTGCTGCGCCGGCTCGACTACGAGGAAGCGCAGGAAATCGCTACCACCGGTGCCAAGGTGCTGCATCCGCGCTGCCTGTCGCCGCTGCGGCTGCCGCGCGTGCCGCTGCTGATCAAGGACACCAACCGGCCGGAGCTGGCCGGTACGCGCATCGGCCCGGAGCTGCGCGAGGAAGCGCCGAGCATCAAGGCGATCAGCACGCGCAAGGGCATCACGCTGGTATCGATGGAGTCCGTCGGCATGTGGCAGCAGGTCGGCTTTCTGGCCGACGTGTTCAACCAGTTCAAGCAGCACGGCCTGTCGGTGGATCTGATCGGCTCGGCCGAAACCAACGTCACCGTATCGCTGGACCCCACCGAAAACCTGCTCGACTCCGACGTCCTGGCCGCACTGGCCACCGATCTGGCGAAAGTCTGCCGGGTCAAGGTGATCGCGCCCTGCGCCGCAGTGACCATGGTCGGGCGCGGCATGCGCTCGATGCTGCACCGGCTCAACCCGGTGATGGCCGAATTCGGCCAGCACCGCGTACATATGATTTCGCAGTCGTCGAACAACCTCAACCTGACCTTTGTGGTGGACGAGAACGTCGTCGACGGCATGCTGCCGCAGCTGCACGAGCAACTGGTGCGGGCCGGCGCCATGCGCACCGACGATGCCGATCTGTTCGGGCCGACCTGGGAAGGCATCTACGGTGCCGAAACGGCCCCGCACGATGAAGCCTGGTGGCTCAACGAACGCAAGAAGCTGATGCAGCTCGCCGAGCAGCGCAGTCCGCGCTATGTGTACCACCTGGGCACCATCCGCGAGCGCGCCCGCGCGCTGAAGGCCAAGCTGCCGGTGGATCGCTTGTTCTATGCGATCAAGGCCAACTCGCATCCGGCGATCCTGCGCGCGCTGGCCGACGAAGGGCTGGGGTTGGAGTGCGTATCGCCCGGCGAACTGGCGCGCGTCGCCGACACCGTGCCGGCCGCGACGCCGCGATTGTTCACCCCCAACTTCGCCCCGCGCAGCGACTATCGCGACGCGCTCGAGGCCGGTGTGATGGTGACGCTCGACTCGCTGCATCCGATGGAGCACTGGGTCGAGACCTTCGACGGCCACGACATCAGCCTGCGCATCGACTTGGGCCGTGGCTCCGGTCACCACGACAAGGTGCGCACCGGCGGCAGCACCAGCAAGTTCGGCCTGCCGCTGGATCAGCTGGACGCCTTCGTGCATCTGGCCAACGCGCGCCACGCGCGCATCGTCGGGCTGCACGCGCATCTGGGTTCGGGCGTGCTCGAGCCGGGTCATTGGGCCGAGGTTTACGCGCAGCTAGCCAGCTTGGCCGAGCGCATTCCCAGCGTGGAGTTTCTCAATATCGGCGGCGGCCTTGGCGTGCCCTCGCATCCCGGCGAGCAGCCGCTGGATCTGGACGCCGTGGGCGAGGCGCTGGCCGAGGTCAAGCGTCTGTATCCGCGCTATCAGCTGTGGATGGAACCCGGCCGCTTCCTTGTCGCCGAGGCTGGCGTGCTGCTGGCCAAGGTTACCCAGCTCAAGGGCAAGGGCAGCTGGCGCTATCTCGGCGTGGATGCCGGCATGCACAACCTGATCCGGCCGGCGCTGTACGACGCCTGGCACGAGATCGTCAACCTCACGCGCTTCAACGAACCGGCTACAGCGATGTATCAGGTGGTCGGCCCGATCTGCGAATCCGGCGACGTGCTGGGCAGCGATCGCCGCCTGCCGGAGAGCCACGAGGGCGATGTCGTGCTGATCGCCACCACCGGCGCCTACGGCCAGGTGATGTCTTCACCGTACAATCTGCGCGGTCCGGCAGAAGAAATCATTCTGGACTGATGTTCATGGCAGCCGGGAAATAACTGCAGGTGATAAACGTGATCCAACCGCGCCTGACCCAGGTGTTTCGCTTTGTTCGTCACGCCTACGACCACGGCGTGGTCGAGCTGGTTTATGCGTTCGACGACGGCGCCGAGTTGATCGAGAAAATCTATTTTCCCGATGCGCCGGCGCTGCCGCCTGAGCGCGCCGAAGCCTTTGCACGTGCGCTGCAGCTGCTGCATCTGATCGCCGGCGTCAGCTATTACAAAGCTGGGGTGCCGCCAACGATTGAAGTGGCGGCTGGACCCTTGGATGACGCGACGGCCGATGTGCTCGATGCGCTGTATCTGCATGGGCTGGCTGAGTTCGCCTATCGCAACGGGCTGGATTTGCGCGGGCGGATAGCCTTTCCGCGAGGTGGTTCCGCGCCATCTGCCGCGATATCGTTGGGTCTGCCGAAGCGCACCCTCGTGCCCATCGGCGGCGGCAAGGATTCGCTGGTGGCGGTCGAAGCGATCAAGGCCATTGGCGGCGAGGCCACGGCCGTGTGGGTCGGCAATTCGCCCTTGATCGCCGCCTGCGCCGAGCGCACCGGTTTGCCGATGCTCAATATCCAGCGCGAGCTGGCGCCAGGGCTGTTCGAGCTGAACCGGCTCGGCGCGTGGAACGGGCATATTCCGGTGACGGCGGTGAACTCGGCGATCCTCGCGGTGGCGGCAGTTCTCTACGGTTACGATTCGGTTGCCTTCGCCAACGAGCGTTCGGCCTCGGTCGCCACGCTGGAATACGACGGCCTGCAGGTGAACCACCAATGGAGCAAGGGCTACGCGTTCGAGCAGCTGCTGGGCGACTGGCTGCATACGCACGTGGCGGCCGATCTGGATTACTGCTCGCTGCTGCGCCCGTATTCTGAGCTGGCGATCACCCGCGCCTTCGCCAGGCTCACGCCGTACTTCGACACGTTTTCCAGCTGCAACCGCAACTTCAAATTGCTCGGCCCGAAGCCGGCCGACCGCTGGTGCGGGCATTGTCCGAAATGCCATTTCGTGTTCTTGGCGCTGGCGCCATTCCTGTCGAAGCCGCGTCTGCTCGGCATCTTCGGGCGCAATCTGCTCGATGACGAAACGCAGTCCGCCGGTTTCGATGCGCTGATGGAGTACCAGGACCATAAGCCGTTCGAATGCGTCGGTGAGGGTGCCGAAGCGCGTGCCGCCATGTTCGCCCTGAGCCAGCGACCGGAGTGGCAGGAGGATGCGCTGGTCGCGCGCTTCCGCAGCGAAATCCTGCCGCAGCTCGATCCGGCGCAGCTGGCGCTGGAGCCGTGGCTGCAGCCGGATGCGGAGCATCGCGTGCCAGCGCGCCTGCGGCCTGCGCTGGCGACCATCGGCTGATGCGCATTGCCGAGCTGGCCGATCGGCGCGTCGCGGTCTGGGGTTTCGGTCGCGAGGGCAGGGCGACGATAGCTGCCGTACGCGAGCAGCTGCCCGAGCTACCGCTGACGCTGTATTGCACTGAGTCGGAAATCGACGCCGCGCGCCATTTCGACAGTGCCCTGGTCGTGCATGGTCGCGAACCCGACGCGTCTGATTTGGCCGGCTATGACGTTGTCGTCAAATCGCCCGGCATCTCGGCCTACAAGCCGGCCATTCTCGCGGCGAAAGCGCAGGGCACGCAGTTCACTTCGGGCACCGCGCTGTGGTTCGCGGAGAATCCTGCGGCGCGGGTGATCGCCGTCACCGGCACCAAGGGCAAGAGCACCACGAGCGCGATGATGGCGCACCTTGCGCGATCGCTGGCCGTGCGCACGGCTTTGGCCGGCAATATCGGTTTGCCGCTGCTCGAACTGCGCGGGCAGTCCGCGGAACTGTGGGTGATTGAGCTGTCGAGCTTCCAGACTGGCGAAGCCGCTGCGCTGGAGCTCGGCGTCATCACCAGCCTTTACGAAGAGCATCTGGACTGGCACGGCTCGCGCGAGCAATACGTCACCGACAAGCTGCGGCTGGCGGCGGTATCACGCCAGCTGTTGGTCAATGCGCTGCAGCCTGTGCTGATGGAGCGCACGCAGGACCATCCGCATCGCCTGCTGTTCGGGCAATCATCCGGCTGGCATGTCGCGGAAGGCTTTATTCGTCGCGGTACCGGCGAGGTGTTTCCCATGGACCAACTCGCCGCCCCCGGCCTGCACAACGCGTTGAACGCCTGCGCTGCCTTGGCGGCGCTGGCCGACATCGGCATGGATGCGCTCGCCGCCGCGCCATCACTGGCGAGCTTTCGCCCGCTGCCGCATCGTCTGCAGCCACTCGGCGAGCGCGACGGGTTCCAATGGGTCAACGATTCCATCTGCACCACGCCGCAGGCCACGCTGGCGGCGCTGGAAAGCGTGCACGGCCAACCGGTGACGGTGCTGGTCGGCGGCTATGATCGCGGTGTGGATTGGACGGAGTTTGCCGTCGCGGTGGCAAAGTCGCCGCCCCATGCCATCGTCTGCATGGGCGCTAACGGGTCACGCATCGAGGCGCTGTTGAACGAAGCTGCCGTGCCTTGCCCTGTGCTGCGCGTCGACGATCTGCACGCCGCGATCGTTGAAGCGAAAGCGCGCGCCGGCGCTAGCGGCGTGATCTTGCTTTCTCCCGGGGCGCCGAGCTTCGATCAGTTCAAGGATTACGCCGAGCGCGGGCGCCGTTTTACGGAGCTGGCCGGTTTCGACGCTGCCCAGATTGCCGGCATCGACGGGCTGGGCATCGCATAATCTTTCTCGATGACTCAGTGCAGGGTGTAGCCCGTCACGCGCCAGTGCTGATCGGGATCGAGATGAAATGACACCAGTTCGTGCACCGTCTTCGGGCTGCTGGCGAATTGCGTGGCGAAGACGACGTTGATATAGGTGCCGGCGGGGACAATAGGCCCGTTACCGGACGTGCCCTGGCCGTTGTAGACAGAGCTTGTGACGGTATCGAGCTTGCGCGATTTCAGCGCGCCTATTGAAGCCCGGGCGGCGCTCACCTGGGTGACAAAAACGTCGCGGGTCACGATGGCCCTGGCGATGTCGGAGGCATGGTCCCAGACATCGCCGGCCTTGTTCTGATCGACCAGCTCGGCGACTTCCGTGGCCACCTTGATTAGCTGGGGGCCGATCTTGTCGACCATCGCCTGCAGCGATTTCTGCTGCGGGGTGAGCGCGACAGGCGCAGAGGGTTTGGAAGAATTCGGTGACGGCGTTTGCGCACGCGCCGCGGCCATCGAAAGCATCAGCAGCACGGCGAAAAACAATCTGGCGGACATCGGACGATCTCCCTCGGGAAGCATGTCGATTCGGCGTTTTCGCTAAGACGTTAGCACGGCCCGGCTTGCCGGGCGTGCCACGCTGCAGCATGGCCGAAGGTCAAAGCGCTATGGCATCGAATTCGGCAAACATCTGCTGTGATTCCTTCAACCGAGCCAGCGGCGTGTAATCGCAGGCCGCGCCGAACTCGGCCCATAGTGCGCCGACTGCCGCATTCGTATGCGCCTGCGCGATGGCCTCGGCCGACCGCCATTCGAATACCTCGACGATGGATCCGTCGACCGCGCGCATAACATAGCCCGGACGATCCGTGATCAGATTTTCCGCCGCCAGTACATCCAGATGCTTTTTTACGACGGCAAGCAGCTGCTCCTCCTTGCCGGGTTTGGGCGTGTAAGCAACGATGACGAAGCGTCCCATGGCGAGTCCTCGACAGTTGTTGTGTTCAAGTTAGCGGGCAACGGTACTTCGCGGCGACTAGACACGTTTGCATACGAGGTCTTACCAGATGCGCACGCGATCGTCCGGCGCAAGGTAAAGTTTTTCGCCCGGCTGCGGCGAAAACGCGTCGTACCAGGCGTCGAGATTGCGCACGGTCTGCGCGCGGAAATTGCCGGGCGCGTGGCCATCGGAAATCACCTGCGCGCGCATCGCCGCGTCGCGGGTCTTTTCGCGCCACGACTGCGCGAAGGCGAGGAAGAACCGCTGGTCGCCGGTGAGTCCGTCGATCACCGGCGCGGGCTTGCCGCCGAGCGACTTGTGATAAGCGAGATAGGCCACGGTGAGTCCGGAGACGTCGGCGATGTTCTCGCCCAGCGTCTGCTGGCCGTTGATGTGCAGGCCGGGCAGCGCCTCGTAGGCGTTGTACTGCGCCACCAGCTTCTGCGTGGCGGCCTTGAAGTGCGCCTGGTCGGCCGGCGTCCACCAATTGGCCAGCTTGCCGCTGGCGTCGAACTCGGCGCCGGTATTGTCGAAGCTGTGGCTGATCTCGTGACCGATCACGGCGCCGATCGAGCCGTAGTTGGCGGCAGGGTCGGCCTTGGGGTCGAAGAACGGCGCCTCGAGAATCGCCGCCGGAAAATTCAGCGCGTTCTGCAGCGGCAGATTCACCGCGTTGACCGTCTGCGGCGTCATCCACCATTCGTTGCGATCGACCGGCGCGCCGAGTTTTGCCTTCTGGTGCTGGTATTCGTGCGCTTCGGCACGCAGATGATTGCCGACCGTGTCGTCGGCCTTGATGGTGAGATCGGCGTAATTGCGCCAGGTTTCCGGATAGCCCACGCCGACATGGGTGGTGGCGATCTTGGCTTTGGCCTTGGCCTTGGTCGCCGGCGTCATCCAGGTCAGCTGGTCCACGCGGCTGTCGAACGCGGCCAGGATATTGCTGACCATCTGCTGCACTTCAGCCTTGGACGAGGCGGGAAAGTACTGCTTGACGTAGAGCTGGCCGACCGCATCGCCGAGATCCCGATTCACCGCGCCAAGCGCCAGCTTCCAGCGCTCGCTCTGCGTCGGTGTGCCCTGCAGCGTGTGGCCATAGAACTCGAAGTTGGCGTCGGCATAGGCCTTGGGCAGCAGGTTGGCGACATGGTTGATGGTGTGGAAAGTGAGGAAAGCCTTCCAGGTTTCCAGCGGCTCGTTGCCTACCAACGCCGATTCAGCGGTGATGGCTGCCGGCTGCCAAGCAACGATCTGCTTCTGGCTATCCAGCCCCGCAGCCTTGAAATAGGCGGCCCAGTCCAGGCCGGGCGCCTTGCCGGCAAAGTCGGCCAGCGACCAGGGATTGTTGGCCTTGTGCACGTCCTCGCTGTCGACCAGGCTTTCCTGCGCCTTGGCGATCTTGGTTTCCAGATCGAAGACGGCCTTGGCCTTGTCGTCCGCATCGGCGATGCCGGCGTTTTTCAATTGCGTGGCGATATAAGCCTGATACTTGGCGCGAAAGCCCGCCATGTCCTTGTCGGTATCGAGGTAGTAGTCGCGGTTCGGCATGCCCAGCCCACCCTGCAGCAGGTACGGCACGCTGCGCGAGGGGTCTTCCAGCCCCTGCGTCACGAACAGGCCGAACAGATGCTCGGTGCTGAAATGGGTCGCGTTGATCGGGTCCACGTCGGCGCGCAGTTCGCTGCCGAGTTCGGCCGCCAGCGCCTCTTTGCTGTCGATGGCGGCAATCGCCTTGAGCTGCGGCTGCAGCGGCGCGAGGCCACGTTTCTCGATACTGGCCATATCCATGAAGGCGGCGTAGTAGTCGGCGATCTTGCGCTGATTGGTGCCAGCCGGCGCCTTGCTGGCTGCGATGGTCTTGATCAGTTCGGCGTTGCGCTTTTCGGCTTTCTCGAACACCTGCAGAAATACGCCGGTGCTGGAACGATCGGCGGGAATCACCGCGGTCTTGCGCCAGTTTTCGTTGGCGTAGCCGTCGAAGTCATCACCGGGTTTGATGCTGTGATCGATGCCGGCCAGGTCGATGCCCGACGGGCCGCGCGGCGCGTCCGCGGCCTCGGTGGTCGCAACGCCGAGGCTGCAGAGAATGGCCGCGGCAAGAATCCATCGTTGGGTCGACATGGCTGGCTACACCTTCAGGAAAAAAGCGCCCCACGATAAACCGCGCCCGATGCCCTCTGTGTGCATGACCTATCTGTGTGCATGCCCGATGGGCCATGCAGTTTGTGAGCCATGGAGCTTGCCTTGGTTGCTGGCGCAGGGGGTATCGGCCTGCGCCAGCCGCGTCGGCTATCGAGCGAACGGTGGACCGTTCGCTCGATCAGTGCAGTCAACGGTGCTTGTCGTCCTTGTGCCGCTCGGCCGGATGCGGAGCGGGATGGCCGCCGCCATGCTGCTGCTGCGGACGAGGTGCCGCTTGCTGATGCGCGACCTGCCGCGGTTGCTCCATGCTCGGGCGCGGCTGCGCCATCGGATGCTCTGACGGGCGCGGCGCGGCCGCCTGATGCTGCTCCGGCTGATTCACGCGCTGCGTCTGGTTGAAACGCTGCGCTTCGGCGGGACGTGCCGCTGCGTGCTGTTGCATCGCGGTATTCGGGCGCTGCTGCGGCGCGAAGCCGGCGCCGCGTGTCGGCTCGACCGGGCGCTGGGCAGCATTGCCGACCCGATGGTTGATCGCTTCGCGGTTGGCTTGTGCGTTCGGCTCACTGTGCGCGATGTTGGCGGCGTTGGCGTGCGCAAAACCGTTCGGCGTGGCGTGTGCAGCGTTGCGCTCGCTTTGCGCCGTGGTCACACCCGGACGCGGCACACCATTGAAGTGCGGCATGCTCATCGGGCCGTGGGTACCGACGGCACCGCTCGCGTTCAGCCGCGCCACGCCCGGATTGCCCGCGATGCCGCGCTGAGCAGCAGCATTCACGCCGAAGTTTGGCGCGGTCGCGCCATGCTGGGCAAATCCGTTTGGACGTCCATTGGCTAGCGCGCCCACCGGGCCGGCACCGGGACGGTTGTTGACGATCGTATTGCCAACATTGCGGTTGTTATTGATGTTGTTGACCGTGCGATTGTTGTAGTTGTTGGTGATGTTGTGATTGACCACCGTGGTGGAACGCGACACATAGGTATTGTTGTTATAGACCACCGCCGGGCGCCCGCCGCCGCCGTAGCCGCCACCATAACCGCCGCCACCGTGGCCGCCCCAGTTCATGCCCCAGTTGTTCCAGCCATAGCCACCGTCATGGTGGTGGCCGAACAGCGAGCCGACCAGGACGGCGGCACCGAAACCGATGGCGCCGGCCACGATCAGATCGCCGCCGCTGTAGCCGCGCGGCTGCACATAGGTGTAACCCGGGTAATAGGGCACTTCTTCGCCATAAACGACCTGCGGGTTGTACTGCGGCACGTAAACCGTATCGGGATCGGTCGGCTGGATTTCGATCACCTGGCTCGGCGCTGGCACTACCGAATACACCGGCTGACCGCCGTTGCTGGCGTAATCGACCGGCGTCACCGTTTGGGTTTGCACGGTCAATTGCGAAGAGGTTTTAAGGCTGCCGTGCGAGGCAGCGCGCTGCCGCATCACCTGAATGGCATTCATTACATCGGTCGGGTCGTTGACATAGGCTTCGCCGAGCGAAGTGGTCCAGTCGATATTCTTGGCCATCTGATCGAGCACGCTGGGGAAAACGGTCAGGCCCTTGACGCTCGGATCCCACGGTTGCTGGGCGATCGCGGTTTGCAGGGGTTCGCCCTTGAGGTTGGGGTTCTGATCGACCACGCTGTCGGCGGCCGTAATTTGATCCGGATAGGTCGAGCCCGCAAGCACCTGAGCCACCAGCTTGTCCGGGAACAGTGCGATGGGTGCCACCATCTGATAGAGCTGGTCAGCGCTCGGCGGCGTATAGGCGGCTTGCTGTGCGCCCGCGCTGGTTTGCGCCGGTGCTGGCGCAGATGCGGAACTTGCCGGCGGCTGCGACGGCGATGCGGGCTGATTGCAGCCTGCCATCGCTACGAAGCCTGCGCAGAGCAGGGTGTACATCGCGTTTCGTGCAAGCGGCATGCGGGTCACGGGACAACCTCTCAGGTAAGGGTTAAGGGCGAAAATCCTGCCATGCGGTTTCTTTCAGGGACGTTCCGTCGAACCTAACGACCCGTGAGAAGTCGAAACATTGCGCGAGCACGCCGCCATTTCAGACGCCCAAGTGTGCGGTGGGGTGGATTATCAGGGCGTGATTTGAACGGTTGCTGTCGCGACCGTTACCGCTCGTAGCGATAGTTCAGGCTGGCGCGATTGAAGTCCGTAGCGTTTTGCGCCTCGAAGTTCCAGCGCTGGGTCAGCCGATAGCGCAGGGTAATCACCTGGCCGGGGTCGAACAGGCCGACGCCGTAACTCAGATAAAGCCGCGGCGACAAATACTTGCCCACGGTGAACGCCGAGTTGCCGTTCAGCGCATCGCTGCTGGTAACGCCGATGTCGTCCACGCCCAGTCGTGTGCCGATGCTCTTGGCGAGCATGTTGCCGCCGGCCGAACCCAGCGCCTGCGCCGCCGAACTCACCGCGCTGCCTTCGCCACCCTTGACGTCCGACAGCGGCTTGCCGGTAATCAGGTAGGACAGCGCGTCGGACTGTTGCATCACCGGATTGGAAAAGACGGTGATGTTCGGCCGCTGCGCCGTACCGGCGATGAGCAGGCCGACGACCTGGCCGTCGTCGATGGTGTTGTTCGGATTGATTTTGCGCACGGCGCGAATGTTGAGGCCCGGGTTGTCGATCGGCGTGGTGGCGAAGAGCAGCTGGCCGTTCTCGATCTGCAGGTTCTGACCGTAGGCCTTGTAGGTGCCGTCGACGGCGATCTGGCCGCGGCCGGTCGTTGCGCGACCGGGCGTGTCGCTGACGGTGAGCTGGCCGCTCAATTTGCCGTCGAGTCCCTTGCCGACCAGATGCGTCTTGTCGCCAAGATCGACCTTCACCTGCGCGCTGATCGGCAGCGCGGTGGCCGCCTGCTCCCGATCCTGCGGCTTCTGATCGACCAGCACGATGTCCGGCGATGCCTTGGTCGCGCCGGCGCCGGGCAGCTTTTCGAGATTGATGTCCGCGCTGTCCAGCGTCACTCCGCCGCCGATGGCGATGCCCTTGCTGTCCTGTTTGATCGTCATGTCGGGCGAGATCACCACTTTGGCGGCCGGGATATCGGCGGCGGTGAACCGGCTGCCTTTCAAGGTCACCAGGGTCTGTGCCGTGGCGCCCAAGCCGACGCTGCCGCCGATCGCCAACGAGCCTTTGCCGGATTGCACCGTGCCGTCCAAGCGGAAGTGCTGGCTGTCGAGCGCGCTGACCACGAGCTTGCCTTGGGTCAGCTTGAGCCCGGCCACAGGCACTTCGGCGGCGAAGTTGCTGAGCGAGGCGTTGCCCAGCAACGAGGGTTGCTTGAGCGTGCCGCCGATACGAAAGCTGCCGACTAAGGCACCCTTGACGTTGGCCACGTCGCTGGTCAGCAGCTCGACAAAGCCCAGTTTGTTGAGGTGCAGGTCCAGCTGTCCCGCCAGCGCCTGCTGCGCGCCGCTGACGGTGATTTGGCCATCCAGACGTCCGCCGCTGTCCAGGCCGCTATGCAGTTCGACGTGCTGGCTATCGGGCGACAGCGTCGCAGCAAGAGTCAACCGGTCGTAGGTGATCAGCGGCGCTTCCGCGTGATCGGTATAGGTGACACTGCCATGCGCCGAGGTGATCGACGCGTTGCCGCTGAACGCACCGGCGGCGTTGCGGCGGATGCTGCCGTTGCCTTCGAGCATGCCGTCTGCACGCATCGGTAGATTGGCTTCGCCCGCGGCGTTCATCAGCAGGGCCAGCGGCAGCTGGCGCAGGCGATAGCTGGCGTCGAGGTTGCCGGCCTTGTCCTGCGTGGCCTGCACGCAAAGCAGCGGATCGCCGGCGCTGAGGCAGGTGTCCGACATGCTCATCGCGCCTGCGACGTAAGCCAGTTGCGAGGGTTGCTGCAGGCGCAGACCGGGCAACCCCTGCGGGAGCACGGTGAGCTCGGACAGCGTGCCTCGCCAGTCCGAGCCCTTCAACGAGCCGCTCAGTGCCAGCGTTGCCGAAAGCTGCGTACCGCGCGCATCGAGATTCAAACGGTGCTGTGCCGCGGTGCCACTGGCCAGCAGGCCTATCTGCGAAAACAGCAGGCCGCCGGCGTTGACGCCATGCAGCTGCAGGTTGAACTTGCCGCCGGGATGGCTGATGTCCGGCACGTTGGCGTCCAGCTGCAGTCCGGCGACGCGCTGCTGCTGATACGCGATGGACTGTCCCTGCAGCTGACCGTCGATGCTGAGCTTCGGCTGCCGGCCGCGCACGTGGAACCCGCCGTTCAAGCGGCCGCCGGCATTGGGCAGCCAGTCGCCCAGCGATGTCACAGCGAGATTCAGCGCGATGTCGTTGGCGGCGGTGGCGCCGTTGTCCGACCTTTTTGCGTCGATGCGCACGGTACTGCCGCCCGAGGCCAGGTTGAGCTGGCCGTCGACGATTTGGTCGGGTGAAAGATGCAGGCTGCCGTCGCCCTTGATCGCGCGCTGGCGCAGCGTGCCACCGAGCTTGCGGATTTCCAGCGTCACGTCGGGGCGGTTCTGCGGAAGCGTACCGTGGCTGGCGATGTCGAAGTTCAGCGCCCCGTTCCAGCCGGCCAGCAGCTGGCCGGGATCGAGCTGATCGGCGGTAGCGTCGACCTGCCAGGCCAGCGCCGGTTGCAGGGTCAGCGTGCCGCTGACCTGCATGCCGCCACGCGCCTGCTTCAGCGCCAGCGTGTGCAGCGCGATCTGCTGCGGCGTGCCGTCGAGATTCAGCGCGAGCGCGGCCAGCTTGCCCGGCGGGCCGATCGCGACATCGCCTTCGGCGTGGTAGCGGTTGGCGCTGCCTTTGGCTTTCAGTGTGCCGTGGCTGACCAGCGGTTGGCCGACCAACTCGGTCGGCAGCTGCAGATCGTTCCATTGAACGGTCAGGTCGGCGCTGATCGGCTGCGCATCGAGCTGTACCGTGCCGCTGGCGGCGACGCTACCCTTGATCTGCGGCGAGCCGACATTGAGCTGACGCAGGGTCAGCGTCTTGAAGTCATGGCTGAACTGCACGCTGAGCGGCTGCAGCAGCAACTTGTAGTCGTTGAGGTCCAGCGTGCCGTCGAGGTTGCCGCTGTAGCGGTCGCCGTGCCCCTGCAGCGAAACGGCCAATGCCGTGAGCGAGCTGGGGCCGATCAACGGCTTCGGATCGAAACCCGGTGCGTCGAGTTTGGCCGTCCAAACGAAATCGCCGCTTTGCCGAAGATCGAGCTGCAGCTGCGCGACCATCGGCTGCGCCAGTTTGACGTCCACGTGCGCGCGATCGCCGTCGCTGTGCGCGGCGAGGCTGCCGGCGTAATCGTTGCCGCCGACCTTCCAGGCGAAGCTCGCGCTGCCGTCACCCCGATAGTTTTTACCGACCGCCAGCTTGCCGCCGAGCGCGGCATGGCCGTCCGGCGATCGTAGGTCGAGCTGGCGCAGCTCGATGCCATTAGCGGTCCAGCTGCCGGCCAGATCGAGGGTGTTCGAGGCGAACAACGGTTGGCCGCCCTGGGTGATGTTCACCGTGCCGACATGCACGCGATCGAGCAGCAGGTCGAGCGGCGGTTTCAGCGAAAAGCTCGAATCGCCTTTTTCCGTGCTCGGCGAGCTCGGTGCAAGAGTCACGTCGACGCCCTCGACGTCGAGATCGATCACCTGCAGCTGTTTGCGCAGCAGCGGCCATGCGCGCAGTTCGAGGTGCGCCTTGGCGACCTGCGCCTCGAGTCCGCTGCCGTCGCGATAGCGCACGCCGGAGAGATCTAGCGGGCCGAGCAGGCGCCCTGCGGCCGACTGCACTTGCAGTGCGCCGTGCGTCAGCGATTGCGCGCGCGCGAGCGCGAAGCGCAAGCCCGATGACGTACCGAGCAGCCACGCGCTGCCGGCAACGGTCAGCAGCAACAGCGTCAGCACGGTGACGCCGATCCAGCGCAGCCGGCGGCGGCGCGGTGCCGCGGTGGGAGCTGCGGGTGGATTCACGCTGCCGAGGTCGCTCATAGATCCGGCCCGATCACCAGATGCAGTTCGAGACCGCTCTGGCGAGAGTTGTGGATGGGGGTGCCGATATCGACGCGTATCATGCCGACCGGCGACAGATACCGCACGCCGAGCCCGGCGCCGATGACGGGGCTGAAAGAAGTGCCGGTGAAAGCGTTGCCTGCGTCGACGAATGCGGCCATACCCCAGGTGCGGTTGAAGTAATGCTCCACTTCGGTGCTCGCGACGAGCAGGTTTTCACCGCCGATCACGCGGCCGTAGCTGTTGAGCGGGCCGACCTGTTGATAGCCGTAACCGCGGATCGACTGGTCGCCGCCGGCGAAAAAGCGCAGCTGCGGCGGTAGGGCAGTGAAGTCGTTCGTCCAGGTGACGCCGGCGGTGCCGCGCAGAATCAGCCGGTTGCGATCGTCGGCACCGAAGGCATCGATCCACTTCGCGTTGGCCATCAGCTGGCTGAAGCGCGCATCGGACAGCAGAGTGCCGGCGGTGCTGCTGGCGGTGAGGCTGAGCGACCAGCCGTGGTGGACGAAGTTGGGGTTGTCGGCCTTCTTGCGCGACAGCGAAGCCTGACCAAACACCTCGGTGCTGCGTCCATGTTCGAGGCCCGGTGTGTTGTCAGGCTCGTCGCCGATCTTGCCGACAGTGAAGGTGCCGGACAGCGCATGCAGGCCGATCGTGCGCGTCCAGCCGCGCCATAGCTCGGTTTCGTTGGCGACCAGCTCCAGCGTGCGCGATTGCGAGGTATCGGTATCGGAATCGCGATAGGTGGCGCCATAGTTCAGGCTGCGCTGGTTCTGCCCAGGCAGGGGAATGGAGTAAAGCGTGGAAACCGTTTTCAGGCGCTGTGCCAGTACGACCTCGTTTTTCCACTTGTGCCCGCGGTCGTTGACCCAGCGCCGCTCGATGCCGCCGCGCACACCCAGGCCGGTATCGGTGCCGATGAACGGACCGCCGGTATAAATCGTGCGCTTGGCCGGCGCCAGCTGCACGGTAATATCGACGACGCCGTTTTTCGCGGTATCCACATCGGGCAGCACGTTGACGACCGAAAAATAGTCGGCGCCGTTCAGCGCCTGCTGCAGCTGCAGCAGCTGGTCCTGCGAGAAATAGTCGCCGGGCTTGAACGGCACGTAGCGATCGAGAAAGTCCTCGCGGAACTGCGAATTGTCGAAATGCACCTGACCGTAGCGATAGCGCTGGCCGGCCTGCCAAGACAGGTTGATCACGGCGCTGTGCTCGGCGCGATTCACCTCGACCCGATGCGTGACCAGCTTCGCATCGAGAAATCCGTTGGCGGTCAACGAACCGCTGATGCGATCGCGCAGATCGTCGTAGGCGCCGTCGTTCAGCGGCTGGCCTTTCTGGCGTTCCAGCGCGCGCATGGATCGGCGGATCGGCGCGATGTCCGATGCCTGTTTGTCCATGCTGAGATTGACGGCCGTGATTTTCACCGGCTCGCCGGGCGTGACGTGTAGGGCCACTTTCCAGTCCTTGCCCTGCTGCTGGATGTCGCCGGTGGTGGTTGCGTCGTAATAGCCGTAGGGCGCCAGCGCCGCTTTCACCTGGGCAGGCGCGTTTTCGTAGAGCCTGCGCACCTGCGCGGCACTGATGTCGCGCGCGGCGTACTGGGAAAGCTCCACGCCGGACGTCACCGCGCCTTTGAGCGTGTCGTCCACGCCGTCCACCGTCAGCTGGACGGCGGCGTGCGCCAGCGGCGTCGACAGCAGCAGAGCAACGATCAGCAGAAGCGGCGAGCGTCGTGAAAATCGGCGCATGCGTGGGGTTTCGTCCTCAATAGCTTCGATACAAACGTCGAACTTACTTACACAAATGTCCGCGTTGTATGAAGGTAACCCAGCGATACAGAACTGATCAGTGCAGGACCGATGAGTTCAGGCCGTTTCCCCGCTGCTGGGCTAGGTACCGCAGCGGGTGCTACCCATCGAGGCAGCCGGCAGTCGAGTCATGGACGCGCGACCTGGCGGCGGGCGTTCAACCGGCCTTGTCGCCGGCCCGATGGGCGATCCATGCACCGGCCACGGCCGAGAAATACGGAATCGACTGCGCGCACAGGATGAAGATCCACAGCTTGCCTTCGATGAGATGCGAGGCGTAGCCCATGGCGATGCCGACCACGCACATGCTGATGGCGAAGGCCATCATCATTTCCTCGCGCACCGGTGCAAACGCCGCGAAGCTCGATTCGCCCAGGCGCCGACTCTTTGCGGTCACCACGAAGGAGGTTTTTTCGCGCGTGAGACCGTGCAGGATGCCGCGCGCGATCGCATGGCTCAGGCCCATGCTGGCCAGCGAGGCCATCAGCGTGTCGTACCAGCTGCAAGGAACGCGAGCGCGATACAACACGATGCCGAAGATCGCCTTGGCGAAGAAGAAGCCGATGATCGGAATCAGGAACAGCTGCATCGGCAGGCTGAACAGTTCGGGGAAAGCGACCATGCCGGCGGTCCAGAAAATCGCCATCAGGCTGAAAAGCAGATGCAGCGCATCGGCGAACCAGCTGAACCAGCCGGTGAGGAAGTGGAAGCGCTGACCGCCAGACAGGGGGCCCGGCTTGGTCATCCAGCGCCAGCGGCCCTTGAGGATCTGCATCGCGCCGAAGGCCCAGCGGTAGCGCTGGCTCTTGTACGCCTTGAAGTCGGCCGGGGTCAGACCCTTGCCCATCAGCTCGTCGACGTAGACCAGGTCGTAGCCGGAGTGCATCAGGCGCAGGCCGAGCTCGGCGTCCTCGCAGATCGTCCATTCCGACCAGCCGCCGGTGCCTTCCAGCGCCGAACGTCGCACCATGGTCATGGTGCCGTGCTGGATGATCGCGTTGCGCTCGTTGCGGTGATGCATGCCGATGCGGAAGAAGCCATCGTATTCCCACGCGGTCATGCGGCGGAACGTATTGTTCTCGAACTCGCGATGCGCCTGCGGGCACTGCACCACGGCGACCTTTGGATCGTGAAAGTGGCCGGTGAGCGTGGCCAGCCAGTCGCTGCGCACCTCGTAGTCGGCGTCGATCACCGCCACCACGTCGGCGGCGGGGTCGGTTTCCTTCAGGCCGAAGTTCAGCGCGCCGGCTTTGAAGCCTGGCCACGGTTCCAGATGGAAGAAGCGGAAGCGCTTGCCGAGCTGCTCGCAGTACGCCTGCACCGGTTTCCACACGTCCGGATTCTTGGTGTTGTTGTCGATCACCAGCACTTCGAAGTTGGCGTAGTCGAGCGCGGCCAGCGAATCGAGCGTGATGATGACCATCTCCGGCGGCTCGTTGTAACAGGCCAGATGGATCGACACGAACGGCTGCTTTTCCGGGCGATCCGGCCGCAGCATGCCGGCACTGCGCACCCACTGGCGGCGCCACAGCACTTCGGTGAATTCGAAGCCGTTGATCAGCAAAATGGCCAGGATCGCGATCTGCGCCGGGAACAGCAGGGCCAGCATGGTCCAGTCGATCCAGCTCAGATAGAAGTTGAACGGCAGCGTCGCCGACCAGGTCAGCAGCCCGCAGGCCAGCTGGATCAAGGCGCAGAAAAACAGCCGGCCCATCGGCTTGAAGCGGCTGAAGCGACGGGCGAACCAGATCATCGGCAGCAGTGCCAAAAGGCTCGCAGCCAGCGCCTTCCACGGCCAGCTGGTGTCCTCGATGATCGGGCCGGTCAGGGGGAACTTCAGTTGGCGATCGGCGTTGAACACGCCCCAGTAGGCGCCGGTGCGGCCTTCACCGAGATTTTCTTTCCACGGCTGGTCGAAGGCTTCGAACAGGTAGTAGTCGATGTTCTCTTTCTTGGCCTCGTTCAGCCACAGGCGGTCGAAGATCGCCTCGTTGGAGATCGACGGATAGGACTGCTTCTGGCGATCGCCGGCGGACGGCCAGCCGATTTCGCCGACCACGATGTGCTTGTTCGGAAAGCGCTGCTGGATCGCGTGATAGGCGCCGAGCGCCTGCCCAACCGCGTCGGACTGGCCGTCTTCACCGCTGGATACGGTCACGCCGTTCCAGAACGGGAACAGATGGATGGTGATGAAGTCGACGTGGTCGGCCAGCTCGGGATACTTCAGCCAGATGTAGTCGGGTTCGGCGATGGATACCGGCTGGTGCAGCGCGGCGCGCACCCGGTCGGCATAGGCCATCATCTGTTCGGGCGTAAGGTCGTTTCGGAACAGAACTTCGTTGCCCACGATGACCCGATCGATCGTACCCGGGTAGCGGCGGGCCTGGGCAATCAGCGCGTCGATCTCTTTCTCGTTACCGTCCAGACCTTTCAGAATCTGTGCGCCGGCCATCACCTTAAGACCCTGCTTTTCGGCCAGTCGAGTGACCTGCGGGTTCTCGACCATCGAGTAGGTCGCGATGCGCGAGGTGTAGTGGCTGAGCAGCTTCAGATCGTTATCGATCTGCTCGTCGCTGGGAAAGTCGTGGTTGAACGGGCTCTGATAGCGCTGGAAGCCGGAGTAAGAGAAACCGCCGATCTGACCATGCCAGTCGCCCGGCCCGTTGGGCAGGTTGCCCCACCACCACAAGCCGATATTCAGGGCGGCCACGACCAGCGCAATCGCCAGGGCGGAGAGAAGCGGGTACTTGCTGTCTTGGTTTGCTGCCGTGGCGCTCAAAAAAATTCCCGAAAAAGCCTGCGTTGAAGCGCATAAGCTCAGGAAGCTTAACCAATACCGGGAGGTAGGCTCAACCAAGCTTGTCTAAGATGGTCAGCGCGAGGTCAGGACGGGTCGGGAAAGAGCCGTAGCAGCCGTGCCCCCCGCGCGGCGCCGTCGGCGGCGGACATGAAAACGGCGCCATCGCATGATGGCGCCGTTCTGTGGCTAAGCGAGAGCTGTGTCGGCTGTTTATTTCAGCAGTGAGCGCAGCATCCAGGCGGTTTTCTCGTGCTCTTTCAGGCGGCCAGTGACCATGTCGGCCGTGCCCTCGTCGCCGGGGCCATCGGCGGCCTTGATGGTCTCGCGAGCGGTGTGCGCGGCGATTTCGTGGCCTTCGACGAGCTGGGCGACCATCTCCTTCCAGTCCGGCACGCCGGCCTCTTCCTTGATCGAGGTGAGCTTGCCGAACTGGCTGTAGGAGCCCGGCGCGGCCACGTCGAGCGTGCGGATGCGCTCGGCGACTTCGTCGGCGGCCAGCCACAGCTCGTTGTATTGCACTTCGAACATGGCGTGCAGCGAGTTGAACTGCGGGCCGGTGACGTTCCAGTGGAAGCTGTGGGTCTTCAGATAGAGCGAGTACGTATCCGCCAGCAGCTTGGACAGGTGCTTGGCGATCGCTTCGCGATCTTTTTTGTCGATACCTATGGAAATGGCCATGTGTTGCTCCTTCCGATGTGAAATCTGTAGTGCTCACATTAGCCGCTGCGAGCGCACGAAGGAAATGAATCGTGCCGATGTCGCCGATAGTCACCGGCTATGATGTGCGGCTTCATGAATAACACCTCCAAGCCACAAGCCAACTCTGCTGCCGATAGCCGCCTGCGCGACCTGCGCCGGGCGCTAGACGGCGCAAGCAGCCGCGATTTCGGCCGGCTGCTGGGACGCTGGCGCGGCCTGTCCCGTCGTCCGGATGATGAAAACAGGCTGGCTTCGCTTGCTGCTGATATCGAAGCGTCTGCGGCAAGGCGTCGCGCCCGTGCGGCGGCCAAGCCGGCGATCACGCTGGACGAGTCGCTGCCGATCACTGCGCGCGCTGACGACATCATCGAACTCATCCGCAAACATCAGGTGGTCGTGATCGCCGGCGAGACCGGCTCGGGCAAAACCACCCAGCTGCCCAAGCTGTGTTTGGCCGCTGGCCGCGGCGAGGCGGGCATGATCGGCTGCACCCAGCCGCGCCGGCTGGCCGCACGATCGGTGGCTCGACGTGTGGCCGAGGAGCTGAACACGCCGCTCGGCGAGATCGTCGGCTTCCAGGTGCGCTTCAACGATCAGGTGTCCGAGCGCAGCCTGATCAAGTTCATGACCGACGGCATTCTGCTGGCCGAAACGCAGGGCGATCCCTGGCTCAGCCACTACGACACCATCATCATCGACGAGGCGCACGAGCGCAGCCTCAACATCGATTTTCTGCTGGGCTATCTGAAGCGGCTGGCGAGAAAGCGTCCCGAACTGAAGATCATCGTCACCTCGGCGACCATCGACACCGCCCGTTTCGCCGAGCATTTCGAGGGTGCACCGATCGTCTCGGTGGAAGGCCGCGCGTTTCCGGTGGAAGTGCGCTGGCGCTCACTCGACCAGATTGGCGCGGCGTCCGAATCTTCGCGCGGCAGCCGGGACATGCAGCAGGGCAGCGCCGAACATATCGCCGCGGTGCTGGATGAAATCAGCCACGACGATCCGCGCGGCGACGTGCTGGTGTTTCTGCCCGGCGAGCGCGAGATCCGCGACGCGCATCTGCTGCTGTCACGTCGGCAGTATCGAGAAACCGAGATTCTGCCGCTGTACGCGCGGCTGTCGGCGGGTGATCAGGATCGCGTGTTCAAACCCGGCAACAAGCGCCGCGTGGTCCTGGCCACCAACGTGGCCGAAACCTCGTTGACGGTGCCGCGCATCCGCTACGTGATCGATACAGGCACAGCGCGAGTCAAGCGTTACAGCCAGCGCAGCCAGCTCGAGCGGCTGCACGTTGAGCCTATCGCCCAGGCGGCGGCCGACCAGCGCAAGGGCCGCTGCGGCCGCGTGTCGGCGGGCATCTGCTACCGGCTTTACGACGAGGCCGACTTCGCCAGCCGGGCCGAATTCGCCGATCCCGAGCTGCTGCGCTCGTCGCTGGCCAACGTGATTCTGCGCATGCTCGCCCTGCAGCTGGGCGAAGTGGAAGACTTCCCGTTTCTCGACGCCCCCGATCCGCGCGTGGTTACCGACGGCTATCGCCGGCTTGCTGAAATTTCGGCCATCGACGAGTCGCGCAAGCTCACTGTCATCGGCCGCATGCTGGCGAAAATTCCGATCGACGTGCAGCTGGCACGCATGCTGGTCGAAGGCGAGAAGCTTGGTTCTCTGCGCGACGTGCTGACCATTGTGAGCTTTCTCAGCGTGCAGGATCCGCGCGAGCGCCCGGCCGATGCGCGCCAGCAGGCCGACGCGGCGCATGCGCTGTTTGCCGATCCCAAGTCCGACTTCGTCGGCGTGCTGAACCTGTGGCGCGCCTATCACGACGTGCACGAAGAGCTCACCCAGTCCAAGCTGCGCGACTGGTGCTCGCGCCACTTTCTCAGTTTTATGCGCATGCGCGAATGGCGCGAGCTGCATCGACAGCTGCTGCTGGTGATGCAGGAGCTAGGCTGGCGGCAAGATGGTGAGGCGAACGCCGATGACGTTGCCGCGCACTCGCCGCGGCAGGAAGCCGGCCAGTCGCAGGGGTCGGGACGCCGTCGACGCGGCCGGCGCGCGCCGGCCGCGGCCGAAAGACCTGCGGCGAAAGTCTTTCAGGCAATGGCGCATCATGGTCCAACCGATGCCGATCAGGACGCCGCCGTGCCAGGTGCCAAGCCGGTCGACAAAGGCGAGGCGCTATTCGAATCGGTGCATCGCAGCCTGCTTGCGGGGCTGCCGACGCAGGTCGGCCACAAGGACGACAAGGGCGTGTATCGCAGCACGCGCGAAAGAAAGTTTCACGTTTTTCCGGGTTCCTCTTTGTCGAAAGTGCCGCCCGCCTGGATTTTTTCCGCGCAGATCCTGGATGTGGGCGGTCGCGTGTGGGGCATGATGAATGCGCGCATCGAACCGCTGTGGATCGAGCAGCAGGCAGCGCATCTGCTGCGCGCCAGCTGCCGCGACGCGCACTGGTCGAAGAAGCGTGGCTGCGTGGTGGCGTACGAACAGGTCAGCCTGTTCGGGCTGGTGCTGGTCGAGAAGCGGCCGGTGACGTTTCAGCTGCAGGATCCGCCGCTGGCGCATGCGATCTTCCTGCGCGAGGCGCTGACCCGCGGCGATATCGACAGTCGGGCGGACTTTGTGCGCGCCAACCAGCGCGTGCTCGAGGAAGCTCTCGGTATCGAGGCGAAGCAGCGTCGTGAGGGTCTGATTCGGCACGAAGACGATCTCGTCGCTTTCTTTGAAGGCAAAATCCCAGAGGAGATCGCCAGCAGCCGTGCGCTCGACGCGTGGTATCGCAAGGCGCGCCCAACCGAACAGGCCGCGCTGCGCTGGTCGCTGGATGATGTGATGGTGGGTGGGCTTGGGCTCGATGCCAGGGCCTTTCCGGCGATGCTGGAGATTCCACCGAAGCGATACCGCCTCGAATACCGCTTCACGCCCGGCGACGAAGCCGATGGCGTCACGCTTCACCTGCCGCTGGCGATGTTGAACGCGCTGCCGACCGCGCGCTGCGAGTGGTTGGTGCCGGGTCTGCTCGGTGAAAAAGTGGCCGAGCTGATCCGCGGCCTGCCCAAACCGCTGCGGCGCAATTTTGTGCCCGCCCCGGATTTTGCGCGTGCGTTTATCGAAGCCGAGTCGCCGCGCGATGAACCGCTGGCGAAAGCGCTGGCGGCATTTCTCAAGCGCGCGACCGGCGTGGAGATCAGTGCTGCTGACTTTGCTGCGGTCGAACTGCCGGCGCATTTCTCGATGCGCTACCGCCTGCACGAAGGCGACGACTCGAAGGGTCGTACCTTGGCGACCAGCCGTGATCTGGTAGCGCTGCGGCGGCAGTGGGAGGGCCAGGCACGCGAGGCATTTTCGCGCAAGACCGATATCGAGCTCACGCGAGAAGAGGTAGCTACCTGGGATTTCGAGGAGATACCGGCGCGCGTGCAGTCCGACGGCGGCCTGATGGCTTTTCCGGCGCTGGTGGATCTGGGCGAAACCGTGGCGCTGCGGGTGTTCGAGCGCAGCGACGAAGCTGCGCAAGCCCATCGACAGGGCGTCATCCGGCTGCTGCGCAATGCGCTGGCCAGCGATGCGAAGCAGGCGCGGCGTCGATTGCCGGTCGGCAACGCGCTGGCGCTGAAATATGCGCCTATGGGAGGTGTCGATGGTCTACGTGAGGATCTGCTGGAGGGCGGCTTCGATGATCTGTTGGCGCGACACGATCTGGACGTCCGAACGGCCGGCGCTTTCGAGGCGTTGCGCACGCAGTGCGCGCGTGAGCTCTTCGCCGCCGGCGTCGAGCGACTGAAGCTGGCCGAGCCGATCATCGAGGCGCAGGCCGAGCTCAGGCCATGGCTGCAGCCGCCGTTGCTGGGCTTCGCCAAGGCCAGCTACGACGACCTGCACGAGCAGCTCGACAGTCTGCTCAGCCCGGGCTTTCTGCGCGAGCTGCTGCTGACGCGGCTGATGCATTTTCCGCGTTATCTGAAAGCGATGCGCCTGCGCGCCGAACGCCTGCAGCAAGATCCGGCAAAGGACCAGCAGCGACTGCTGCAGGTCCTGCCGTATTGGCGCGAATATCTGAAGCATCGCGCCGCGGGGGGCAACGATGTCGACCTTGCGGAACTGCGCTGGCTTATCGAGGAATGGCGCGTGTCGCTTTTTGCGCAAGAGCTTAAAACCGCTGAGCCGGTATCGGCGAAGCGGTTGGCAAAAGTTCTCGCGGCGCTGGACTAAGCGTCCGCTTTTGTCGAACCGAGCTTTAGTTCACGCGTTCCACGTGCACGGTGTCACTGCAGCCGTCGACGAACATCAGCCAGTTGCCCATCAACGATGGCTTGACCTTGGCTGAGGGATTGTTCGCACTCATGCATGACGGCGTTTCATCGCCCACCTGTTTCCAGGTCTGGCCATTGTCGAGCTTGATCGTCTTGCCGCCTGTCCAGCCATCGAAATGTCCGACCACGTGCGCAAAAATCTTGGCGCGCTTGCCCTGGTCGGGATAGAACACGGGCTTGCCCGTCGGCGTGACGACGCGTGTCGTGACCTTGGCATGCGCGCTGAGCCATGCGTCAAGATTCTGCAGCTCCTGCGGCGACAGCTTGTCCAGTCCGGCGGCCTTGAACTCGTCCGCGCTCATGCGCTGCTGCAGGCCGTCGGTCTGCTGTGCGTGTGCGGACAGGCAGCACAGGGCGAGGGCTGCCGATAGAAGGGTGTAGCGCAGGCGAATCATCATGGGATGGATCCTTTGATAGCGAACAAGCGTGGGCGAGACGGGCAGGCCGAAAGCACGACCGATGCGCGATTCTGCGCGGTAACTTACCTTCAAGCCAAGCATTGCCGCTGGACGCGCTGATGCAATGCCAAATGCGGCCGGCGCATCGCATCGGCCAACCGTTAATATGGCTACTCAACTCAAGGACTTATCCTCTCGTGCCGCCAGCCGTCAAACCTTCCAGTCTGCAGCAATGGCGCGATCGCGCCGGCCAGCTGCCGCCCGTGATGGCGGCCGCGCTGGACGCCTGCGCGTCGCAACACTTGCCCGAAGCCGAATGCTGCGACGTGCTGGATTTGCTCGAACTGCTGGGCTGCGATGCGCAGACCCAGGCGGCGGCCCTGTGGTTTGAGCTGGCGCGCGTTTCGCCCGAGGTATGGAAAGCGCAAAGCACCACCTTGCCGGCCGAGCTGAAGCGGCTGGTCGAAGGCCAGCAGGCGGCCGAGCAGGTCTGGGCGCTGCACGCGCAGCACGCGCCGGACAAGGCGACGGAGGGTTTGCGTCGTCTGCTGCTGGCGATCGTGCGCGATCTGCGGGTGGTGTTTGTTTTGCTGGCGCGGCAGCTGGCCCGGATGCGCGCCGCGGTGGATTTGCCGACGGAGCAAAGCGCCGCGCTGGCGCGGCTGACCCGCGATATCCATGCGCCGTTGGCGAATCGTCTCGGCATCTGGCAGCTGAAATGGGAGCTGGAGGATCTGGCCTTCCGCTTCCTGCGGCCCGACGTCTACCGGCGCATCGCCAAGCTGCTCGACGAGCGCCGCGGCGATCGCGAAAAGTTTATTCGTGAGGCGCTGACCGAACTGGGCCAGACGTTGGAGGCCGCCGGCATCCGCGCTGACCTGGCCGGCCGTCCCAAACACATTTACTCGATCTGGAAAAAGATGCAGCGCAAGTCGCTGGATTTTTCCGACCTGTACGACATCCGCGCGGTGCGCATCCTGGTCGACAGCGTGGCCGACTGCTATGCCGCGCTGGGCCTGGTGCACGCGCGCTGGCCGCACTTGCCCGGCGAGTTCGACGACTACATCGCGCGGCCCAAGGCCAACGGCTACCGCTCGCTGCATACGGCCGTGCTCGGGCCATCCGGCAAGACGCTGGAGGTGCAGATACGCACGCACGAAATGCATCACGCCAACGAGCTCGGCGTGGCCGCGCACTGGCGCTACAAGGAGGGCGGCAGCAGCGACGTCGAGTTCGAGGCGAAGATCGCCTGGATGCGCAAGCTGCTCGAACCACGCGGCGAAGACGACAGCGCGCTGGCTGCCGACCTGCACAGCGAGCTGTTGGAAGACCGCGTCTATCTGCTGACGCCCAAAGGCGAGATTTTCGACCTGGCGCACGGCGCGACGGTGCTGGATTTCGCGTACCTCGTGCACACGGAAGTCGGCCATCGCTGCCGCGGCGCCAAGGTCAACGGCCGCATCGTGCCGCTGACGTTTCAGCCGCAGAGCGGCGATCGGGTCGAAATACTCACCACCAAACTGGGCGAGCCCAGCCGCGACTGGCTGTCGCCGCATCACGGCTATCTCACGACGGCGCGGGCGAAGGACAAGGTGCGTGCTTGGTTCCGGCGCATCGCGCACGACGCCAACGTTGCCGTGGGCCGCACGATGTTCGAGCGCGAAATGAAGCGGCTGGCGCTGCCGAGCATGGATATCGCCAAGCTGCCGGCGCACTTTCATCTGAAAAATCACGAGGAGCTGCTGGTCGCGCTGGCGCTCGGCGAACTGCTGCCCGGGCAGATTTCGCGCGTGCTGCAGGAAGCGGCGCAGCCGCCGGCTCCGCCGGTCGCGCCGGCGCCGGCCTACGTCGCGCGGCCGTCGTCTCTCGATCACAGCGCGCTCAGCATCGAGGGCGTTGGCAACCTGCTCACCACGCTGGCGCGCTGCTGCCAACCGCTGCCGGGCGATGCGGTGCGCGGCTTCGTCACCAAGGGTCGCGGCGTGTCGGTGCATCGAGCCGACTGCGCCAGCCTGGCGCGGCTGATGCGCACCGATCCGGATCGGGTCATCGAGGTGAGCTGGGGCAACGCCGCCAATCAAGCCTATGAGATCGATATCGAAGTGCGCGGTTACGACCGTAAAGGTCTGCAGAAGGACGTGACCGGCATCATCAGCAATACCAATGCGCATATCATCGCCTCGTCCAGCCGCCTGTTTGCCCGCACCGGGGAAGTGGAAATGCGCTACACGCTGCGCGTGCGCGACTTCGAACAGCTCTCGACCCTGCTCAGTAAATTGACCGTATTGCCCAATGTGGTCGATGCGCGGCGATTGGGTACGGCCTAGCGATGCCCACCTTGCGTCTTTCCGGGCTCGCCGACGCGGCGCGCCTGAAAGCCCTCGACCCGCAAGCTGAACGCGCGATTTTTCGGGCCGAAGCAGGCCCGTGGCGCGATGCTAAGCTGCCGCCATTCATCTGAAGCCCCAAAACCATGAGCGGACGTCGAGACCAGCACGAAGCCGATCCCCCTCGCCGCACCGAGCCCACGCTCGGCGATATCGATCATCTGGATTCGCCACGTGGCCCGGCCAGCGACGGCCTGCCACAGGTCAAGGTCGAAGCGCGCAGTGCCCGGCCGGGCGGCCCGCCACCACGCTCGCGCAACCGACCCGGCGGCGGCAAGCGCGGCTGGCTGCTTCCGGTGCTGCTGCTCGTGCTTATTGCCGTGATCGCCACGGCGTGGCTCAACCAAGGCTGGCTGCGTGGCAAGCTGCCCAACACCGAACTCAACGATGTGCTGGGCCGCGCGCAGCAGGCGCTGCAGGCTGGCCATCTGGACGGCCAGGACGGCACCAGCGCGCGCGAACTTTTCCAATCCGCCATCGCGCTGCAGCCGGATAACGATCGCGCCACCGACGGCCTGCGCCAGGTCGGGCAGGCCGAGCTGGCGCAGGCCGATGCCGCGCTGCTGGCCGGTCATCTCGACCAGGCCGCGCAGCAGGCCGCCTCCGCCCGCGATCTGCTGGGCGGCGGCAGCGACGTCGACCGGCTCGATGCACAGATCGCGCAGGCGCGCGCGGCGCAGGGTTCGTCGCAAGTGAAGACCGTCGACCTGGTCGATCAGGCCCAGCAGGCGCTGGCCGACGGCAAGCTCGAAGGCCCGCACGGCGCCGGCGCGCTGTACAAGCAGATGCTGCAGGCCGACCCGAACAACGCGGTGGCTGCGCACGGGCTCGATCAGGTCGGTGATGCGCTGGCGGTGCAGGCGCACAAGGCATTCGACGCCAACGACAGTATGACCGCCAACGCGCTGGTCGAAGAACTGGCCGCGCTGCAGCCGAACAGCGGCGCGCTGCCAGCGTTGCGCGCGCAGCAGGCGCAAACGCGCAAGCAGGACGACAGCGCACTCGACACCGAACTCAAGCAGGGCGCCGACGCGTTTCGCGCCGGTCGCATCGTGGGCCAGGGCGACGACACCGCGCTGGCGCATTACAAGGCAGCGCTCGCCATCGACCCGGACAATGCCGAGGCGCACGCGGGACTGGGCAAGGTGGCGCAGGCGCTGACCGTGCAGGCCAGCGCGGCCATCGACGCCGGCGATACCGCACAGGCCACTCAGCTGCTCGATCAGGCCACGGTGCTGGCGCCGAAGTCGGCCGACCTCGCGGCGGCGCGTGCGCGCCTTAACGGCGCAGCGGCGCAGGGCGCATCATCCCAGGCGGGCGATCCGAACAACGCTTCGCCCGACGACGCCGTCGAAGCGTCCGCGCCGGTCGTACTGTCGCCGCAGCAAAGCGCTGCCGTCGCGCGCATGGTGCAGCGCGCGCAGATTGCCGCCGCGCGCGGCGACATCATGCTGCCGCCGGGCAACAGCGCCTACGATCTGTACCGCAACGCGCTGGTGATCGACGGCAGCAACGCGGCCGCGCTGCAGGGTTTGCAGGCGCTGCCGGTGCAGGTTGAAAAACAGTTCAACCAGGCGCTGGCCAACGGCAATCTCGGACAGGCCAGCAATATGCTGGACAACCTTGCCGAGCTGGCACCGGGCGAAGCATCGCAGGGCGCGCTCAGCGATCGCCTGGCCGGCGCATGGCTGGATCAGGCCGAACAGCAGCTGCGCGATGGCGATCGCGTCGGTGCGACGCAGTCGCTCGATCGGGCCCGCAAGCTGTCGCCCAACCAGCCGCGCGTGCTCGATCTAGCCGCGCGCCTGCAGGGCAGTCCGTGAGCCGCGCATGATGCCGGTTTTGAGCCAAAGGAAGTCGCCTTGACCGTATTGGTTCTCGGGGGAAGCAGCCAGATCGGTCATTTTCTGCTGCCGCGCCTACTCGATCGCGGCGAGTTGGTTATCGCGCTGAGCCGGCATCCGCCAGCCAATGCACCGTCATCGGCGCAGTGGCGGCTCGGTCAGCTGCCCTATGCCGTGCCGGCGCTGCCGCCGCTGTCGGCGATCATCAGCTTCGGCCCGTTGCTGGCGCTGGCGCAATGGCTGGCGGACAACCCGCTGATTGGCGCGCCGCGCGTGATCGCCACCAGCTCGATGAGCGCCGAAACCAAGCGCGATTCCAGCGTGCCGGTCGAGCGGGAAATTTCGCGCCAATTGCGTGACGGCGAGACCGCGCTGGCGGCGGCGTGCGCGCGTCACGGTTGCAGTTGGACGGTGCTGCGACCCACGCTGATTTACGGCGCCGGCAAGGACAAGAGCCTGACGCCTATGGCGCACCGGGCGATGCGCTATCGGCTGTTTCCATTGCCGTCCGGTCGCGGCCTGCGCCAGCCGGTGCACGCCGACGATATCGCGCAGGCGGTGATCGCCGCGCTTGATTGCCCGGCCTCGGGCGGGCGCATTCTTTCGATCGGCGGCGGCGAGCGGCTGACTGCGGGCGAAATGTTTGCCCGCGTGCATCGTAGTCTGCCGTGCGCCACGTTGCCGTTGCCGCTGCCAGCGTGGCTGTTGCGGCTGGGTCGCCACGGCTTGCCGCGACTTCGCGGTCCCCTACATCGGCTCGACGCCGATCTGATTGCCGACAACGGCGAACTGCAGCGCCTGCTCGGCATCAATCCGCGACCGTTTCGCCCCGACGCCTCGGTCTGGATGCCGACGCGTCGCTGAGCGCGCAGATTTGAATGTGTAAAGGCCCTTCACGGATTGCCCGCAAATTGCCTGCAAAGCGGCTGCTGCGTTCATGGGCGCGCGAGGATGCAGGCCTTATGATCGGCGCACCTGATTGCCGGATTTTCCCACGTTGGATTTTTTGAATCGTCTTGGCGCGTTCGCGCGCCGCTGCTGGCCCTGGTTGCGGATTCCTGTTTGGGTCGGTATGGGTCTGTTGTTCGGCTTCGTGCTGCCGTATACGCTGATCCTCAACAAGCGCGTGCAGGATCGCTTCAACGATCTGGTGTTCGCCGTGCCCACGCGTGTCTATGCCCGTCCGCTGGCGCTGGCTGTCGGCACGCCGATGACGCCCGCTGCGCTGGAGCTGGAGCTGACCTTTTCCGGCTACAGCCGCGACGGCGGTCAAATCGCCGGCAGCTGGAGTAAGCGGGGGGCCACGTACGTCATTTCCTCGCGCGGCTATGCCGGCCCGGACGGGGGCGAACTGCCCAAGCGCGTGGAGGTGACGCTGGGCAACGGCAGCGTGCAGCAGGTGCGCGACGCCGTTACCAAGGACGCGATTCCGCTGGCGCATCTGGACCCTGCACGTATCGCTACGCTCTACGGAGCCAAGCAGGAAGAACGCCGCTTTGTACAGCTGGCCGACGTGCCGCCGCTACTGCTCAGTGGACTGCAGGCGGTCGAGGATCGCGACTTCAAGCATCACATCGGCATCGATTTCAGCGCGATTGCGCGTGCGATGTTTGCCAATATGCGCGCCGGCCACACGGTGCAGGGTGGCTCGACGCTGACCCAGCAGCTGGTGCGCAACTTGTTTCTCACGCGCGATCAGAACTTCACCCGTAAATTCAACGAAGCGCTGATGTCGCTGCTGCTCGAAGCGCATTACAGCAAGGGCCGCATCCTTGAGGCCTACGTCAACGACGTGTTCCTCGGCCAGCAGGGCGATCAGGCGGTGCACGGTTTTGCCGCGGCGGCGGAGTTCTACTTCGGTCGCCGAATGGAAGATCTGCGCCCGCAGGAAATCGCCCTGCTGGTGGGCATGGTCAAGGGGCCGAGTTATTACGACCCACGCCGTTCGCCCGAGCGCGCGTTGGCGCGGCGCAATCTGGTGATCCAGGAATTCGCCAATACCGGCCTGCTGACGGCGGCGCAAACCAATGCCGCACAGGCCTCGCCGCTGGGAGTGATCAGCGACGGCCAGCTGCCGCACAACCGCTTCCCGGCGTTTATGCAACTAGTGCGCTCGCAGATTACCGCAGACTTCGACGAGCAGTCGTTGCGCGACGGCAACCTGTCGATCTTCACCACGCTCGATCCGACGGCGCAGCTGTATGCCGAGCAGGCGATCACCACTGCGCTGAAAGGTCTGGGCAAGCGCGCGAACGAGGTGCAGGCCGCCGGTGTAGTGACCGATGCGCCTACCGGTAGCGTGCTTGCCGTCGTCGGCAGCCGCACGCCTGGCGAGCAGGGCTTCAATCGCGCCATCGATGCGCGGCGTCCGATCGGTTCGCTGGTCAAGCCCTTCGTCTATCTGGTGGCGCTGACCCAGCCCGATCGCTGGAACCTGGCGACGCTGCTCGACGACAGCCCGGTCAGCCTGCGTCAGCCCGACGGCAGCTACTGGGAGCCGCACAACGACGACAACCAGAGCCACGGGCAGCTGCCGATGGTCGATGCGCTGGCGCATTCGTGGAATCTCGCGACGATCCATCTCGGCCTCGCCGTGGGCCTGCCGCGGATCCAGGCCTTCCTGAAATCGTTCGGACTGGAAAACGTCAGCCCGAGTCCTTCATTGCTGATCGGTGCACTGGATCTCTCGCCGCTGCAGGTGGCGCAGATGTACCAATACCTCGCCGCCGACGGCCACGCGCTGCCGCTGGTGGCGGTGCGCGGTGTGGTCAATGGCAGCGGTCAGACGATCAAGCGCTATCAGGTGCAGACGGGCCAGGGCGAATACCAGGACGCGGTGCGCCTGACCACGTGGGCACTGCAGCAGGTCACCCTGTTCGGCACGGCGCATTCGATCGGCGACTCCGACCTGGCGCGCCTCGATGCGGCCGGCAAAACCGGCACCAGCAACGACATGCGCGACAGCTGGTTCGCCGGCTATACCGGCCAGCATCTGGCGGTGTTCTGGATGGGCCGCGACGACAACAAGCCGACCGTGCTGTTCGGCGCTACCGGTGCCTTGCGCGCCTGGCGCGAGCTGTTCGAGAAGCTGCCGACCAAACCGCTGTCGACCACGCCCGCGCCGGGTCTTGAACTGGCGTGGATCAATCCGGCCGACGGCAAACCGACGTCGTCGTCGTGCCAGGGCGCGCGGCAGTTCGAGGTGGTGGCTGGCTCTCTGCCTGCGGACACCGAGGGCTGTTTCTGGCAAGGTGTGAAAAGCCTGTTCGGCGGTGGCGATCAGCCTGCAGTTGCGGGTAGCGCGCCGCCGCCACCCAACCCCGATACACCGCCCGATAACACGCTCCGGAATTGATCATGCTGCCTGTCACGAAACCCGTTTCCTTTCTGTTGCTGGCATTCGCCGTCGTTTCGCTGGGCGCGTGCAGCTTGTTCGAGCCGCAGCCGACCGTGCCGGCCAAGCCGGCCTATACGCCGCCCGCTTACGATCTGGTCGCCGCGATTCGCGCGGCGGGCGCGCACGAAAAATCGGTGATCGACGTCAACCCGTTGCGCGACGCCGGTGTGGCCGGCCTGCAGGACGCGGCGAAGAGCGACGAACAGGCCGGCCGCTACGCCGACGCTGCGGCCAAGCTCGATCAGGCGCTCAAGCTCAGCCCGAACTCGCCCGATCTGCTGCAGGACCGCGCCGAGATTGCCGTGCGGATGAAGGATTACCCGATGGCCGAAAGGCTGGCGCATCAGTCGTGGTCGCTCGGTCCCAAGCTCGGGCCGCTGTGCGCACGCAACTGGCAGACCGTGGTGGAAATGCGCCTGCAGCAGAACGATCAGGCCGGCGCCGAGACCGCGCGCAAGTGGGTGCAGCAGTGCCACAAGCCGGGCCAGCCGCGCTATTGATGTCACGCATTCGCTGCCGTGGTTTTGACGCATCGCCGCGGCAAGCGATACTGCATGAATGATTGAACACGACGACATCGGCGCCTTGCTCGGCGCCGACGGGCCGTTTGCCCGCGAGTTGCCGAACTTCGTGCCGCGCGAGGCACAGCAGACGATGGCGGTCGCCGTACAGCGGGCGATCACCGGCCGCGACACGCTGATCGCCGAGGCCGGCACCGGCACCGGCAAAACCTATGCGTACCTCGTGCCGGCGCTGCTGTCGGGCGAGCGCGTGATCATTTCCACCGGCACCAAGGCGCTGCAGGATCAGCTGTATTTTCGCGATTTGCCGAAGGTGCGCTCGGTGCTGGGCTCGCGCCTGAAAACGGCACTACTGAAAGGCCGCGCCAATTACCTTTGCCTGTACCGCCTCGACCAGACCGTGCGCGAGGGCGCCACCTTCGACCGCACGCAGGCGTCGCAACTGGCGACCATTCGCGCATGGTCGGCGCGCACGCGCCGCGGCGATCGCATGGAGCTGGCCGAGGTGCCGGAGGAATCGCCGCTGTGGCCGCGCGTCACCTCCACGCCGGAAAACTGCCTCGGTGTCGAGTGTCCGTTCTTCGACGACTGCCATGTGGTGAAGGCGCGACGCGAAGCGCAGGAGGCCGATGTGGTGGTAGTGAATCACCATCTGCTATTCGCCGATCTCGCCTTGAAACAGGAAGGCTTCGGCGAAATCCTGCCTGGCGCCGCGGCCTTCATTCTCGACGAGGCGCATCAGATTCCCGAACTCGCCGGCCAGTTTTTCTCGCAGAGCATCAGCGCGCGCCAGCTCACCGAACTGGCGCAGGATGCGCTGGCCGAATGCAGCGGCATCACCGGCGCGATCGGCCTGTTGCTGGAGCCGGTCGAAGCCCTGCAAAACGCCGTGCGTCAGCTGCGCTTGACGATGGATGCGCTGCCGGCACGTGGCGCGTTTCAGCAGCTGGAAGCTCAGCCGGGTGTCGACGCGGCCCTCGGCGATCTGCGCGATCTGCTCTCCACCCTGGCCGAATTGCTGGCATCGCAGGCCGAGCGCTCGCGCGGCTTCGACAACCTGCACGAGCGCGCGCTGCTGTTGGTCGGTCGACTCGATCGTATCGTCGAAGATCACACCGATCGCGACGTGCGCTGGTATGAGCATTACCCGCGCGGCTTTGTTTTATATGCCACGCCGCTCGATCTGGCCGAACCCATGCGCGGTCTGCGCGAACGCACGCAGGCGGCGTGGATCCATACCTCGGCCACGCTGTCGGTCGCTGGCGACTTCGGTCACTTCGCGCGGCAGATCGGTCTGGACGATCCGCAGACGCTGAGCCTGCAGAGTCCGTTCGATTATGCGCGACAGGCGCTGTGCTATCTGCCGCCGCCGCTGCCCTATCCCAACGCGCGCGGCTACACCGACAAAGTCATCGAGGCGGTGCTGCCGGTGCTGCACGCGTCGAACGGCCGCGCGTTTTTGCTGTTCACCTCGCATCGCGCGCTGCGTCGCGCGGCCGAACTGCTGCAGGACAAATGCCCGTGGCCGCTGTTTGTGCAGGGCACGGCACCGCGTCCGCGCTTGCTGGAAGAATTTCGCGCCAGCGGCCACGGCGTGCTGCTCGGTGCCGCCAGCTTCTGGGAAGGTGTCGATGTGGCCGGCGAGGCGCTTTCCGTGGTGGTGATCGACAAGCTGCCGTTCGCCGCACCTGACGATCCGGTACTGATGGCGCGGTTGCAGGCACTGGAACAATCCGGCATCAATCCCTTCATGGGCTGGCAGGTGCCCAACGCGGTGATCGCACTGAAGCAGGGCGCCGGCCGGCTGATACGCGACGTGCACGATCGCGGCGTACTGGTGCTGTGCGATCCGCGTTTGATCAGCAAAGGATATGGACGTCTGTTTCTGGCCAGCCTGCCGCCGATGCCGCGCACGCGTGAGTTGGCTGATGTGCGGAGTTTCTTTGCTGCAGAGGTGTCTTCGAGGGTCGCTTCTGGTCGTGAGGAAGGCTGATCGACAGTTGTCGTGCTGCTCGGTTGAAGCCGGTTTGTTGGAAATTACTTCCAGAGCAAAAACTTTCTCTTGCGTGGACAAGAGAAAGTAGCCACTGCCCCGCAGGAGCGGCGCGAACAGCGAAGCTGGCCCGAAGTAAAGAGAAGGTCACCCCACTTGGCGCTTGCGGCTGCGCCCGCCAAGTACGTGAGCCGAGGTCTGGCTTTTCGCCAGTACGTCCATGTACTGGCGAAAAGGAATCGACACCCCTGTCGATTCCCCTTGCGGGCCTGGCGACCTCGCCTCACCGCTGCATAGGGGTTTGGTAGATCAACTGCAAAAGCTATGAAAGCTAAGTATTCAAGGCCAAAGCCCTTAGCTCAGAGCAGTTGCGGCACTTATTTTATTTTTACCGCTCACCCTGAGCGTGGACCCGCGGGCCGAAGTCGAAGGGGTGGGGGTGATCAATGGAGTCGCCGTGAATACGCGATGCTTTGTCTTTCGACTTTCGTGCGCCACACAGCCGTCATGCAAAACACCGACGTTGCCTGAAGTACGCCTCCGCCGGCTGTTCTGATCGACGCTCCCCACGTGGAGATCGACACGATGAATGGATGGATGCAAACGGTAACAGCGAAAGTTCTGGGTATCGCCTTGTTGGCACTGCTGATGACGATACCGCTGATGCAGGTGAATGGGCTGGTGAGCGAGCGTCAGCAGCTGCGCGAAAAGGCGATTGCACAAATTGCACAGGGTTGGGGCGGCGAGCAGGTGCTGGGCAGTCCTGTGCTGGTGGTGCCGACGCATGAGGCGTTGCCGGTCGCGAGCGGCAGCCCAGCGCAGTGGCGTGCCGGTACGCAAAGCATGCTGGCCGACAGCACGACGCTGGACGTGGCGATGGCGGTGGAGAAGCGCAGCTACGGCATCTACAGCGCACCGGTGTTCGTTGCCACGGTGCAGATGCATGCGAGCTATCGCGCCGATGATCTGGCGAAACTGCGCCAGGCCGTCGGCACGCCGTGGCAGGGCGGCAAGGCCGAATTGCGTGTACCGATCAGCGATCTGCGCGGCCTGCAACAGGTGACCCATCTGCTGGTCAACGGCAAGCCGGCGCGGTTCGATTCTTCGGCGGAACATCTCGGCGCATGGACCACCATCGTCGTGCCGGTCGATCTGGATTCACTGGCTGGGACAACGGGGCCTCAGGTCACGGATCAGCCGCTGCAGGTCGACATCAGCTTCAAGCTCGCAGGTACGCAATCGCTGCAACTGCTTCCACTGGCGCGCAGCACCGACGTGACGATGCATGCGCCGTGGCGCGATCCCAGCTTTATCGGTGCGGCGCTGCCGCTGGAGCGTCGGGTAGATGCCCACGGTTTCAGCGCACACTGGCATATGCTCGATCTCAACCGCAATTACGGTCAGCACTGGACCGATGGTGCGGCGGACATGACTGGCGCACTGCAGGCCTCCATTTTCGGCGTGCAGCTTTATCAGCCGGTGGATGTTTATCAGCGCAATGAACGGGCGGGCAAATACGGTCTGCTTTTCATTGCGATGACCTTTGTCGCGTTCTTTCTATTCGAAACGTTGAAAAAGCTGCGCGTGCACCCGGTGCAGTATCTGCTGGTCGGCGCTGCTCTGGCGACGTTCTATGTCGTGCTGCTGGCGTTGTCCGAGCAGATAGGTTTTGCAGCGGCCTACGCGTTGGCGGCCAGCGCGGTCGTGCTGATCGTAGGCGGCTACGCTACCGCCGTGCTGCGCGCCGCACGCGCGGGTGCCTTGCTGGCCGCCGTCCTCGGACTTATCTACGTGATGCTGTACGCACTGATCGCCGCAGAGCAGTACGCGCTGCTGATCGGCGCACTGGTGCTGCTGACGATGGTGGCGCTGATGATGTATCTCACCCGCCGCATCGACTGGTACGCACACATTGCCAGCGTATCGGCGCCGACAACACCGCCGCCGGTTATCATGGAGCAGCCATGAACATTCTCGCCATCGAAACCGCTACCGAAGCCTGCTCCGTTGCCTTGATCCATGGGCAGGACATCATCGCGCGCAGCGAAATTGCCCCGCGCCGGCATACCGAACTGGTCTTGCCAATGGCCGATGCCCTGCTGGCCGAGGCTGGCATCGGCCGTCATGCGCTCGATGCCATCGCGGTGGGCCGTGGCCCCGGCGCCTTCACCGGTGTCCGCCTTGGCGTGTCGCTGGCTCAGGGCATGGCGCTGGCGCTCGACCTGCCGGTGATCACCATCTCCTCGCTGGCCGCGCTGGCGCTGGAAGCGCCCGAAGACGAGGACGCCGCCATCCTCGCCGTCATCGATGCCCGCATGGGCGAAATCTACGCGGCCTGCTATCGCCGCGATGACAACGGCGGCCTGGTCGCGCTGGACGACGAACGCGTCTGCACGCCCGAATCCCTGCAGCTGCCCGACGCACCAACCTGGCAAGTCGTCGGCACCGGCTGGGCGACTTACTCCACCCTTCTCAGCGAACGTTTCACCGGCATGCTCCGCTCCGCCGACGGCGCTCGCTACCCGCAGGCCGCGCACGTTGCCGAACTTGCCATGCGCGAGTTCAACGCGGGACACGCTTACACCCCCGAACTCGCGCTGCCCGTCTATCTACGCGACAAGGTCGCGTTGACCTTGGTGGAGCAGGGCAAGGTTTGAGTTGTTTTTGGGCGGGTAAAGGTGGGCAATTAAGAAGAACTTCGAATCCTGAAAATGGGTTTTACAGTGTCAGCCTAGAGCCAGAGATCGACCGTTTCACTTCATGCTTTGGGTTGCGAGCTTTCCTCTGCGCGCAATAACAATCTGCCGTGTACGGCCTTGTATAAGTCGAAGCTATCTTTGGACTCGTGGCTAGTATTCGATAGTATGCCCTGTGAAGCGGGGCTTTCGTGGCGAGTAGCGATCGTCTGACCATGTATCGAACCAGGGGTTGTGGAAATGTTGAATGGCGAAGGAAGAGCCAAGGTCGTATTGGCTTCTATTTTTTTACTGGTTTCGATGATACCCGCCACTACCCAAGCTGACGTCTACAAATGCAAGAAGGCCGGCTCCGTTTCCTATCAGGAAACTCCCTGTGAGGGCGCCAATGTGCAGTCCACCCATATCGAAGATCGGGATTCAAACCACTTCATCGGCTGTTTTGCAACGACGGAAAGTCGGTTTTCACGTTCGATCGAGGTACGCGCCAACGGAGCGGGAACATATCAATTAGTTGATGAGGTCAATCCTCTTGGGTCCGGCGTCGTTTTGAAGCAAGCCACCAGCGAAGAGTTGCTGGCAGTCAGCAACGGACTTCATCTAAAAGTCTCCAACGGTTTGAGCCGTTACACGGGTCAAAATGGGACGGTCGTTATCTACACGAGTCGTTTCGGAAGTCGTTATGTAACTCGTGGTTCTCCGGTAACACAACCCATAACGGCGGGAAGTTTGTACGGTATATACAGGGGAAAAGATTCACAGGGCTTGCCACTCACTCTCCTCTACACAGGCGGTGGTGTGCCGCAAGTCATCGAAAAATCTTCTTGTCCCAAATACTAGAGAAATTTGTCTCGGCACTATGAGTTCGAAGGCATCAACAACATGTCGCGTGTCGGCGCGGCGGTAATTGGACGTTCAACTGGAAGGTACGGGACAGCTCATGTCGCCTTCCTGACAGTGCAGATAGGTTTTGAGTTCCGTGATGCGTTTGCTCGTCAATCCCGCGCGGCATTGGGCGACCAGCATGGGATGAATGCTGCCTTGCGCGGTGGCCGATGTTGAAAACGCACACTCGGTGTCGCGAAAACCAAGCCAGCTTTTCTGTGCGGCGATCAGTAGCTGGGTCGTTTCTTTATCGGCTTTCAGGCGGGCAGTGATCTGCTTATAAACCGTATTGAGTTCGGCATCGGTTTTTCTGTAAGTCTGGTCCGCGCAACTATTCATGGTCGTCTGCGTGGAAGCGTTGGTGCAATCGTCGGCCTGCACGGCGGCGATCGGTGCTACAGCGACGATGCTCAGCAGCATAGTGAGAATACGCATGCGTTTCTCCGCAAGTGGATGATGAAGTGGTTCGCGATCTTTGGAGCGCATTCGCGCCATAGGGCCGCTTCCGTGGCGTAGTTGAACCTGAACAAGTGACGATTGCCGCGAGCGCCTTACATCAGCTCGACCCATGCCGTGCTGTGCAGCCAAAAATCTTCCCGATCGGCGATAAAGCCGCTGGCCTTTTCGTAAATCAACCAGGCGTTGACCACATCGAGCAGATTCTGATCGTTAAGGCGCACGGCGAAGGCATGCGCGGTCTTGCCGAACTTGCTGACGTCGAGCGAGCGCAGCTGATCGGCATAGGCGTTTGCGGTGGCTTGCGGCAGCGGCTGTTCGGCGATCAATCCGTCCAGTTTGCCACTACGCACATCTTTCAGCGCCTGGCTTTCGTCGTTGATGTCCACGACCTCGCTATTGCCCAGCCATGTGTTGGCGGTGGCCTGGGTGACGGTGCCAGCGAGCACACCGATGCGGTGCTTTCCGCCTTTTTCGAGAGCGAGCAGGTCGTCGTTGCCGAGCGACTTGCGATTCACCACGAGGCCGAGCGGAAAGTCGCCATAGCTCTGACTGTATTTCAACAGCAGCGTACGCTGTGGCGTCACGCTGAGGCCTGACGCCAGTAGGTCGAAATGGCCATCGCGCAGGTCGCCGATGGCGCTGGCCCATGTGGTCGGCACCAGTTCGAGTTTCCAGTGCATGTCCTTGGTCAGCTGCCGGATAAAGTCGATCTCCAGGCCGATCCACTGACCGTTTTTGTCGCGCAATACCCAGGGAGCATTGAGCGCTACGCCGACCCGCAGTACGCCGTTCTTCTGTACGGAGGTCAGCGTATCGCCCGATACATGCATCGAACTCGCGGTGCTTGGCGTCGCGGCAATAGCGGCTGGCATGGGGATCAAGAAATTCGCTGCCGCAATCGAAACCAGATAGCTCAAAACCCGGAAAAAGCGCATATATTTCCCCTCGTTGGCTGCCAAGAATGACTGCGTCGGCATGTGGATAAGACACCTGGGCGGCACACGATGCAAGCCCGATGGCGCCCTGCCGCGCAGAACGCGCCTCCCGCCACGAACTCATCGTTGGGTGGCAAGCGGCTAGATGCTTATACCCCAACTCGGCCGCGCCGTTGCAAGCCGGCGCGGCGTTTTGTGACGGGCTGTGGGTGGATCGTGCAGTGTGCCTTTTGACCAGCTTTATCTGGTCACGTGACGACGAGTTCGCAGGAGCGGCTTTGCGGAAACGTCAGAGCTGCCCGATCACCTTCTGCACCAGCAGGCTGCTGACCGCGACTGCCACCCAGACACCCAGTCCCAGCAGGATGGGCTTGATGCCGCTGGCGGCCATGCGGCGCAGATTGGCGGACAGGCCGATCGCGGTGAGCGCTACGATGATCAGAAACTCGGCGGCGAAGTGAATGGACGGCTGGATGGTCAGGGGAATCAGCCCGGCGGTGCGTATTCCGGAGGCCACCAGAAACCACAGGATGAACCAGGGAAAGATCTTGGCGAGGCTGAAGTTGCTGGCGCTGCCGTCCTTGGCTGCGTTGCGCTTTTCGCGCGCGGCGACGACGAACGCCAGTACCAGGCAGACGGGAATGATCAGCGTGGCGCGAGTCAGCTTGACGATGGTGGCAAAGTCACCGGCGGTCTTGCTGTAGCTGTAGCCGGCGGCGACCACCGAGGAAGTGTCGTTGATCGCGGTGCCGGCCCACAGGCCGAAGCCGAGATCGGACAGGTGCATCAAGTGACCGAGCAGGGGAAACAGCAGCACGGCGACCAGATTGAACAGGAAGATCGTCGAGATGGCGAAGGCGGTGTCGTGATCTTCCGGGCGGATGATCGGGGTGACGGCGGCAATCGCCGAGCCGCCGCAGATCGCCGTACCCACGCCGATCAAGATTTTCAGCTTGTCGTGCACGCCCAGCCAGCGGCCGAGCAGCCATGCCGAAAGAAACGCCACGGTCATCGTCACCAACGTGACAGAGAGCGACTGCAGCCCGGTTTTCGCCACCTGACTCAGGCTCAGGCCGAACCCCAGCGCGATGATCGACCACTGCAGCACATACTTGCCGGCAAAGGCGATGCCCGGCCGAAAGTGCGCGCCCGGCGAGGTCAGATTGCCGACAACGATGCCCAGCACGATGCCGATAACCGGCCCGCCGACCAACGGCAGCAGGTGGCCTAACCAGAGCGCCACCAGCGCAATGCCGGCCGCCAGGGCAATGCCGGAGACAATCGAGTGCTGCGGCGTGGGCTGGGCGTGGATGACCTGGGCGTTCATGATGTGTGTCCTTGGGATGCGCCATTGTCCTCGCCGTCATCCATCAGGAAAACTTGGAATATCTGATGGAAGCGATAAGATTGACTGATGATCAATATCAGCCCGCGCCAGCTTGAGGTGTTTGTGCAGATCGCTCTGCACGGCAGCGTGCGTGCGGCGGCGGAGCGCCTGCACCTGACCCAGCCGGCCGCCAGTATGGCGCTGGCGGAAATGGAGCGTCAGCTCGATGCGCCGGTGTTTGCGCGCGAGCGCGGTCGTCTGCGACTGAATGCGCGCGGCCGCGAGCTGCTGCCGCTGGCGCAGGAGCTGCTGGAGCGCCACGCCGAGTTCGGCCGTCGCGGCAGCGAAGGGGCGGCGGCTCTGGCCGGTGAGCTGCGCATCGGTGCCAGCAATACCGTAGGCAACTACCGCGTCGGCGAACTGCTGGGCGCCTTTGCGCGCAGCCATGCGCAGGTGGCGATACGGCTGCGCGTGGCGAATACCGAAACCATCGCCGCGGGCGTGCTCGATCACAGTCTCGATGTCGGCTGTGTCGAAGGCCCGGTGACGCATCCTCTGCTGGAGGTGCGGCCATGGCGCGATGACGTGCTGGTGGTATGCGCGCCGCCGGATCATCCGCTGGCGCGCAAGCGCGGCCTGAAGCCGGCAGATTTTTCCGGCGCGCGCTGGGTCATGCGCGAGCCGGGCTCGGCCACGCGCACGATCAGCGAACGCGTGATGGCGCAGCTGCCGCCCGGAGAAACGGTCCTGGAACTCGACCAGATCGAGGCGATCAAGCAAAGCGTGGTGGCCGGTCTGGGCATCGCTTTTCTGCCTGCCGTGGCGGTCATCGATGCGTTGGCTGTGGGCCGATTGAAGGCCCTGAAGACGCCGTTCCTCGATCTGCAGCGCAAGCTTTCGATCGTGCTGCACCGGCAGAAATACCGCGGCGTGCTGCTGGATGCCTTTCTGGAAAGTGTCGCGCCCAAACGCTGATGGGCCGGTCGCTTCAGTGAAAATCGCGCGACTTGACGTCGAGCGAGCCGAGCATCGGCGTGAGGTCTTCCAGCCGCTGCGCGATCAGGTGCTGCACGCCATGCTGGCTTTCCAGGTAACCGTGCACGGCCAGCAGGTTCGATTGCAGCAGCACGCGGCGCTGGCGTTCGGAGACGCTGGTCCACACCACGACATTGGTGAGGCCGTATTCGTCTTCCAGGGTGAGAAAAATCACGCCGCTGGCTGTCTGCGGCCGCTGCCGCAGGGTCACCATGCCGGCCACGCGGATGTGCCTGCCGTTGGGTATCGTGCCAAGTTCCGATGAATCGCGATAGCGCCGCCGTTGCAATTCGGGCCGCAAAAAGGCCAGCGGGTGCTGGCCTAGCGTAGTGCCGGTGAGCAGGTAGTCGGCGCGCATGTCCTCGCAGGCGGTGGGCACAGGCAGTACGACGGACTCGGACTCGGCTTGAGCCGGCAGATGAGCGAACAGCGGCAGCGACGACTCCACTGCGGCGATGGCCCAGCGCGCGCGGTGGCGATGGCCGGCCAGTCCGCGCAAGGCGCCGGCATCGGCCAGCAGTGACTGCTGGCGTCGATCGATCTGCGTGCGCGCGCAAAGATCGGCGACATTGACGAAGGGCCGCTGTTCGCGTTGGAGCGCGATTTTTTCGGCCGTCGCCGGATGCAGACCATTGATCAGGCGCAGGCCCATGCGGATCGCCAGTTGCATGTGGCGGTCGACGTGATTCTGCAGCGTGCAGTCCCAGTGGCTGTGGCGTACGTCCACCGGCAGCACGCGGATGCCGTGACGTTTAGCATCCTGCAGCAGCTGGTCCGGCGAATAGAAACCCATCGGCGCGGAGTTGATCAGCGCGCAGGCGAAGGCGGCCGGCTCATGGCATTTCAGCCAGCTGCTGACATAGACGATCAGTGCAAAGCTGGCGGCGTGCGATTCGGGAAAGCCGTAGCTGCCGAAGCCCTTGATCTGTTCGAACAGGCGCTCGGCGAAGTCGGCGGTGTAGCCATTTTTCAGCATGCCGGCGAGCAGCTTTTCGCGATGCGACTCCAGTCCGCCGTGGCGCTTCCACGCCGCCATCGAGCGTCGCAGCTGATCGGCTTCGCCGGGCGAGTAATCGGCCGCGGCGATGGCGATCTGCATCACCTGCTCTTGAAACAGCGGTACGCCCAGCGTGCGCTTCAGCACCGTCTCCAATTTTTTCGAGGGGTAGACCACCGGCTCCTGTCCGTTACGTCGGCGCAGGTAGGGATGCACCATGTCGCCCTGGATCGGGCCGGGGCGCACAATCGCCACTTCGATCACCAGGTCGTAATAGTTGGCTGGTTTCAGCCGCGGCAGCATAGCCATCTGTGCGCGCGATTCGATCTGGAACACGCCGACCGTATCGGCGCGACTGATCATGGCGTAGGTATCCGAGTCGTTCGGCGGGATGCTTTCCATCGTGTGGTCGCCGCGGCCGTGTTCGCGCAAAAGCGCCAGTGTCTTGCGCACCGCGGTGAGCATGCCGAGCGCGAGGCAGTCGACCTTGAGCATGCGCATCACGTCCAGGTCGTCCTTGTCCCACTGGATGACCGTGCGGTTTTCCATCGCCGCGTTCTCCACCGGCACCAGGGTCGACAGCGGATGCTCGGAAATCACGAAGCCGCCGGGATGCTGCGACAGATAATGCGGAAAACCGATCAGCTCGGTGGTCAGCGCGATCACCTGACGCAGCAGCGGCGAATCCGGATCGAAGCCGCACTCGCGCAGATACGCCGGGATCGGCGCGTCCTCGTTCCAGCGGTCCATCGTGGCAGCCAGCTCACCGGCCAGATCGGATGACAGGCCCAGCGCCCGCGCCACATCGCGCACGGCGCCGCGGCCGCGGTACTGCGTGGCGACCGCCGTGAGCGCAGCACGATCGCGGCCGTAGCGGTTGAACACGTATTGCAGCACTTCCTCGCGCCGCTCATGTTCGAAATCCACGTCGATATCCGGCGGCTCGTCGCGCTCGCTGGAGATGAAGCGCTCGAACAGCATCTCCATCTGCGTGGGATCGATCGCGGTGATGCCGAGCACATAGCAGACGACCGAGTTGGCCGCCGACCCGCGGCCTTGGCAGAGGATTTTTTCCCTGTGTGCAAAGTTCACGATGTCGTGCACGGTCAGAAAGTACGAGGCGTATTTCTTTTCCGTGATCAGCGCCAGCTCGTGCCCGATCTGTTGGCGCGCCTTGTCGGGCGTGCCCTTCGGCCAGCGCCAGCGTTCGCCTGCTGTCGTGAGATGGCGCAGCCAGCTATTCGGGTCGTGGCCCTCGGGCACCAGCTCGCGGGGATAGGCGTATTTCAGATCCTCCAGCCGGAACTGGCAGCGATCGGCAACCGCCACGCTTTGCGCCAGCAGCTGCGGTGGATAGATCGCGGCCAGAGCCTTGCGCGTGCGCAGATGGCGTTCACCGTTGGCGAACAGGCGGTGTCCTGCCTCAGCCACGGTGGTCTTGTAACGGATCGCGGTGAGCGTGTCCTGCAGTGCGCGGCGCGAGCGCACGTGCATGTGCACATCGCCACTGGCGACCAGCGGCAGCTGCAGGCGTTCGCCGAGTGCCTGCAGCCAGGCGAGCCTGGTTGCATCGTCGGCGCCACGATGCAGTTCGATGGCGAGCCAGCCGCGATCGGGGAAGCGCGAGACGATCCATGCACCGTGAGCGTCGTCGCGCGCGGCATCTCTTTCCTCGGGAGGAAGCCACAAGGCCAGCAGGCCATCGGTATCCGTCACGTCCTCGCAGCGCAGTTGATAGTGGCCTTTCGGCGCGCGCCGACGCGCCAAAGTGAGCAGCTGGCAAAGTCGCGTGTAGCCGGCCTGCGATGCCACCAGCAGCACCAGCTTGGGGCCATCGTCCAGCTGCACTTCGCTGCCGACGATCAGTTTCATTTCCGTTTTCCGCGCGGCCTGCAGCGCGCGCACGATGCCGGCCAGCGAGCCATCGTCGGTGATCGCCAGTGCGTGATAGCCCAGTGCCTTGGCACGTTCGAACAGTTCGATCGCCACCGACGCGCCGCGCTGGAAGCTGAAAGCCGACAGGCAGTGCAGCTCGGCATAGTCGGGCAGCGGCAAGCTCACGCAAACCAGCCGTGCAGCATGAATTCGCCCAGCTCGCCGGCCGGCCTGTAGGCCCACGCGCGTTGGCCCATGCTGGTTTCCACCACGTAGTAATCGCGGCGCACGTCGGCCTCCCACCAGCCGCTCTCGATGCGTTCGGGACCGGCCAGAACGCGCAGGCGATGATCGCGTAGCGGTACGGGCTGTTTAAGCAGCCAGCCCGGTCGCGGAAGGGACGTCGGCAGTGATTTGGTTTGGACGTCTATTTGCCACGACCGTTCGGGCCGGTGATCGGCGCGCACGGCCAGCCCATGCACGGCGTCATCGCCGAGCCGCGCGCGCAGCCGTTCGCGCAGCTGCTGCCAGGGCATGGCCTGCTGTGGCCGTGCATCGAACAGATCGCGTGCGGCCGGCACAAAAGGCGGCATTTCGGTCGCGATCAGTTGCATCGCGCCGACCGATGCGCTCAGCGTCAGCGGTTCCAGCCGTCCGCGTGCGAATTCGAACAGCATCGCCGGATCGCGTTCGGCCGCCAGCAGGCCGATGCGCACGTCGGTGACCGGGCCGCGATCGTGCTCCAGTCGCAGCAGAAACTGCTGCACGCCGCCGTCGCGACCGGCCAGATAGACGGCCAGATCGTCGGTCAGCCGACGCAGCGGAAACAGCAGCGCCTGGCTGGACGTAACGTCGTAGTTGAACTCGATGCGCGCCTCGAACACATCGGCGGGCTGGAAATACGGCAGCGGCGTGGCCAGTGCGCCGGTGAGGCGATCGAGCTGCTGCAGCGCAGGCGCACCGACGCGCTTGCCCAGCGACGCGCGCGGCAGGGCAAATACCTGTTGCAGCCTGCGCAGGCCCATCCGGCCCAGGCTTTCGCAGACATCGAGCGGCAGGCCACTGGCATCGATCGGTAGCTGGCCCAGCGCCTTCTGCAGCGGGGCTCCCTGGCTGATGGCCAGGCCATCGTGCCGGTTCACCAGCGCGCGCGCGGCCCAGGGATTGGGCGCCAGCACGATGCGGTGGCGGAAGCCCAGCTCGGAAAGGTCGTGGCGCAGGCGCGCTTCCAGCCGTGGCCAAGGGCCGAACAGTTTGAAGCTGGCCTCGACTTCCAGCAGCAGCGTCGAGGGCAGGCTGCGGCTGACCAGCGAACCGTAGCGGTACGCCCAGGCAGCGAGGAAATCGTGCGTGCGCTCGGCCGCGGCGCTGTCGACGTCGACCTTGGCAAAGTGATGGCAAAGCGTCTGTGCCGTGGTCAGCGGCTGGCCGGCCTGCAGCCCTTCGGCTTCGGCGGCCTCGTTGACGGCCTGCAGCACGCGCCGCTGCGAGGGGCCGCTGATCAGCGCCAGCGGCAGGTCGGGTGCGGCGTGTCGGCGAAGGACGCCGTCGAGCGCCAGTTGCGGCAGCAAAATGCAGGCCCACAGCATGGCGTCGGCCTCAACGTGCGAGTGCGGAAAGCGGCAGCGGCTGCGTCGGCGGATTGCCGCCGCGGCATTTGATGACGCGCAGCTGCGCCGGTGCGGTATCGATGACGATGCGCAGGGCCGCCGGTGACGGGTTGGCCGCAGCTTTGGCATCGCGCATGGCGAAGCCGAGGCACTGCCCGGTTTCTGCGGCCACCTGCAGCCGGCGCAGCGCGCGATCGTCGGCCTGCAGCGGCCAGCACAGCACGGCCGCACACGCCGCCGAGCGCAGGCATTGCTCGGTCGCCCACAGTACGTCGCGCGGCTGGGCCAGCACGATCTGCAGCTTCTCCAGGCGGACGCCGGCATTTGCCCAGGCGCTGGCAAACGGCAGGTAGGGCGGGGCGATCAGCACGATTTTTTCATCGGATGAGGCGTCGCCGGCTTGCGATAGCCGCGCCAGCGTGGGCCACAGCAGGCGCAGCTCGCCGATGCCGTCCATCGGCAGCAGCAATTCACTGAGCGCCGATTCCGGCCAGCCGCCGCTGGGCAGCTGGGCGTCCAACGCGGCAAAGCCGGTCGGCTGCCTCGATGTCGGGCGCGCCTGTGGCTGGCCGCGCCAGACCCGGCGCGAATCGAGCAGGCTGTCGAGGGCAACGACGCTGGCCATCAGCCAGGCCTGATCAGGCCGGCGAACAGGCCTTCGATGGCGAAGTCGTTGCTGCGCGGATCGACCTCGATCGGGGCGAACGCGGGATTGCGCGGCAGCAGGCGGATGCGCGCACCCTTGCGCTCCAGTCGCTTGACGGTGAACTCGCCATCGAGCCGTGCGACCACGGTCTGACCGCTGCGCGCTTCGGGCGTGCGGTGCACGCCGATCAGGTCATGCGGCAGGATGCCATCGAGCAGCATCGATTCGCCGAGCACTTCCAGCAGGTAATCGGGCCGCAGTTGAAACAGCGCGGCATCCAGCGAAACCTGGCGACGCACCTCGGCATCCGAGGCGATCGGTTTGCCCGCCGCCACTCGGCCGAGCAGGGGCACCTGCATTATTTTGGCCGGCGCCTGACGGTTGATCAGCCGGATGCCGCGCGCCTGACCGCCCAACCATTCGATATGTCCGGCCTTGGCCAGTGCTTCCAGATGCAGTCGCGCCGAGCGGTTCTGCCGAAAGCCCAGCGCCGCGGCAATTTCCATTTGCGAAGGCGGGTAGCCCTGCGCATTGATGTGTTCGCGCAGGTAATCGAGCAAGGTTTGCTGGGTAGGCGAGAGTGACATGGTACTAATATTAGTACCGTCCGGCGTCGATTATGCAAGTGACGGGCAGACAAGGAAATCGTGATCGGGAAGCCGCACGCGTACGTGCTTTGATCGCTCTGCGGTCGGCACTCAGCTCAGCGCGCGATCTGCCGGGGCCAGGCATTCACCGAGAATTTCATTCATCAGCGCCTCGGCCTGTTCGTGCGTGTGGGCGCGCAGCAGGCGCGAGGCCTGCCGGCGCAGATGGGCATGGTCGAGCGTGGCCAGGCGGTCGCGCACGTGCAAAATCTGCGTGGGGTGCATGCTGAATTCGCACAGGCCCAGCACCAGCAGCAGCGCGGTGAAATTCACATCGCCGGCGATCTCACCGCACAGGCTGACCGGTTTTTTGGCGCGGCGACCTGAGCTGATGACGTGCGACAGCAGCCGCAGCAGCGCGGGCTGCAGCGGGTTGTAGATGTTTTCCAGCGCGTCGTTGCCGCGATCGGCGGCGAGCACGTACTGGGCCAGGTCGTTGGTGCCGATGGCCAGAAAATCCGAGTATTCCAGCAGTGCACGCACGTTGATCGCTGCGGCCGGCACTTCGATCATCGCGCCCAGCGGCAGCTTTTCCGGCAGGTCGACGTTTTCGCGTTTCAGCTCTTGCCGGGCCAGCCGGAACAGGGTGCGCACGGCGATCAGTTCGTCGGGCTGGGTAACCATCGGCACCAGCACGCGCACCGGGCCGTAGCAGGCGGCGCGCAGAATCGCGCGGATCTGCGTGGTGAACACGGCCGGGTAGCGCAGCGACAGACGCACGCCGCGCACGCCGAGCGCGGGGTTTTCCTCGCCGCGCACGACTAGCCCCGCGGCATCGGCCTTGTCGGCGCCGAGGTCGAGCGTGCGGATGGTGACGGGCAGACCGCCCATGCCCATCACCAGATCGCGATAGGCGATGAACTGCTCGTCTTCCGACGGCAAACCCTTGTGGCGCAGGAACAGGAATTCGGTGCGGTAAAGGCCTACGCCGTCGGCGCCGCGCGAGCGGGCGGCGGCCACGTCGCTGGCGCTTTCGGCGTTGGCGAGCAGGCAGATCTCGATGCCGTCGCGGGTGCGCGTGGGCGCATTGGCCAGCATGGCCAGGCGTCGGCCCTCGATCGCCGCTTCGCGCTGCCAGGCGCGGTAGCGCGACAAGTCCTGCGCGGTAGGATGAACGATCGCCTCGCCGCGCTCGGCGTCGAGCAGGATCAGGTCGTCGTCGTGAATGGTCGACAGCGCGTCGCGCGTGCCCACCAGCATCGGCAGGCCGAGGCTGCGGGCGAGAATCGCGCTGTGCGAATACGGGCTGCCGGAACTGCCGACCACGCCGAGCAGGCCGTTGCCGGCCAGCTGCGCCATGTCGCCCGGCGCGATGCTGTCGGCAATAAGGATTTCGCCGACGCGTGCAGCGAGTTTGCGTTCTTCGGGGCTGGTCTGGCGCTGCAGCGCGGAGATCACCCGGTTGATGACCTGCTCGATGTCTTCCTTGCGGCTGCGCAGGTAGGGATCGTCCATCGCCTCGAACACGGCGGACAAACGATCGCGCTGTTTTTTCAGCGCGGCGCCAGGACGGTAGTGGCCGATGCGCACCATGTCGTCCAGACCGCGCAGCAGTTCGGCATCGTCCAGCAGCAGGCTATGCGCGTCGATGAACTCGTTGACCTCGCGTGCCAGTGCGCCGTGCAGCTTGCCGCGCAGTTCGCGCAGTTCCTGCCGCGCGGTATCGAGCGCGCGGTGCAGCAGTTCGATCTGTTCCTCGACTTCGTCCTCGGCCAGCGGCCGGGTGTCGACGCTGTAGCGGCTCGGCTGCACCAGACGCGCGCGACCCAGCGCCATGCCGTGCGCCGCGATGGTGCCGCTGAGGACATGCCTCATGGCGCGGCACTCGCCGCGCGGGGAACAGGGACGCGCGCAGCGCGAACGCCAAAGGCGGCCCGAAGGGCGAGTGGCGAAGCCGCGAGTAACGGGGAATGGGGAACGTTAAGCATAAAGGAGGAGCGGGGCAGCTTCGGATAGGTAAGAAAAAAAGCGCAGTGTTTCAAACACGCCTTATGCGTGCCGTTTCCCATTCCCTGTTCCCTGCTGGGCCACCTCGGGTGGTTTCCCGTTCCCTGCTTCACCTCATGCTCCTTCGTCGAACTTGCGCGCAAACAGATCCGCCACGGCGGTGACGGCGGCCTGCTCGTCCGCGCCGTCGGCGCGAATGATCAGCGGTGTGCCGATGCCGGCAGCCAGCATCATCACGCCCATGATGCTCTGGGCATTGACTTCGCGACCGCGGCTGACCAGCCACACGGTCGCCTTGAACCCCTGAACAAGCTGCACCAGCTTCGCCGATGCGCGCGCATGCAGGCCAAGCTTGTTGGAAACCACGATTTCTTGTTCAAGCATAAATAAAATCAGGCATGGTCGATAAAGATTCCGCCGCGTCCGCCGCTGGCCGCGATTTCGGCCAGCTCGTCCAGCGGTTTGTCGGCGTAATTGAGGACACGCAACAGCATCGGCAGGTTGAGTCCGGACACGCAGCGCAGGTGCACGCCGAGTGCGCCGAGCGAGAGACCGATGTTGCATGGCGTGGCGCCATACAGATCGGCCAGCACTAGGACACCGTCGCCGTGATCGAGTTCGCGCGCGTGGCGTGCGGTGAGTGTTCGCATCACGTCCGGGTCGGCCTGCGGCGGAACCTCCACCGCAGCAACTTGCAGCGGCAGTTTGGGCATGACGTGATGCGCGGCGGCGATCAGCGCATTGCCGACCGCTTCGTGCGTCATCAAAAGTACGCTGACGTTCATGCCGTTGACCCTGTAGTGATATGACGAGGCATGGTGGTCACTCGAGTTCGCGATGGAAGGTGAGTACGCCCTCGCGTTGGGCGCGAAAATGGGCGGCAAGTTTTTCGACCAGATAGACCGAACGATGGCGACCGCCGGTGCAGCCGATGGCGATGGTCATGTAGCTGCGATCGTCCTGTTCGAAGCGCGGCACCCACGCGTCCAGCCAGCGTGCGGTGTCGGCAAAGTATTCGCCGACCAGCGGCTCGACGTCGAGAAAGTCGCGTACCGGTGCGTCCTTGCCGGACAGCGGGCGCAGATGCGGCTGCCAGTGCGGATTGGGCAGACAGCGCGCGTCGAACACGAAGTCCGAATCCAGCGGCAGCCCGCGGCGGAACGCGAACGACTGGAACATCAGCGTCAGCCCTTCGGTGGCCCGGGCGTAGCCGGTGGCGATAAGCCGACGCAGCTGATGCACGTTGAGCTCGCTGGAGTCGATCACCTTTTCGGCGATCGCCATCAGCGGCCGCAGCAGGCGACGCTCCTCGGCAATGGCGTCGGCCAGCGACACGCCGCGCATCGCGAGTGGATGGCGCCGACGGCTTTCCGAATAGCGTTTGATCAGCACTTCGTCGCGGCAGTCGAGAAACACCAGCTGCACCTGGACGCCGGCCGCGGCCAGATCGGAAAGCACCTGCGGCATATGCGCGAAGTCGGTGCCGCGGTTGCGGACATCGACGCCCACGGCAATGCGCCGATGCATGCCGCCGCTGCCCGGGTCGTCATGACCGCCGATCACCGCGTTGACCAGCTGCGGCAGCAGTGCCGACGGCAGATTGTCGACGCAATAGAATTCGAGATCTTCCAGCGCGCGCAGCGCCACCGTCTTGCCGCCGCCGGACAGACCGGTCAGCACGATGAGATGAATCTCGCGCGCGTCGACCAGCGGTGTGATCAGCGGTTTGCCGTCGTCAGTCATGCCATCACCACGGCGGTAGCCGGTTCAGTTGATGCGCCTGGCGATCGATAAAGGTCTGCGCCGGGTCGATGCCCTTGCTCTTCAGCGCGTGGCTGCGCACAGCGGCCTCCACCAGCACGGCGAGGTTGCGTCCCGGCGCCACCGGGATGGTGATCATCGGTACGGCCACGTCGAAGATCTCGCGATGGCCGATGTCGCCGGTGAGCCGGGTCAGCGCGTCGGTATCCTCACCGTCGCGCAATGGCTTGAGGTGGATCACCAGGCGCAGGTACTTGGACGGCTTGACCGACATGTGGCCGAACATCTCGCGGATGTTGAGCACGCCCAGGCCGCGCACTTCGAGCAGATCCTGCAATAGTTCGGGGCAGGTGCCGTCGATCACGTCCGGCGCGATAAGGGTGAACTCGGTGGCGTCATCGGCGACCAGGCGATGGCCGCGGCTGATCAGCTCCAGCGCCAGCTCGCTCTTGCCCGAGCCGGCTTCGCCGGTGATCAGCACGCCGATGGAAAACACTTCCAGAAACACGCCGTGCAGGGTGGTCTTGGCGGCCAGCAGGCGCGCTAGGTGATATTGCAGATAGGTGAGCAGCTCGTGCCCGCGCTTGGGGCTGATCCACAGCGGCGTATTGGTTTCCTCGGCGACTTCGCGCAGGTCCGACGGAATCGCCTGATCCTTGCTCACGATGAGCGCGACCGGCTGGTAGGCGGCAACCTTGTGGATCACTTCCCAGCGCTGGCGCGAATCCAGTCCGTCGAGAAAATTCAGTTCTTCGGTGCCGACGATCTGGATCTTGTTCGGGTAGATGACATTGAGATAGCCGATCAGCGATGGCCGGCGTGACTGCGTAGCGCCTGGGTCCAGCGCACGCGCCTCTCCCCGCATGCCGGAAATCCAGCGCAGCCCCATGCGTTCGTGAACGCCATCGTAAAGTTGTCGCGCGCTGATTCGATCCAAGGCCGGTCCTTCGCGCCGCGATAACAGCCCGGTGGGCCGGCGCGGCAGCATGACCATTGTGCCAGTTTGGACGCGGCGGCGCTCAGACTGCGGCCTTTCAGCCCAAGCCTTGCAGACGAATCGGCCCGCCGTGCCACCGATCGCGGATCGATGGCGGAGCGGGCCGTAGCGTGGGGTTTACACCGCCAGGCGGACTTCGCGCGCCTCGCGCTGATGCTTGTCGCAGACTTTTTCGCGATGCTTGCGCAGCTGGCAGAGCAGCTTGTCGAACATCACATCGATGGAAACGTACATGTCGGTTTCAGCGGCTTCGGCGTGCAGGGTGGCGCCGGTGGTGGCCAGGGTGCCTTCAACAAACTGCTGCAGCTTGTCGACGGAGATGACGACGGAGAGGCTGATCAGCCGGTTGTCCAGTCGTGTGAGTTTGTCGAGCTTGGCAGTGACGTGGTCCCGTAAGGCCTGAGTGACTTCAATATGCTGACCGCTGAGTTGGAATTGCATGGGCGCCTCCTCTGTTGGTGCATTTGCCGCATTTCGCGGCGGGTGCGACGGGCCTCTGTCATGCGGCAGGCGACGCGTCGTTTATCACTCTCTACAGGTATGTGGACGCTTTGGGCAGGGACAAGTTCCCTCCAGGATTCCGCGATCTGTCAGTTGGCGCGCTGACGTTCGCTGGAGCTGGGGATGCGCAGGCCTTCGCGGTATTTGGCGACGGTGCGGCGGGCAACCTGGATGCCTTTGCGATGAAGTTCCTCGGCGATGGCTTGGTCGGATAGGGGCTTGCGCGCGTCTTCGGCGCCGATCAGCTTGCGCAGCATCGCCTGGATTGCGGTGGCCGATGCGCTGCCGCCGTCTTCGGTGGAGACGCCGCTGGAGAAAAAATACTTCAGTTCGAACGTACCACGCGGCGTGTGCAAATATTTGCGCGTGGTCACACGGGAGATGGTCGACTCGTGCATGCCGACTTCTTCGGCCACTTCGCGCAGCACCAGCGGATGCATCGCTTCCGGACCGTAGTCGAGAAAGGCGCTCTGCCGGCGCACGATGACCTCGGCGACCTTGAGCAGCGTTTCGGCACGCGATTCCAGGCTCTTGATCAGCCAGCGCGCCTCCTGCAGCTGGCCACGCATCCAGCTGGCGTCTTCGCCGCGGGCGCGGGCGATCAGGCCGCAATAATGCTGGTTGAGCCCCAATTTGGGCTGGCAGTCGGCGTTGAGGCTGACCCGCCAGCGAGTGCCGTCGCGCAGGGCATAGACGTCGGGCGCCACGTATTCCACCGGCGTGGCGTCGAAGGCTGCGCCGGGGCGTGGGTCGAGACTGCGGATGAGCAGGGCGGCCGAGACCACGTCGTCTTCGGTGACGTGCAGACGACGTGCCAGGCGCACCCTGTCGTTGCGCGCCAGCAGCTCCAGCTCGGTATCGACGATACGCAGCGCCAGATCGCGATGCGGCGTGTCGGCAGCGAACTGCTCCAGCTGCACGCGCAGGCAGTCGCGCAGATCCAGGCTGCCCACGCCGGCCGGGTCGAAGCCCTGCAGGCGCCGGCGCACGGCGTCTATTTCCTCAATGCTGGCGCGGATGCCTTCCGGCAGCGCCGTCAGCAGGGTTTCCAGACTCTCGTCGAGGTAGCCATCGGCATTTATCGCGTCGATGAGCACGGCGGCGATGGCGTGCTGGCGTGGATTGAACGAGGCCATGTTGAGCTGCCACAGCAGGTGCTGCTGCAGCGTGTCGGGCGCGGCGTTCTGCGGTTCGAAATCCTCGTCGCCGCGCGATGCCGTGTTGCTGCTCTTGCTGCCCAGGCTGCTGCTGGAAAAATCGATCGGCGATTCGGCCGCACCGCCGCCTTCGGCCCATTCGCCGGTGTCGTCGTTGCTGTTGTCGTTTTCGGTGCCTGCGGCAGCGCTGGGGCGCTCCGGATTGACGTAGTCGGTATCGTCATCCGCGCCGTCGGCCGGCTCGACATCCTCGCTTTCTTCGGCGAACTCGAGCAGCGGGTTGCTCTCGGCGATCTGACGCAGTTCCGCCTCCAGCTCCAGCTGCGAGAGTTGCAACAGGCGGATCGCCTGCTGCAGTTGCGGCGTCAGGGTCAGCTGCTGATGAAGACGAAACTGGAGAGCAGGTTTCATGCCAGCCTGTTCGAAGGAACTGACCAACATCCTAACGCTTGGCTGCCGATGCGGCCATAGGCATGTGTGGAGGGCAAAGGTGCCAGCCTTGACCGGCGTCTCAAAGACGGAATTCGCGGCCCAGATAAACCTCGCGCACCTTCTCGTCGGCCAGGATATGCGCCGGCGTACCACGCGACAGCACTTCGCCGTCGTTGAGGATGTAGGCGCGGTCGCAGATGCCCAGCGTCTCGCGCACATTGTGGTCGGTGATCAACACGCCGATGCCGCGTTCCTTCAGGTGCCGCACGATGCGCTGGATTTCGCCGACCGAGATCGGGTCGACGCCGGCGAAGGGTTCGTCCAGCAGCATGTAGCGCGGCTGCGCGGCCAGCGCGCGGGCAATTTCCACCCGTCGGCGCTCGCCGCCGGATAGGCTGATGCCCTTCTGGTCGGCGATGTGCCCGATCTTCAATTCATCGAGCAGGCTTTCCAGCTCGCTGGCACGCTGCTGCTGGCTGAGTCCGTCGCGCAGCTCGAGCACGGCCATGATGTTGTCCGACACGCTCAGGCGGCGGAACACCGATGCCTCCTGCGGCAGGTAGCCGATGCCCAGTTTGGCGCGCGAATGCATCGGCAGGCCGGTGATGTCCTGCTTGTCCAGCTTGATGCTGCCGGCATCGGCCTCGATCAGGCCGACCACCATATAGAAGCAGGTGGTCTTGCCGGCGCCGTTGGGGCCGAGCAGACCGACCACTTCGCCCTCGCGGATCGAGAACGCAAAATCGCGCACGACCTGGCGCGCCTTGAAACTTTTTTGCAGACCTTCGGCAGAAAGCATCGGTTATGGCTGCTTCGATGAGGCGGGCGCGGGCGCACGGGCAGGCTGCGGTTTGGGCAGGATGACCATATGGACCTGGCCGTCGCTACCGCTGGTGCCGGTCATCTGCTGCGTCTGCGTGTTGTAGGTCAACTTGTCGCCGTGCGACTCGCCGCGGCCCTGCTGGTGCACGACCGCATGGCCGGTCAGTACGGCGATGCCGTTGATATTGTCGTAGTCCAGCGTGTCGGCGTCGCCGGTCATCAGATTGCCGGCATCGTCGATCTGCTCGATGTGCGCGAGCTTGCCCGGCGCAGCCGTGACATGGATGTGGCTGATTTGCGTATTGGCGTCGATACTCACCAGCGCCTTGTCGCCCGTCATCTTCAGCGTACCCTGCGTCGCCGTGACATTGCCGGTCAGCGTGGTGACGGTATTGGGCAGGTTGTAGCCATCGATGGACTTGGCATCCAGGTTCATCGGCTTCTGCCGGTCATCCTGTCGTGCCATCGCTGGCTGCAGCGCGAGCAGGCTTAGCAGCAGCAGGCCGAGCAGAGGACGGTTTGGGTGTGCGCGGCGGGAAAGTGATGTGGGAAGCATCGAGCAGCTCCAGATGGTTGTCGTTGAGACTGGCACGCATGCCGATCCCACGCATTGTACGTTGGCCTTGCACGATATTCGCCGATTCGGCGGTTTCCATGCGCTGTTCTTTCGGCCACGCCGTCACTTCGGACGTGTGCATGATCGTTTCGGCCTGGGCGACGCCCTTGGTATCGATGTAGGCCGGGCGATGCAGGTAGACCGGTCCCTGCAGTTTGAGCAGGGTGCCTTCCTTGTTGACCCAGCCGTACAGTGAATTGCCGTCCCAGTCGGGCAGGCCGGGAATCTTGGGCGGAAGCTGGAAGGTGGGCGTATTGAGATAGAGCGATTCATCGCCCTCGCGCCGTTCGATATGCGGCGACTGCAGCCGCATGCTCTGCTTGCCCAGCACGTCGTATTCGGTGACGTGGCTGTTGATCAGCGTATAGCCGGAACGCGGCGGTCCGACAAAATCATTCGGCGCGACCGATGGCCCGATCCACCAAAGCAATAATTGACCCATGCCGGCCAGCAGCGCGATGGCCAGCGTCGCCGCCAGCAGTCCGCGGTCGCGAAGATAACGGCGCAGGCTCACTGGGGCGGCACCGCAGCCGCGTCTTTGCCCTGGGCGTGCAGGATGAGATCGCAGACCTCGCGGGCGGCGCCAAGGCCGCCGCTCTTGCGGGTTTGCCAGTGCGCCTGTTCGGCAACCACCGGGTGGGCATTGGCGACAGCCACCGAGAGCCCGGCGAGTTTCATCGGCGGCAGGTCGGGCAGATCGTCGCCGACGAAGGCGGCCTGTTCGGTCGTGAGATGGAGTGCGTCCAACAGTTCGAGCAGGCACGCCGCCTTGTCGTCCTGTGCCTGGTAGATGTGTTCGATACCGAGTTCCTCGGCGCGCAGCGCCACCGGATGGCTGATTCGCGCGCTGATGATGGCCACCACCACGCCGTTCTGCTTCAGCCGCTTCAGGCCCAGGCCGTCGTGCACATGAAACACCTTGGTTTCGCGGCCGTCTTCGCCATACCAGAGCCGACCGTCGGTCAGCGTACCGTCCACGTCGAACACGGCGACGCGGATAGCGGCCGCACGGGCGAGAATGTCGGAAGGGACGTCGGCAAGGTAATTAATGGGCACGGGATGATGTTCTGAGGAAAGCCAAGTCAAGAGCGGCGTGTTTGATTTTTCTGATTTGCCAAGTCAAATCAGACCACGCGAGCCCGGAGCAGATCATGAATATTCAGTGCGCCGACCACGTGCTGTTCATCATCGACGACCAGCAGGGCGTTGATCTTGAGCTTTTCCATCAACTGCGCCGCTTCGGCGGCGAGCTTGCCGGCGCCGATGGTTTTAGGCTCGCGCGTCATCAGCTCGCCGACCTTGGCGCCGCGCAGGTCCACGCCGACATCGTCCAGCGCGCGACGCAGGTCGCCGTCGGTGAATACACCGAGCAGCCGCTGGTCGGCGTCCACGACGGCGGTCATGCCCAGATGCTTGCGGGTCATCTCGACCAGTGCGGTGGTGATGCTGGCCTCGGGCGATACGCGCGGCACATCGGTACCGCTGTGCATCACGTCGCTGATATGCAGCAACAGCCGCCGGCCCAGGCTGCCGGCTGGATGCGAGCGGGCAAAATCGTCCGAAGTGAAGCCTCGGGCTTCCAGCAGGGCGATCGCCAGCGCGTCGCCCAGCACCAGGGCTACGGTCGTACTGGTGGTCGGCGCCAGGCCCAGTGGGCAGGCTTCGCTGGTAATGCTGCCGTCCAGAACCACGTCGGCCTCGGTCGCCAGCGACGATTGGGACTTGCCGGTGATGACGATCAGCGGAATGCCCTGGCGCTTGATCATCGGCAGAATGAACAGCAGCTCGTCGGTTTCGCCCGAATACGACAGCGCCAGCACCACGTCTTCGGGCAGGATCATGCCCAGATCGCCGTGGCTGGCCTCGCCCGGATGCACAAAGAACGCCGGCGTGCCGGTGGATGCCAGCGTGGCGGCGATCTTGCGCGCGACGTGGCCCGACTTGCCCATGCCGCTGACCACGACGCGGCCCTTGCAGGCCAGGATGATGCGGCAGGCCTCGACAAACGCCGGCCCGATCCGTGGCCGCAGCGCCTCGATCGCCGATGCCTCCAGCCCGATGACCGAGCGCGCGCTGCGAACGATGAGGTCCGGATCCAGGGCAACGGTAGCAGGCGGAGCGATGCGAGCGTTCATGAAGTCTCTAGCGTGGGAAAGTATCGGCAACCGGCGGTTTCAACCCGGCGCCATGATGACACCGAACAGCGGCAGCCAAGACGCGGGCAATGTGGCTGCCATTTCTGCGCCAGCGTATTTCCATTACCATGGCACATTCGTACTTTAACGTCATAAGCCGACGCGTTGGATTCCAACGTCGCCAAACCGGCCTATCGGCTGACGCCCAGTCAGCTTTCATTCCCGAGGAAATCCCCTTTCATGGATCCAGCCAGCATCCAGGCACTGATCGAAAACGGCCTGGCCGGCGCCCAGGTTGACGTCAGCGGGGCCGATGGCGTGCATTTCGAGGCCACCGTGATCGCCAGCCAGTTCGCCGGCAAGCTGCCGCTGGCCCGTCATCGTCTGGTTTACGCCACGCTGGGCGACCTGATGGGCGGGGCGATTCACGCGTTGGCGCTCAAAACACTGACTCCCGAGGAAGCCGCGGCGCGTCAGTAATGTTTTTGCATTAATTGAAGCGTCCGGCATGGATGCCGGTTTGTTCTTTGCGCTCACGGAGGAGCGTACAAACTTTAGGAACATGATGGCCAAGATTTTGATCAGCGGCGGCGTGCCGCTCAACGGCGAGGTCGGCATTTCCGGCGCCAAGAACGCCGTATTGCCGATACTTGCCGGCTGCCTGCTGGCCGACGAGCCGGTCAGCATCGGCAACGTGCCGCACTTGCACGACGTCACCACGTTTATCGAACTGCTGGGCCAGATGGGCGTGCAGCTGGTGCTGGACGACCGCATGAAGATGCACGTCGATCCGCGTACCACCAGCACCTGCGTGGCGCCGTACGATCTGGTGCGCACGATGCGCGCCTCGATCCTGGTGCTCGGTCCGCTGGTGGCGCGCTTCGGGCAGGCCGAGGTGTCGCTGCCGGGCGGCTGCGCGATCGGCTCGCGTCCGGTTGACCAGCACATCCGCGGCCTGCAGGCGCTGGGTGCCGAGATCACCGTCGAAAACGGCTATATCAAGGCTCGTGCGAAACGGCTCAAAGGCGCGCGCATCCTGATGGACATGGTTACCGTCACCGGTACCGAAAACATCATGATGGCGGCGACGCTGGCGCAGGGCACCACGATCATCGAAAACGCGGCGCAGGAGCCGGAGGTGGTCGATCTGGCCAACTGCCTGATCGCGATGGGCGCGCAGATCGAAGGTGCGGGTACGTCCACCATGATCATCCATGGCGTGGAGCGTTTGCACGGCGCCGAATACGAAGTGCTGCCCGATCGCATCGAAACCGGCACGTTCCTGGTCGGCGCGGCGATGACCGGCGGCAAGGTCCGCGCCCGCCATGCGCGCGCGGACACGCTGGACGCGGTGCTGACGAAGCTGGAACAGGCCGGTGCGCATATTTCCACCGGCCCGGACTGGATCGAGCTGGACATGCAGGGCCGCCGGCCGAAGGCCGTGGATATCAGCACTGCGCCGTATCCGGCCTTCCCGACCGATATGCAGGCTCAGTTCACTGCGCTCAACTGCGTGGCCGAAGGCACCGGCATCGTCACGGAGACCGTGTTCGAGAACCGCTTCATGCACGCGCACGAACTGCAGCGGCTGGGTGCGGACATCCATCTGGAAGGCAATACCGCCGTGGTCAAGGGCGTCAAGGAAATGAGCGGTGCGCCGATCATGGCCACCGACCTGCGGGCGTCGGCCTGTCTGGTGCTCGCCGGCCTGGTAGCCACGGGCGATACCGTAGTCGATCGCGTTTATCACATCGATCGCGGCTACGAGAACATCGAAGAAAAGCTGGGCGTGCTGGGCGCCAAGATCCGTCGACTGCCGAACTGATCAGCTGCCTGCAACTCCCATAGAAAAGGCCGCTGATGCGGCCTTTTCTATGGGACGATCACTCTCGGTTTTATGGACGGCTGAAGCTGACCAACTGCAAGGTGAGATCGCCGCCGTCTGCCTGCGTGATCTTTACCGGCACAGGATATTTCTGCGGCACATACCAGGCGTCGAAACGCTTGCTGCCGTCGTCGCTGCGCGCGACTTTTTCCGCCTTGAACGTGCCGGCCGGCACCTGCACCGATTCGGTGCCGGTAACCTTGTACTGCTGCTGCTCGACGCCCTGGCGCACGCCGACCGGCACGGTTACCGTCCGCTTGCCGCTGGCCAGCGCCAGCCCGATCGCCAGCGGCAGGCTGTTGCGATCGGCCATGCCGGGAACGGCGGCGTAGCTGCCCGCACCCTTGCCCTCGTCGACGGTGACCTTGCCCGATGCCGGGTCCACGCTCATGTGGCGCTGCTTGCTCTTGAACGAGCTTTGCAGCTTGTATTCGTAGCTGAGCGTGGCAGGTACGTCGTTCTGCCAGCGAAAACGCGTGGTTTCCTCCGAGCTGGCGCCGATCATGGCGGCCATGCCGCCGGTGCCCTTGCTGGAGTTGCTGTAGGAATACTCGCCGTTGCCGGCGGTGCTGAGTTTGACGGTGGCGTCGCCGACCGGCTGACCATCGCTGAGCACCTGATAATGCGCAGTAAACGGCTGCGGCGAGGCGGCCAGCGCATTACCGGTGGCGAGGGCCAGTGCGAGACCGGCAGCAAGAGCGGGGAGGCGGGAGAAAGTTTTCATGCCGCAAGTTTTGCGCAGACATCCTGAACGTGCCGTGCAGATCAGTCGGCGATGACCAGGCCGTCGTCGAGCCACTGCAGTGGCTGCGCAAGCGCCCGCCCGTCGAATTGCACGGTGTCGTGCTCGAGCGCGAGCTTGCCAGCGGCGATATCGGCAACCACTGCGACAAGCAGCCGATGCTCCAGCGGCAGCAGGCGCTGCGCCAGCCGCTGTTCGTCGTCCTCGGGTTCGATGGTCATGCGCACCTGCGCAATCACCGGGCCGCCGTCCAGCTCGGCGGTGACGTAATGCACGCTGGCGCCGTGTTCGCGGTCGCCGGCTTCGAGCGCGCGACGGTGCGTATGCAGGCCGCGGTATTTGGGCAGCAGCGAGGGATGGATATTGATCATCCGGCCGATCCACGGCGTCAGCGCTTCGCCATCGATGATCCTCATAAAGCCGGCCATCACCAGCAGCTCGGCGCCGCTTTCGGCTAGGCGGCCGAACAGCGCCAGATCGAAGGCGCGGCGGTCGGGATAATCACGTGGATCGAGTACCAGCGTCGGAACGCCGGCCGATTCGGCAAGCGCCAGCGCGCCGGCGTTCGCCTTGTCGCTGGCGACCAGCACGAACTCGATCGGCACGTCGCCGCACTCGCGCGCCAGCAGCAGCGCCGCAAAATTGCTGCCGCGGCCGGAGGCGAGCACGGCGACGCGCAAGTGCTGTTTTCGCGTAGACATCGACCGCGCGCTCAGCCGATGCGCACGCGCTCGTCGCCGCGAGCCGGCTCGACTTCGCCGATGATCGAGCTGGCCAGGCCGTGCTTCTGCAGCAGCGCGCTAGCGGCGGTTGCCGCGTCGCGGGGCAGGATCACGGTGAAACCGATGCCGCAGTTGAACGTGCGCCACATCTCCTCGCGTGCCACGTTGCCTTCGTGCATCAGCCAGTCGAATACCGGCGGCAGCACGATGGTGCTGGCGTCCAGTGCAATGCCCAGACCTTCGGGCACCACGCGGATGATGTTCTCCTTCAGTCCGCCGCCGGTGATGTGGGCCATGCCGTGAACCGTGCCTTGCTTGAGCAGATCCAGAATCGGCTTCACATAGATAGTGGTCGGCGCCATCAGCGCATCGGCCAGCGTGGTCTCGCCGACGTCGAGGTCGAGTGGGCTGCCGGCGCGGTCGAGAATCTTGCGGATCAGCGAGTAGCCGTTCGAGTGCGGGCCGCTGGAGGCCACGCCGAGAATCACGTCACCGGCGACGATCGCTTCGCCGCCGAGCATCTGCGATTTCTCGACCGCACCCACGGTGAAGCCGGCCAGATCGTATTCGCCCGGTGGATACATGTCGGGCATTTCGGCGGTTTCGCCGCCGATCAGTGCGCAGCCGGCCAACTCGCAGCCCCTGGCGATACCGCCGACCACGGCCACGGTGGTTTCCACATCGAGCTTGCCGGTGGCGAAATAGTCGAGGAAGAACAGCGGCTCGGCGCCCTGCACCAGCACATCGTTGACGCACATGCCGACCAAGTCGATGCCGATGGTGTCGTGGCGGCCGAGAATCTGCGCCAGCTTCAGCTTGGTACCCACGCCATCGGTGCCGGAGACCAATACCGGTTCTTTATACTTGCCCGAAAGGTCGAAAAGTCCGCCGAAACCGCCAAGCCCGCCCATCACTTCCGGGCGGAAAGTGCGCTTGACCAGGGGCTTGATGCGTTCGACCACGGCATTGCCGGCGTCGATATCCACGCCGGCGGCGCGGTAGGTGAGGGCGTCAGACATGGCAGAAACCGGCGTGGATTGAGCCGCGCAGTTTAGCATTATGTGAGGACGGCACCGGGCGACACAGTGCGACCGGGCAAGCTGCCGATAGACGCTGGCGGCGCGATTGGGCAGACTTCCCCAGGGATTTCCCCGTTCGAAGATATCCAAGCCCATGCGCCTGTCACGCCTGCTCCTCGTCACCCTGCTGTTCGGTTTCGCCGTGCTGTCGCCGCTGCGCTCGCAGGCGCAGGGTTCGCCGTACTCGGTCATTGTGCCGGTCAACGACATCAGCGACGCCCAGCGCGACATCGCCTTCACCACGGCGTTGGGGCAGGTGCTTGCACGGGTCGCCGGCGGCCAGGATCTGCGCAGCAACCCCGGTTATGCCGATGCCACCAAGAACGCGGCGTCCTTGGTGCGCAAGTATCAGTATCAGCGCTCCGCTACCGGCATCAGCCTGCAGGTGGATTTTGAGCCGGGCACGATTCGCCGGCTGATAGCGACGCTTGGCGTGCCCAGCGCGGGCGTCAAGCCGCCGGTGCTGCTGCTGGTCGAGGGCGCGGACGGCAAACTGTTCGATTCATCGTCGCTGGGCAGCCTGGCTTCCTCGGCCAGCGCGCGCGGCACCAACGTGACCTATCCCGACGCCACCAGTCCCCCGGATGCCGACAAGGCAGCGGCGGCCGATGCGGCCACGCTGGCGGCGATCAATCAGCAGTACCACACCGGCCTGGTACTGGTGGGCAAGCTGCGCAGCGGTGGTGCCTCGTGGACGCTGATTTCCGGCGGCCAGCCACAGACCTGGAGCAATAAGGGCGCGACCGAGGATGCGGTGCTGAGCGACGCCGGCAATGGCATGGTCGACCGCCTCGGCAAGCAGCTCAACGTGATCGGCTCCGGCGTCAGCGAGGGCAAGTTCTGGGTCGATGGCCTGAAATCGGCGATGGATTACGCCAGCCTGCTGTCCGCGCTGCGTGCCGACCCGTCGGTCAGCAGCGTCAGTACGATCGGCGCACAGAACGATGGCGTGCTGCTCGACGTCAAGGCGTCGGTGCCGCTGAGCGCGCTGGCCGCCAATCTCGCCGCCGGTGGTCGCCTGCTGCTGTCGAAGAGCGCGCACGATGGTGCTGATGCCACGTTGAGCTGGCTGCACTGAACGCGCTGCTTGGTCGCCACTGACGGGCTGCCGTCGCGACCATTTCGACGCGGACGATTTTTGCGGCGACCGACCTTTCTGTTTCCTCACTGTCCATACCTACCCATCGGCATCCTTCGATCCGGTTTCAGGGGCTTTCCATGAACTTACCTGCGACACACGACGCTATTTCTCGCCGCTGGCAGATGCTCGCCATAGCGACCGTCATCGTTTACCTGCTCTGGCTGTTGTCGCCCGTGCTGATGCCTTTTGCCGTGGCCGGTATGCTGGCGTATCTGGGCGATCCGCTCGCCGATCGGCTGGAGCGGCTGGGTCTGAGCCGGGCACTGGCGGCGAGCATCGTTTTCCTCGTGCTGGTCATTGTGTTTGTAGCGGTGCTGTTGCTGCTGATTCCGTTGATATCGCGGCAGATCGAAAACCTCATCTCCAACTGGCCGCACTACGTCGATTGGGCGCAGAACACCGCGTGGCCCTGGGTGCAGACCAAGCTGCATCTTGATCCGAAGATGTTCCAGAGCGATCAGCTGATGGCCGACATCAAGGCGCACATCGGCTCGATCGGGAGCATCGCGACCGAAGTGCTGGGCAAGGTTTCACGCTCGGGCCTGGGTATCGTGCTGTGGTTGACCAACCTGGTGCTGATTCCGGTCGTGGCGTTTTACCTGCTGCGCGACTGGGATCGCTTGGTTGGCGCCATCGACCGCATGCTGCCGCGCTCGATCGAACCGACTGTTGCCTATCTGGCGCGCGAGTCGGACAAGGTGCTGGGTGCCTTTGTCCGTGGTCAGCTGCTGGTGATGCTGGCATTGGGTATTTTCTATGGCGGCGCGCTGTCGCTGGTCGGCATTTCGGTGGGCTTATTGATCGGCATCGTGGCCGGTCTGCTGAGCTTTGTGCCTTACCTCGGTTTCATCGTCGGCTTCGGCGGCGCTGTGATCGCCGTGCTGGTGCAATACGGCGACTTGACGCATTTGCTGATCGTGTGCGGCGTGTTCGTGGTGGGCCAACTGCTGGAAGGCTATGTGCTGGTGCCGAAGCTGGTCGGCGACAAGATCGGCCTGCATCCGGTGGCCGTGATCTTCGCCGTGCTGGCCGGCGGCGAGCTGTTCGGATTCCTCGGCGTGTTGCTGGCCTTGCCCGCTGCGTCGGTGATCATGGTGCTGCTGCGCTATCTGGTGGAGCGCTATCGCCAGAGTGAGCTGTACACCGAGGAAGGCGAAGAAGACCCGGTGATCGCGGAAGTGGAAATCGTCGTGCATAACGCCGATGGCAGCACGGTGGAAAATGAAACGACGGTGCCGCTGAAAGCCGGTCAGGTTCGTCCAGGCCAACCATGACTACGCAGTTGCCGCTCGCGCTGCGCTGGCCGCGTCGCCAGCGTTTCGAGCATTTCCATGCAGGCGCCAATGCCGCCGCCGTCGCTGCCGTGCAGGCGCTGGCAGGCGAGACGGATGCACCGTGGATTTATCTGCACGGTGCCCCGGGCAGCGGACGTAGCCATCTGCTGGTGGCGGCGTGTCAGGCGGCGCACGCCGCAGGGCGGGTAGTGCAGTATCTACCGCTGTCGACGCTCGGCGACAAGGCGACCGCGCTGCGCGGTGTCGTCGGCAGCGAGCTGCTGGCGCTGGACGATCTGGGCGCGATTGCCGGTGACCGCGACGCCGAGCATGCGTTGTTCGATCTCTACAACCGCGCCAAGGCCGATGGCAGCGCGCTGCTGTTCGCTGCCGACGCCACGCCATCGCAGCTGGAACTGACCCTGCCCGATCTGCGCTCGCGCCTGGGCGCCTGCACACAGTTCGCGCTCAAACCGCTGGATGACGACGAACGGCGCGCGGTGCTGAAGGCGCAGGCCACGTCGCGGGGCATCCAGCTCGATGACAGCGTGCTGGACTGGCTATTTTCCCGTTATGCGCGCGACTTGGGCGCATTGCTTGCGCTGCTGGATCGGCTCGATCAGGCATCGCTGGCGGCGCAGCGGCGAATTACGGTGCCGTTTCTGCGGGACTTTCTGCGTCAGGCCGATGATCCGCCGACCTGAGCGGCTGGTTTCTATGCCTGCTGAGCACCGCACAAACCCGACTCCCCAGGCGCCTCGATGGCGCCTTTTTTTCGGCTGCAACGATGCCTAAAGCGATCGCCGGTCCGATTGGACGTCTATCTCCATCGAGCTGGCGCCAAGCCGGTGGCATCCCTTTCCGGTCGCGGTACGTGCAGAGCGTATCTGGCGGCCGATTATCTGCATGCCGGGCAAACCCCCAAAGCGCGGCCGTGATTTCCCCGCGTCCTGTGCGGCCAGAACTGCCAAAAAAGGGCAGGTAGAAATCGTTTTAAGCCGTGCCGTTTTTGTGCATCGCCATTCAGAAAATGGGCAGAAAGTGAATGTCGAGGGGTCGTGAAGCAGAAAAACCTGAGGAAAATCACAAAATAATCGTCTTTTCCCACAGGTAACTTATTTCAGGCACGGCTAATGCATCAAATTACACGACGCTGGATACATCGAATCAATATTCAATTGGACAAGGTTTTTATTAAAGCATTAATCCGACGACTCGGTTATCAGCTAATAATCGGCTTGAGGATGTAAATACGGGGTGGGTCGTCCTGCAGCAATCGCCGCAGGTCTGTCGAACGGTGAAGAAGCTTTATCCGTTCATTGTCATGGTCGTACGAGGAGCACGTAGCTCCGGAGGTATTGAAATGAATGCATCAATCAGCAAGTTTCTTCGCGAAGAAGACGGCATTACGGCGCTGGAATACGGCATTCTGGCTGCGTTGGTGGCGACGGCATTGGGTGTTACCTTTCTGCCGAAGCTTAAGGATTTATACGCAACGCTATTTACGACCATGTCAAATGCGGTGGCGAATGCTAGCGGCTGAACTGGTGAAGAATATCTTCGCGGTTCCCGTTTCTTCATGACGACTAGTTGCCAAGAAGATACTTCATTGTGATTAGCCTATCTAACTAATAGCAAGTCATAGGGACGTAATGCATGACTTCACCCCCGCAGGCCATGGCTATTTTGCTCTGTCTTTTAACCATTGTCAGCGATGTTATTGAACACCGGGTGCGTAATACATGGTTGCTTGCGGCATTGATTATCGGCGCGGGTTGGATGATCTGGTCATGGCTGAATGAAAACGGCGCTCCGCCATGGACGGCAGGGGTCGGGTTGCTGATTGGTTTGCTGGCGTTACTGCCCTTTTACGTCATGCGCTGGATGGGGGCAGGTGACGTGAAGTTTTTTGCCACGCTGGGGTTTCTGCTGGGTGGCAAGGCATTACTGCCGATATGGATCATCGCCAGCGTGCTGGGGGGCATACATGCGGTCGCGATCTTGCTGTCCCGCCTCGTGATGCGACACGCCGGACCCGGGCTGACTGCCGTGCAGGCGCAGGTGGGGCAGTCGCATCTCTGGCAGCGTGTGCTCGCGGCCAGAGCCGGACGTAAAGGCCTGCCCTATGCCGCGTACATGGCCGTCGGCGCGCTGCTGACAATGAAATTTACGGATTTAACGCACTGGTGAAGCCGATGAATATCGCGACTCGCTCGGGTTTTGCTGTCTCCGGATTGTGCGGCCGCGCCGGCGCGACAGGTCGCGGGCAAGCAATGGCGCTGCGCTCCCGGCAGCGGGGTGTGGTCGCTATCGAATACGCGCTGGTCTTTATTTTCGGGCTGCTGCCGCTGCTGCTGCTGACGATTTCCGGCGTGCTGATTTTCGCGGCCAAGCAGTCTCTGACGCTGGCCGCCGATAACGGCGCGCGCGCTGCGCTGCAGTATGGCGTGAACAATGCGGCTCGGCAGGCCGCGGCTTGCGCGGTCGCCGAGCAGTCCATGCAGTGGTTGCTGAATTTTTCCGGCGACACCCCCGACTGTACCGATGGACCGATCGTGGTGTCGACCATCGCGTGCCCCTCCAACACCAGCCTGAGCTGTGTGCAGGTCGTGACCACGTTCAACTACCAAGCACATCCTTTTATTCCAGGCACGCAAATCGCTTACAACTGGCTGCTGGATTCCATCAGCAGCTCCGCCATCGTCCAGCTCGACAACACGTGAACCTAAGGATCGCCCGGCGATCCGGAGATTAGTCGATGCCGAAATTCACCCGCATAGCGGCTTTGTTACTGGTGGCGGTAGCGGCCGTTCTGGCTGTTTTGGCCTTCAGCATCGGTCGGCGCGCGGCCACACCGGTCGCCGCCGATGCGTCGGCTACGCACGGGCTCGGCTTTGCGCCCGAGCCAGCGACAGTGCCGGTGGTCGTTGCGGCAACAGCGCTGCCCGCGGGTACGCCGCTTACCGTGTCCTCCTTGAAGCTGATCAACTGGGCGCAGCGCCCTGCCGACGGCTACGGTGATGTGGATGCGGTGGTGGGTGGCGTGCCTTTGATCGATATTCCGGCAGGCACGGCGGTGACCTCCAAGGTGCTGGCTCGCGGGTTGTCGATGGCATTGAAGCCGGGCGAACGCGCCGTGGCGGTGCCGGTCGATGAGCAAGCCGGTGCCGGCAACCGCATCGTGCCGGGCGACTATGTGGACGTTTTCGTCAGCCTGAAGGCGCCGCCGGCGATGAGTTATCAGCCCGCCGCGCACGAGGTTGTACCGGATACATCGCAAACGCGTCTGCTGCTTTCCCGACTGCGTGTGCTGGCCTACGGCAGCGACGATCTGCCGTCGTCACCGGCAAAAACGCAGGCAGCGCCGATAGCCGGTGATGGCAAGCCCAGACCGTCCGGTGATGGCGACGCCCGGCCGGTCGCCACCACGGCACCGAACCAGAGCTCGCCGAAAGACGTGCCGCATACCGCCGTGCTCGCGGTACCGGTGGGCGAGGCGAGCCAGCTGCTGCTGGGCGTGCAGAACGGCAAGCTGTCGCTGGGCGTGCGCCAGCCCACCGATGAAGGCCAGCCGGACGATGCGCTGTTCCCGCAACCGCGCCCGGTGCTGGCCGCGCGCAGCGATCTCACCGCAGAGCAAAGGCAGCAGCTGCGGCAGCCGGAAAATCAGGCCTATGCCGGCATCGACGGCTCGGGTCTGGCTGGCCACGATCCGGCGGCGAGAAGTTTCGTTCGCGCGGTGCGTTCGAGCTCTTCCCCAAGTATCCAGATCATTCGTGGTGCCTCAGACGACAGCGCCCGCCCGGCCCGGAACAACCCATGATGCGATGGATCCTCTCCATGACCTCGATTGTGCACACTGCGCCGGCCCATCGTCAGCGAGCCATCGGCTGCTTCGCCTTGGCGATGATGGCGGTGCCCGCGGTGGTCATGACGGTATCTGCCGAGACGCTCGATCTGCAGGCGCACGAGCAGCGTCCGCTGCGGCTGGCCAAGGATCTCGAGCGGATTGCCATCGCCGATCCGGCGGTGGCCGATGTGGTGATGCTCAAGGGCCGGCCCGAGGCGCTGCTGGTCGGCAAGAAGCCGGGGCAGACGACCCTGCTGCTGTGGCACCGCGGCGCGGCGTCGCCCGAGCGGCTGGTGGTCAACGTGCGCAGCGCGCTGCAGGCGCATACCGAAGACGGCGGCGTGGATTTATCCGTGCAGGACGATAGCGCGCTGGTGCAGGGCAGCTCGCCTACGCTGCTCGATCACGAGCAGACGCGCGAAGCGGCATCGGCGGCCGTGGGCAGCAAGGGCCGTATTGTCGATGCTTCCACCGTCGCTACCGGCGGCGTGGTGCAGGTCGACGTCAAAGTGGTCGAGTTCGACCGCACGGCGCTAAACCAGCTCGGCCTGAGCTTCACCAACACGAACGGCGGTTTCAGCTACGGCGTGACCAGCCCCACCGCGACAGCCAATACGTCCGGCACCGGTGGCAGCGCGCTCACGTCGGCGTTCAATCTGGTGGCCGGTTCCACCACCGGCAAATGGAAGGCAAGCCTCAACCTGCTCAAGAGTGACGGACTGGCGCGCGTGCTGGCCGAGCCGAGTCTGGTGGCGCTGTCCGGCCAGAGCGCCAGCTTTCTGGCCGGCGGCGAGCTGCCGATTCCGGAGCCGCAGGGCCTGGGCACTACCACGATCGTCTACAAGTCGTTCGGCATCGGTTTGACCGTTACGCCGACCGTGCTGTCGGCCGACCGCATCGCGTTGAAGGTGGCGCCGGAGGCGAGCGACCTGGACTATTCCAATGCGGTGATCCTCAACAACATCTCGGTGCCAGCGCTCACTACGCGCCGCGAGGACACCACGGTGGAGCTCGGTGACGGCGAAACCTTCGTCATCGGTGGACTGGTCAGCCAGTCGGTGATGAGCACGGTCAACAAGATTCCGCTGCTCGGCGACCTTCCGGTCATCGGCGTCTTTTTTCGCGATCTCAGCTACAGCCGCCAGGACAAGGAGCTGGTGATCATCGTGACGCCGCATCTGATCAAACCGTTTGCCCGCGGCACCACGCTGCCGTTGCCGGGGCAGCGCGAAGCGAATCCGAATCTGCCGGTGTGGGGATCGTTCCTGCTCAATCCTGCCGGCTCGGACCAGTTGCCCGGGTTTTCGCGCTGAAGGCAGGAGTAACGATCATGCAGACACGCCCGATGCTTTATTCGATCAACAGGCCGGAGCTCGGCGTGGATCTTCCGTTCTACTCCTCCGACGAAAAGCGCGCCAAGCATGTGGCGACGCGGCTGCGCCACATGGCGAACGTGCACTGGGTCGACACGCGCGATATCGGCGGCACCGGCGAGCCGGTGCATCTGCCCGGCTCGCCGCTGGTGCTGCTGGATTACTCGCTGATGCAGGCCGAGCACTCGTCCATGCTCGCACGCCGGCTGATCGACGGCACACCGGGCGTGTCGCTGCTGGCGGTCGGTTCGCTGGGCAACGACAAGGCCGGCGTGGTGCTGGCGGCGATGCGCGCCGGCGTGAATGAATTTCTCGACATCGATGCCAAGGACGAAGACATTAGCGAACTGCTGGCGAGAATGAACTGCGAAGTGCGAAGCCCCGCCGCGACGCCGGCGCCGGCGCCGCGTTCGCGCGGACGGCTTGTGCTGCTGCTCGGCGTGCGTGCGGGCATGGGTACCAGCACGCTGGCCGCACACCTGGGTTCGCTGGCGAGTTCGGAAAAATCACCGGCGAAAAGTGCGCCATCCGATGCCGCGGGCGTGCAGGTGCTGTTGCTGGATCTCGGCCGTCCGGCGGGTGACGCGGCGCTCTATCTCAGCCTGCCCAACGAATTCCACTACGAAAATGCGCTGAAGAGCGCCCGTCGTATCGACGCCACGTTGATCAGTACGGCTTTCAGCACGCATGACGGCCGGCTGTCGGTGCTGTCGCAGACGGCCGGTACGCTGGAGAAACCGGCCGACACGGCCGAGCTGCCGGTGCTGCTCGATCGTCTGCGCCTGCATTTCGATCTGCTGTTGACCGATGTTGGCGGCCTGCCCGTTTCGGAAGTGCCGCTGCCCCTGCTGCGCGAAGCCGATGAAATATGGCTGGTCGTCGACCAGAGCATTGGCGCCATGATGTCGTTGGATGCCATCCTGCGGCAGCTCGACGCTCGCGCCATGCGCGATGCGCGGCTGTCCCTGGTCGTCAACCGGCACGACCCGAATGACGGCGTCACCGCCGCGCAGATCGCCAGCCGTTTCAACCTGCCGCTGCTTGCGCTGTTGCCGGAGCGTTCGCGCGCGCTGCGCGGCAGCGCCAATCAGGGCCAGCTACTGCATCAGACCTCGCCACGCGACTCGTATGTGCGGGCCTTGAAGGGCCTGCTCGGGCGGCTGCAGGTAGCCGATGCGTCGACGAACGAACGTGCCTGGTGGAAAAAGCTGATCGACAGGAAGGGCCGGTGAGATGGATATCGATCTGATCCCTTTCGAACACACCCAGCAGTTTCACGACACGGTATCGGCCGCGCACGAATTCCTGCTGAACCGCATCGAGGATCAGCGCCTCGACATTGCGACCTGGTCGCAGGCTACGGCGAGCAAATACGTCGGCATCGAAACCAACGCTTTCGTGCAGGAATGGCGCATCCCGATCAACGAAAGCGAAGTGCAGAAGGTGGCTTCGGCGCTGCTCAAGGAGTTGACCGGATACGGCCCGCTTGACGATCTGCTGTCCGATCCCGAGGTCGAGGACATTCTGGTCAACGGCTATCAGGACGTGTACGTCTCGCGCCACGGCGTGCTCAAGCGCGAGCCGGTGCGTTTCAGCGACAACCGCCACGTATTGCGCATCGTTCGCCGCATCCTCGCGCCGCTGGGGCGGCGGCTGGATGAAGCCAACCCCATGGTCGATGCGCGCATGGCCAATGGCGGACGCCTCAATGCGATCATCGAGCCGCTGGCGGTGAGCGGGCCGAGCGTCTCGATCCGCAAGTTTCGCCAGGATCCGTTCACGCCCGACGACCTGATGGCGCGCGGCGCGTTCGACCACAACCTGCGTGCGCTGCTGCAGGCGGCGGTGGAAAGCCGCTGCAATATTCTGATTTCAGGCGGCACCAGCTCGGGCAAGACCTCGCTGCTCAACGCGCTAGCGAGCTATATCCCGTTGAACGAACGCGTGGTCACCATCGAGGACACCGCCGAGCTGTCGCTCAACCACCCGCACGTGGTGCGGCTGGAAAGCCGGGTCGGCGGCTTTGACGGCAGCGGCGCGGTGACCACCCGCGATCTGCTGCGCAACAGTCTGCGCATGCGGCCCGATCGCATCGTAGTCGGCGAGGTGCGCGGCGCCGAAGTGCTGGAAATGCTGCAGGCCATGAACACCGGTCACGACGGTTCGATGTCCACCATCCATGCCAATTCGGCGCGCGATGCACTGAGCCGATTGGAAATGCTATGCGGATTCGCCGGCTTTCAGGGTAGCGAAGACAGCCTGCGTCGGCAGATCGCCAGCGCGATCGACTTTGTCATCCAGATAGCGCGTCTGAGCAACGGCCATCGCGTGATCTCGTCGGTAACGGAGGTGATTGGCCTGACCGACAGGATCATCACCACGCAGGAGATGTTTCACCACGAGATGTTTGTCGACACCAACGGCAGCGAGCGGAACCGCTGGCCCGCTCTGGGCTTTCATCCGCACACGTACAAATTGCACCCGTTTCGGGAGTTTCTCCAGCGCACCGCGATGGAGGTGCACGGATGATCCTCACGCTGGCGCTGCTCAGCATGGTCTCGCTGCTCATGGCTGGCGCCGTCGAACTGTGGTGGGGCAGCACTGCGCGACAGCAGCGGCGTCGAAGCGCTGAGTTCATCGAGCGCAGCCTCGCCAGCCGGGCGCATGTTGCGCCGCCGCTGCCCGCTGTCGCCGCGGGCAAGCCGGTGCGGTCGCAGGCGCTGCCGACCGACAGCCTCTTTTTGCGCGCGGGTCTGCCGACCGGTTGGCGTCTGCCGGTTCAACTGGCGATGCTGGGTCTGGGGCTGGCGTGGCTCGGCGCCTGGCGCATCGGTACGCTGTGGGCGATGCCTGTACTGCTGGTGGCGTACTCACTGCTTGTATGGCTATGGCTGCGTGGGCGTATCGAAAAACAGCGCCGGCAGATGATTCACCAACTGCCCGATTTTCTCGACGGCGTCGTACGCCTGGCCACGATCGGCAACAGTTTGCCGATGGCCTTCCAGACGGCGTCGAGTACGGTGCCCTTGCCGCTTCGCAGCGTGCTCGATCGCACCATGGTTTCCGTGCGCAGCGGCATGGATCTCGATCAGGCGCTGCAGCTGGCATCGCAGCCTTATCGGCTGGAGGCCCTGCAACTGCTGCAAGTCGTGCTGGGTACGGCGGTGCGTATCGGTGGGCGGGCCGATCATATCGTGCAGCGCATGAGCGACTTCATGCGCGATCTGGATCAGGCCCAGCACGAGCTGAGGGCGATTACCGCCGAGACGCGCATGTCGGCCTGGGTGCTGGGTCTTCTGCCGGTGGCGGTCGCGATCATCCTATCGCTGCTGAATCCGGCTTTTTTCCATCCGATGTTTACCGAGTCGCTAGGTCGCAAAATTCTGCTGATCGCCCTGGTCATGGAATTGTTCGGCGGCTTTCTGCTTTACCGGCTGGCGAAGTCGCTGTGATGGTCTTTGCCTTGGCGCATGGGAGCGTGTCTCGCGATGGCTGAATTCCTGCTCGCATCGGCGGTTTTCGTGCTGGCCTTGGCGCTGGCCCTCGTGGCCTGGGGCCTTCTGAACCGCGTGCGGCAAAGCGATCAGCATGAGCAGGTGATCAACGAAGCGCTGGCGCGCGTGCTTCGTCGAGGTGCGCAAGCCGACGAGGAGGCGGGCGCGTTGGTTACGTTCTGGCGCAGGTGCCGGCGTTGGCTGGAGTCGATCGGCACGCACGTCGAGGACGGTCACCTCGGCAAGGCGCTGCTGGCCAAGGAAGATCTGCTGTTGCTGGACCAGACCAATCACAACACCACATCGGGCCGCGCGCTTTTTCTGGGTCTGCGCCTGGTGATGGCGCTGCTGTTTCCGGTCATCGTGCTGGTTTTGCTGCACCCTTCCGGCGCCCGCGGGTTTGTCGAACTGCTGGCCGGCCTGGCGGTGGGTTTGCTGCTGCCGAAGCTCTTTTTGAGCTCCTGGGCGGCGCGTCTGCGCAAGCGTGTCGACAACGAGCTGCCGCTGCTGATCGATCTGCTGCGCTTGCTGCAGGGCATCGGTTTCAGCATGGATCAGAGCCTACAGACGATTGCCGAGCGCTTTCGGGTGGTGATTCCGGTACTCGGCCGGGAGATTCGCGAGGCCAATATGTCCTACGCGCACGGCCGGCCGCGCGAGCAGTCGCTACGCCGTCTGGCCGAATCGTTCGACAACGCGGATCTGAAAAGCCTGGTGCAAATGATTCTGCAGGTGCATCAGCACGGCGGCGCGGTGCAGGAGCCGCTGCGCGAATTTGCGGAGCGGCTGCGCGAGCAGCGCAAGCTGAACATGAAAGAAAAGACCGGAAAGCTCTCGGTAAAAATGACCTTGGTCATGATGCTGACCCTGCTGCCGGCGCTGATGGCGGTGCTTGCCGGGCCGGCCATCGTTTCGCTGATCGGCACCATGACCAAGCTGAGAGGACATTGACCATGACCTTATCGCCATCGCGACATGCCTGGCCTGCGCGACAGGCCTATTCGATGGCCGTGCTGGCAGCGTCGCTGCTGCTCGGCGCCTGCGCCAGTCACGGGGGCTACCTCAATCACGTTCAGCCCGAACTGGCGTCCGAGCCGGCGGCGCCGAGCGACAGGAACAGCAAGCCGATGTATCTGGATCTGATCCGGCAGATGCAGCAGCAGGGCGCGTATTACGCATCGCTGGCGAATATCGATGCGTATCGTCAGCGCTACGGCGACTCGCCGGAGTTGCGCCGCCTGCAGGCCGACGCCTTGCGCAAAACCGGACAGGCGGACGCGGCGAAAGCGCTCTACCAGGCGTTGGTGCATACCGATCAGGCTGCGGCTGCGTGGCATGGCCTGGGTATCATCGCGGCGGAGCAGCAGCAGAATGCCGCTGCCGAAGAAGCGCTGTCCCAGGCCGTGCAACGGGATCCGGTCAACGTGGATTATCTGGGCGACCTGGGCTACCAGCGCCTGCGCGCCGGCCAGGTGACCAGCGCGCACGAGCCGCTGGCCAAGGCGGCCGAACTGGCACCAAGCAACGTCAAGGCGGTGTCCAATCTGGTGCTGTGGATGCTGCTCGACAACGATGACGCCCAGGCCGACGCGACGATGCAGCAGGCCAATCTGCCGGAGGCCGCGCGCCAGCAGGTGCGCACGCTGGCGGCGCAGCTGCAGCCGAAGCCACCGGCGCATCCGAGGGTCGTTGCGTCGTTGTCGATCCATCGGCCGACGACCGCCGCTGCTTCGAGCACCGACCCTTCGGCAAGCCAGCCGTCGGCCGAACCGAGCGATGGCGTACCGCCGTCGATGCTGGAACGGTTCGGCGCATCGTCCACGAGCAGCGAGGCGCATCCATGAAGACTCCCTCGATACCCGCACGCGCTTTGGTCATGCGGTCACTCATGCTTTTTCTGCCGGCCGCGGCCATGGCCCAGCAAACGCCGGTGACCGGGCAAATGATGGGGCAGGGCAGTACCGTAGCGCCGGCATCGGGCAGTCCTACTTCGGCATCACCATCGACGGTCGCCATGAGCGCTGCGCCCGCGCCAAGGGGGTACGGCTCAGGCGGTATAGCGCCCCGAGCCGTCGAGTCGCCGCCGCCTGTCACGGTCATTGGCGAAACCACGCGCAGTCTGCTGCAGATGCAGGTCGACGGCGCGCAGGCCGGCAAACACCTGCCGATGCTCGGTGCGGAGGCCAGCGCCAGCTACGACCGCTATCTGAAAAGCTTCAGCCACGACATCCCAGAGTTCTATAAAACGGCGGTGAGCAAAGACAGCAACGGCAATGCCGGTGGTCAGTGACGGATCATCATGAGCGCCCTCACGCCGAGCACGAGAGCAATGCAGCGTTCTGCTGACGGCGCGGTCACGACGCTGGTCTTTGCGCGCAGCGGCCGCGCGCGCCAGCGCGGCTCGATGGCGGTCACCATGATGCTGATGCTGGCAGGTCTGGTCGCCATGCTCGGACTGGTCGAAATCGGTTACCTGTACTGGGCCAAGCGCGACACGCAGAAGGTGGTCGATCTGGCCGCACTGGCCGGTGCCCAGCAGCTGGCGACGTGCTCGACCGACAACACCGGCAACACGGCGGCGTTGGGCAATGCGACGGTCGACAACGGTTTTACCGGCACGCTGACGATCGACTGTGGCCATTGGGACAGCACCCAGCCGGGCGATCAGCACTTTGTCGGCGTCACGCCCACGCTGCCGCTGAATGCGGTGCGCGTGCAGGCCAGCCTGCCGCTGATCCCGTTTTTCGGCTTCGCCAACTTCAACAGCATCGGCGCCACCGCTATTGCGATCAGCCGCGGTCCGCCGATCGCATCGTTTTCTGTTGGGTCCAGCTTGCTCACCGTCGATCCGAGCAGCCCGTTGGGCCAACTGCTCAACCAGGCTCTTGGCTCCTCGCTGGGGCTGCAGTTGCTGAGCTACAACGGTATTGCCAACGCCAATATTTCGTTGCTTGATCTGGTCAAGACTCTGCCGGTCGATGTGGGCACCGTCAATGGCGTTCTTACGAGCCAGATCAGCCTCACTGATTTTCTGACGGCTTACGTGAATGCGCTCAACCAGAGCGCCAGTGGTTCGGGCATCGACATCGGCTTCGTCAATCAGCAGGTGGCCCTCATCGAAGCCCGGCTCGGCAATATTCCGATCAACCTGGGCGATATCCTCAACGTCGACGCGACGACCCAGGATCCCAACGTTGCGTTGAATACCAACGTCAACGCGCTGGACATACTCAATGCCGTTCTGCTGGCGGCCGACAGCGCCAACGCCGTTGCGCTTCCTGCGACGAGCGTCAATGTGCCGGGCGTAGCAACGGTCAGTCTGGCCATGAGCGTTATCGAGCCGCCGCAGATCGGCGTAGGTGGCGTTGGCACCGTGGCACACACCGCGCAAATTCGACTGGCCTTGAACATCTCTGCGCTGAGTACGCCGATCACCGGTCAGGCACTGGTGGGTATTCCGCTTTATCTCGAGGTGGCACCCACCGACGGCACGATAACCGCGCTCGAATGCAATGTGCCGGGCAGCGGCGGCCAGAACTCGGACAGCGTGACCATCACCACGGCGCCCGGCGTATTGAACGCGTTTCTCGGTACGTTACCGGCTGGCGCCATCAACAACATCCGCGAGTCCTGGTCATCGCTTATTTCAGCCGGGACCGTGGCGCCCCTGGTCAACGTTTTCGCCTTGGGCATCGAAATTGCCCAGTTGTCCGCATCGGCCAATGTGCAGATCGCCACCAATCCAGCCACGCCTCTGACCTTCAGCGTCGACCCGACGGTTCCCATTGCCCAACAGCCCAACATGACGCAGACGGCGGGCACATCGTCCGCGGTTCTTGGCACTCTGATTGGCAGCCTGCTGGGTTCGACCTCGTTGAAAACCACGCTCACTTTAGCGGGTGCTTCGGTCTCGCTACCCTTGGCTCCGCTGTTGGCTACGCTATCGGCCGCTCTGGTACCGGTGTTTTCAGCGCTGGACAGCGCACTGGTCGGCCCGCTGCTGCAGACTTTGGGCATCAATATCGGCACGGCCCAGGTCAACCTGCGCTCGGTCAACTGCGATACCAGTGCCCAGCTGGTGTATTGAGCGGCATTCGAGGTGGCGCGCTGCGGTGGATCGACAACCACTTGACCCTCGGTGCAGCGCCTTTAGACTCGGCGAATAAGAAAAGGGCCGGCGCATCGTTCGATGCCGTTATTGGCCGACCATCCAACGTACAATCGCCGGGAACGCAGGGGACGAACGCAATGAACAGCAGCGCGGGCACACGACGCGTCCGGAACGGGACGATCGCCCTGGCTTTGGCCAGCTTTTCGGTATTCTCCGTGGCGGCCACCGCACCACCGGCAGTGCCCGTAACGGCCCCGGCCCCATCGGCGAACGCTGACGTTGCCGATACGTCCGGCAGCTCGGTGGCGTACCTGCAGCATCTGGTCGATACGCACCAGCTGACGGAAATCCGTACCACCTACAATGGTAAGTACGGTGCCAGCGAGCTGTTTCAGCCGGAAAAACTCACCTATTTCGTGGCGTTGTTCCACGACAAGGTGTTCTGGCGCGTGATCCGCACCGACTCGATGAAGAACGCCGACGATGTCTATCGCGCCTTCGCCGCGCAGACCGAAAAGCTGGCCGAGGTGGATATCGATGCCTTGCGGCTGCAGGCGGGCAACAAGTACGCCGAGCAGATGGTGACGTTGAACCAGCAGCGCCTGCAGAACCTTCAACAGGATGCCGCGCACCAGCAGCAGCAATCGCAGCAGGTCGCGGCGCAGCAGCAGCAGGCCCAGCAGCAGGCAGTCTCGTTGAGCAATGACTTGCGCAATACCAGCAGCCAGCTCGATGCGGTGAAGCAGCAGATACGCGCTCTGGAGGCCCAGCAGAACAGCACCGAGATCGCGCTACCGCCGCCGCCGGAAACGCCCGCCGTTCCCGCTGCGAATGAAACCGTGCCCGCAGCCGCGCCGGCACCGGCCAATTCCACGCATTGATGCCTGAATTCGCACCACCCGCGCTCGGGCATCGGGTGGCTGCGACAGTGTTCGCCGATTCGCGTTTGCCGCTGAAGATAGCCGGCTAGACGGGAATCCTCAGGCCTTCAGCAGCGCAGGCGTCGCCTGCTGGCCGATGGCGTCGACCATGGCCTTGGCCACGTTGAGGTTGCCCGCCACGATATTGCCGCTGGCAGGAATGCCGTCGCGGCCGGCGAAGTCGCAGTAGCGACCGCCCGCCTCATGCACCAGCAGCACGCCGGCGGCCAGATCCCACGGCTTCAGGCCGATCTCGAAATAGCCGTCGTAGCGGCCTGCAGCCACATAGGCCAGATCGAGCGCGGCCGAGCCGGAGCGGCGGATGTCCTCGGCCTGGCCGAGCATCGCGCGGGTGATGTCCATCTGTGCAGTCAGATGCTCGCGCTGACGGAACGGAAAGCCTGTGCCGATCATCGCGCCGCCCAGGCTCTCGCGCTTGGATACGCGCATGCGGCGGTCGTTGAGGTAGGCGCCGTCGCCCTTGCTGGCGGTGTACAGCTCGTCGCGCAGCGGATCGAATACCACCGCGTGAATCGGCACGCCTCGTTCCAGCAGCGCGATGGAGACGCTGAAGTGCGGGATGCCGCGCAGGTAGTTATGGGTGCCGTCGAGCGGGTCGATCACCCACTGCAGCGGGCCCTTGCCGGTGGCGCCGCTCTCCTCGGCCAGGATCGAATGATCCGGGTAGGCGCGGCGCAGCTCCTTGATGATTTCCGCTTCGGCCAGCTTGTCGACTTCGGAAACGAAATCCAGCTGCTGCTTCTCGACGATATTGAGGCCGTCGATGCGGTTCATATAGCGCAGGATGATATTGCCTGCAGAACGCGCGGCGCGCGCCGCGATCGTGACGTGGGGTCTTGGCATGGCCTTGGACTTTGCAAAAGAGCGGAATCGCGACGCGCAAGTCTAGCAGAGGCGGGCGGTTCGGGCCTTTTTGGGCGATGGCTTCGGCTTCGGCGGGCGTCGCATCCGTTATCCTTGCTCGCTGATCCACATTCGGCACCGCGCCATGTCCGCATCCATCGACCTCGCCGCCCGCATCCGCTATGTGCTGGTGCGCACCTCACACCCGGGCAATATCGGCAGCGCGGCGCGGGCTATCCGCACCATGGGCTTTACCCGGCTGGAGCTGGTGCGGCCGGCGCGCTTTCCCGACGCCGAAGCCAACGCGCTGGCCGCGGGTGCGGACGACGTGCTCGGCAACGCTGGCGTCCACGATGGGCTGGTGGAAAGTCTTGCCGGTAGTCGGCTGGTGCTCGGCTTGTCGGCTCGCCGGCGCGGCATCAACCTGCCGGAAATCTCGCCGCGCGAGGCCGCCGCCCAGGCTCTGGCTGCGGCTGCTCGGGGTGAGGACGTAGCCCTGGTTTTCGGCAACGAGCGCACCGGCCTGGAGAACGACGAGCTGGCGCGCTGCCATGCGATGGTGCGCATCCCCAGCGTCGACGACTTCAGCTCGCTCAACCTGTCGCAGGCGGTGCAGGTGATGGCGTACGAAGTGCGCGTGGCCATGCTGGGCGACGTGCCGACGTTCGAGCCGGTGCAGGACGAACCGCCGGCCGACGCGGCACAGATGGAGCAGTTCTATACCCATCTGCTGCAGACGCTGGAAGATATCGATTTCCACAAAGGCCGTGCGCCCACTACGGTGATGCTGCGTCTGCGCAAGATCTATCAGCGCATCCAGCTGGACGAACGCGAGCTGCGCCTGCTGCATGGCATCCTGGCCGATACCCAGCGCATGGCGCGGCTTGCCGGCATCAAGTCAGCGGATGATGGCGACGCCTAGAGCGCCGTGCAGCAGCGCCTGAAGGTTTCGATTGCAATGGACGTCCAAATCGGTGTCCGGACGGGAATAGATCGACGCTGAGATCGTAAACAGGCTCTGAGGCGTCAGCCGGTTTTTTCATCCGCTTCGTATTCGGATACGCGCGTCACCAGCAGCTTGTCGATACGCGCGCCGTCGAGGTCCACCACTTCGAAGCGGATACCGCGCCACTCGAAGACTTCGCCGGTCTGCGGAATGCGGCCCAGCGCGGTCATCACCATGCCGGCAATGGTACGAAAGTCGTGCTCGTCCTCGCCCGGCAGGTGATCCAGACGCAGCAGCTCGCGCAGGTCGTCGGTCGACAGGCTGCCGTCGATCAGCCAGCTGCCGTCGGCGCGCTGCACGATCGGGCCGGTTTCGGTGCTGTCGCCGTGGGCGATCTGGCTGACGCCGACCACGGCGGCCAGCAGGTCGTTGACCGTCACCACGCCTTCGATATCGCCGTACTCGTCCACCACCAGGGCCAGTGGCGTTTCCGCGTCGCGGAATTCCTCCAGCAGATCCAGCGCGCGCGCCGTGGCCGGCACGAACAGCGGCTTGGACAAATGCTGGAACAGCTCCAGCTGGCCGTCGGCAAAGCTGTGCAGCAGGCGCTTGACCTCGACCACGCCGACCACGTCGCTTTCGTCGCCGCGATAGACCGGGTAGCGCGAGTACGGCGTCTGGCGCAGCACCTCGACGTTCTCTTCGCGTGGCGCGGCGATGTCCAGCCAGGCGATGCGCATGCGCGGCGTCATCACGCTATCGACCGTACGGTCGCCCAGGCGCAACACCCGGTTGACCATATTGTGTTCATCTGGATCGAGCACGCCCTGTTCGGCGCTTTCCGCTACCAGCATGCGGATTTCTTCTTCCGATACTACGCCGCGACCGTGCTGATTGATCCGCATCAGCCGCAGCAGCGCGTTGCTCGACACGTTCAACAGCCACACGAACGGTGCGGTAATGCGCGACAGCACCAGCATGGGAAACGCCATATAGCCGGAGAACTTCTCCGGCGACGACAGCGCCAGACGCTTGGGTACCAGTTCGCCGATCACGATCTGGATAAACGAAATCAGCACAAAGCCCAGCACGATGCCCAGCACGCGCGCATATGGTGCCAGCCATGCGGAGTGGCCCTCGTTGTGCAGAATCTCACCGATCTGGCTGCCCAGGGCATCGCCGGCAACCGAGCCGGTGATCAGCATCACCAGGGTGATGCCGACCTGCACCGTGGAGAGAAAGTGCTCGGGCGCCTCGGCATGGCGCAGTGCCATGGCGGCACGGCGACTGGTTTTGGCCATCTGCTTCAGGCGGCTCTTGCGCGAGGCCACCAGCGCCATTTCCGACAACGCGAAAAATCCGTTGCACAGCGCCAGCACGAGGACGAGCGCAATTTCAATCAGCATCGCGTAGAGGTTACCGGCCGGGAGATGGCCCCAGTGTAAGGGCTGGCGGGCTCCAGTTCACGTGCGCGCGGGTGCGGCGCGCGGCGGACGTCCTGTAACATTGTCGTCATCTCGCTCCCTCAGGCACGGCCCGCATGTTTTCACTGCAGACGATTTTCGGTAAAGGCGACAAGTTTTATGGCCTGCTCGAACAGAGCGCGGCCACCGTCTGCGAAAGCGCCAAGGCCCTGCACGAGCTGCTCAGCAAGCCGGGCCGGGGCTCGGTCATGGCGGCCTTTACCGCCACCCGCGCCCGCGAAAAGGCGCTGGCCGGACAGATCAGCGAGGGTCTGGTCAACACCTTCGTCACCGCGCTCGACCGCGAGGACATCGCCGCGCTCAACTCGGCGCTGTACAAGATTCCCAAGAGCATCGAGAAGTTCGCCGAGCGCTACGAGATCGTGTCCGATCGCCTGGTCGGGGTGAACTTCGCCCAGCGCGCGCTGATCCTCGAGCGCTCCACCGAGGTAGTCGAGGAGATGATCGGCGAGCTGCGTCGCGGCCTGCGCATCGATCCGGTGAAGAAGCTGCAGGACCGCCTGCAGGCCTTGGAGTCCGAGGGCGATCGCATGCTGCTCGATCCCTATCGCACGCTTTACGTCGAAGGCGGTGACGCGATGCGTGCCATGCTGGCCAAGGATTTGTTCGAGCTGATCGAAAAGGCGATCGACAAATGCCGCGACGTCGGCAATATCGTCTACTCGATCGTGCTCAAGAACTCCTGAGGGCGCCGCGGTGATCCTCAGTTTTCTTAGCGCGTGCAGTCCGGGCATGGCCTCGGCATTCGATGACCAGTGCGCGACCGCCGGAGATCGGGCATGAGTCTCGGCCTGGTCGTGGCTGAGGTGCTGATCGCCCTGGCCTTTACCTACATCAACGGTTTTCACGACACCGCCAACTCCATCGCTACTGTCGTCGCCACCAAGGTGCTGTCGCCCGGCCAGGCGGTGCTGCTGGCCGCGGTGACCAACCTGCTCGGCGCGATGCTCGGCACCGCCGTGGCCGCCACCATCGCCTCGGGCCTGATCAACGCCGGCGTGGTCGATGTCGGTCCGCAGCTGGTGATCTGTGCGCTGTTCTCGGCCATCGTGTGGAACCTGATCACCTGGTGGCTCGGCCTGCCTTCCAGTTCCAGCCACGCGCTGGTCGGCGCCCTGGTCGGTGCGGCGCTGGCCGCATCGGACAACGACATCGGCTCGGTGATCTGGGCGCAGGGCAATCTGATTACCGGCCACGGCGTGATCCCCAAGGTGATCATTCCGATGGTGCTGTCGCCGCTGGCCGGCTTTATCGTGGCCTTCGCCCTGATGGGTGCGCTGTACGCGCTGCTGGCGTGGTTCGCCAATCGGCATAACTGGCTGCAGCGCTTCGGCCGCACGCCCTTCGTCAATAGCTTTTTCGGCAAGGCGCAGATCGTATCGGCCACGGCGATGGGCGTGGCGCACGGCATGAACGATGCGCAGAAAAGCATGGGCATCATCGCGCTAGCACTGGCCGGTGGCACGGCCGCGCATCAGTTCGATCAGCTGCCGCAGTGGCTGGGCTTTTTGCGCATCGCCGAAAACACCGCCGGCGGTTTCGCCATTCCGATCTGGGTGAAGGTCGTCTGCGCGCTGACCATGGCCGCGGGCACGGCCGGCGGCGGCTGGCGCATCATCAAGACGCTGGGTCACAAGATGGTCAAGCTGCATCCGATCAACGGGTTTGCTGCGGAAACCAGCTCGGCGGCGGTGATCCTCACTGCCTCGATGTTCGGCATTCCGGTATCGACTACGCACAACGTCTCGGCATCGATCATGGGCGTAGGCGCGGCCAAGCGCTTCAGCGCCATCCGCTGGTCGGTGGTCGAGCGCATGGTGTGGGCCTGGATACTGACTCTGCCGGTCACGGCGCTGCTCGCCTACGGCTTCGTCAAAGCCGTCAGGATGATCTGGTAGTAAAGGAACTAGAGCGCGTTTTCGGGCGTGCTGATGATTTGCTCCAGCTGGTCGCCCAGGGTGCCGAGTTCGGCAATTAGCCGCTGCAGCTCGTCGCTGTCGAGAAATTCGTACGGCCGGTTTTCGCACAGGTGCAAATACGGCGCGCCGTCAAGATCGGCTACCGCCAGAAAGCCGGTGCGCTGCTGCCAGTTGAAGCGCAGGCACCGGCTGGGATCGGTGCCGGCGAGTGGACCGATCGGCGTCGAGATACGCAGATAGCGCCGCTCGGCTTCATCCTCCAGTTCGGCGAGATAAATGCCCTGGTGGCGATCCTTCGACAGCTCCAGATCAAAGCTGATCAGGTACGGATCGTTGTGGCGCAGCGCGTGCTGGCTGCCGATGTGTGAGCGCACGGCTTCGAAGTGGCGCATGGTGCAGCTACCTTCGCTTACGTCGGGCGCTCTACTGTGCCACGTCCATGCGTTAACGCGGCGTTGGCGACCGCCATCGCATGGCGTACCGTGTCGCGCGACGTCGCTTCGATGAGGGTAAGTCATGCTGAATTCGGCCATCGATGAAAAGCACGCCCGGGTGTACGCGGCGATTGCCGCGATCCCGTACGGTCGTGTGGCGAGCTACGGCGCCATAGCGGCACGCGCCGGCTTGCCCGGTCGCGCACGCCTGGTCGGACGACTGCTGGGCGAAGTCCCCGACGGCATGGTGCTGCCCTGGTATCGCGTACTGCGTGCCAGTGGGCATATCGCGATGCCGGTGGGCAGTCGCGGGTTCCGCGAGCAGAGTCGCCTGCTGCGATCGGAAGGTGTTGCGGTGATCAACGGGCGCGTCGCGCTTGCCGTGTTCGGGTTGGATGGGGATGTGGATCGGGAGTTGTGGGGTATGGGCGGCGAATGAGGCGGGCGGGCAACAGGGTGTTCGCGCGTCTCTACGGCCCAACCGTGGCTCGAACAACCTCGATGATCGCAGGCTTACGCCACGCTGTTCGGCGCCGGAGAGGGTTCATCGACGTGCTTCCACGCGTAGGCTCCTGGAATGATGTGGTCGCTGGTGCCGCTGACGTAGAACGTTTTCGTTCCCACCGTTTTGCGATAGGCCATGAAAACCGTCGGTGGCTCGTCGTTTTCCATCGATACACTGATCAGTACGTCTTCCAGAGGTGCGGGCTCCCGGTCAGTGATAGGTTTCCAGGGCGTTGCGGTCGCTAGCCAGTCGGGCGGATTGGCACCGACATGAATCACTCGCCAGATAACCGAGTTATTTGCTTCTCTGGAAATGGCCGTCACGGCGGTAGTGACGCGTTCGCGCTGGGCGGATTCGAAATAAAGCATGTCCAGCCAGCCACCCGACACGTAAATCTGCAGCTTGCAGGAAGTGGGCTCTCCGGCATTGCGTTCCATCATGCTTGTTCTCCAAAGTCAGGCACATGTCGAGCTGGGTGCTTCGATGCTGCCGCCTCGTCAGGAAACGCGTCGGTGGGCGCTGGCGCCATGAGATATGCGTGGCATCGCCGCGGGTCTCGTCGTCATGACGCGATGGCGCGAAACCTCATGCGGCCAATGAAGCGCCGCGCGCTGCCGGTGTGTCCGTGGATATCGACGCGGTCAAGCCGGCTGCTCGGCCTTTAACGAGGCGCATGCCAACGAGGCTGGCGAATTTTGTGGATTGCCACGGCGCACGGCAGTGGTAGCCTTTGGCACAATACGGAAACAGTTCGGGTAGGGGTTCTGCGCCGAGCGTGCGGTTGTCGGTGACGTCGTCGTTGTAGCGGTAGCTGCGATCGCCTGAGTTCTGTGGCGTGTCGGCCATGCGTTGCTTTGGCCGGAAAGTCGGCCGGTGTAACGGACGGCAATGGCTGTGGGCAAACGGTAGCTGCGCATGGTCGTCCGATGCTGCGCGACCGGCGAGCTTGGCGTAGAGCAGCCACAACCGCTGCCGTATGCCTGTCGTTCGCGGCAGGTTTTCCCGGGCATCCGTGGTGGTCATGGTGTTCGGTTCCCTGAGGTATGGCTTCCACGGCATGGATATTGGCACAAATGTTCGGTCAATTGCAACAGATATTCGGTCGTCGGTTGTGATGCAGGCCAGCGCCGCTCATGGATACATTTATTTCTTGAAAAACAAATATTTATTTCCGAATAACGTCGCTGCTTCGCTATCGAATTCATCGCCGACGCGAGAATTTCATGAGCGATAAGCCAAAAATTCGGTTGGATACCGGCAAGCGGTTGGCACAAATTCGCGGTTCGACGAACCAGGCCGATTTCGCCGTTTCTCTCGGCGTCCATAAAAATACCTACGGTGGGTACGAGCGGGGCGAAGTAGAGGTCGGCGCCGAAGCGCTGCGCCAGCTGGCGAACAGCGGCTGGAGCCCGCTATGGGTGCTCATGGGCCAGGGAGAACCGCGCCTGCCGGACGGTGTCATGATCGCTACCGACCCATCGGCCGCATCGGCACATGGCGATGCCGATGCGCATTATCGCCGGGACGAGCGCCATACCTCTCCGGAGGGCGCTCGTGTACGCGACAGGGCGGCGAGAACGGCCTGGGACGATTCCGCCCGGCCAGTAAGACACGATGTGATGAAGGCCGCGCTGGAGTTGAGCGCCGAGGCGATCGGCGAAAAAGCATTGTCCGCGGCAAAGCATGCCGAGCTGATCGCCCTCGTTTATGAATTGCTTGAAGAAGGCCTGCCCAAGCCCAAGGTGCTGCGTTTCGCGCGAGCCGCTTCGACCTAAGAGCCTGTTCACGATCTCCCCGTACCTCGCGTTGTCATCGAGCGGCCGTCAGAGGGTGGCGCGTGGCGCCGGCTTGCCTGGCTGGCAAGCCAAGCGCCGAAAAGGTGTAAATCGCGCGCTGCCGCCTGGCGGCCGCTCGATGACAACCCTGCGGGCCGGGGCCGTTTGCGCGCCTCCCGGCGTCATCACTCCGTCGTGGACGGACGTCCACTCCTCGCTCCTCAAAGCCGGCGCCATCCATGGCGCCTCACCGCGTACCCTCGTTCTTCCTTAGCCTGCGCGCAAACGGCTCCCGGCGCGGGGCACACGGAGATCGTGAACAGGCTCTGATGACGCAACGCGTCGGTGCCGTGCCAGTGGGTTGGAGGCCGGCTCTTGTCAGCGGTAATCCGCAGACAACAGCGCCACCTACCCACATGTCTATCAGCCCAGCCGGTATGCCCCATTTGTTAGCATGAGCGAATGCCAAGCAACGCTCTCGACATTCTTCAAACTGTTTTCGGTTACCCGAATTTCCGCGGCCAGCAGCAGGCCATCGTCGACCATGTGGTCGAGGGTGGCGATGCGCTGGTGCTGATGCCGACCGGCGGCGGCAAGTCGCTGTGCTACCAGATCCCGGCGATGGCGCGGCAGGGCACGGGTATCGTGGTATCACCGCTGATTGCGCTGATGCAGGATCAGGTCGACGCGCTGCGCGAGGCCGGCGTGGCGGCGGCGTATCTCAATTCCAGCATCGGCGCGGAGGAACAGCGCGAGGTCGAGCGACAGCTGCTGGCGGGTGAGCTGAATCTGCTTTACGTGGCGCCGGAGCGACTGCTCACCGGGCGCTTTCTCAACCTGCTGGAACGTACCGAGGTGGCGCTGTTCGCGATCGACGAGGCGCACTGCGTGTCGCAGTGGGGGCATGATTTTCGGCCGGAGTATCGCGAGCTGGCGGTGCTGCACGAGCGCTTTGCGCAGGTGCCGCGCATTGCGCTGACGGCCACGGCCGACCCGCGCACGCGCGAGGAAATCGTCGAGCGGTTGTCGCTGCAGCAGGCGCGCCAGTTCGTGGCCAGCTTCGACCGACCGAACATCGGCTATCGGGTAGGCCTGCGGCATAACGCGAAGCGGCAGCTGGCGGAGTTTCTGGAAGGCCATCGCGGCGAGTCGGGCATCGTCTATTGCCTCAGCCGGCGCAAGGTGGACGAAACAGCCGAGTGGCTGGCCGAGTCGGGCGTGGAGGCGCTGCCGTATCACGCCGGTCTCGATGCGGCAAAGCGCAGCGCGAACCAGAAACGTTTTCTGCGCGAGGACGGCGTGGTGATGGTGGCCACGGTCGCCTTTGGCATGGGCATCGACAAGCCGGACGTGCGCTTTGTCGCGCATCTGGATCTGCCGCGCAGCATGGAGGGCTACTACCAGGAGACCGGTCGCGCCGGCCGCGACGGCCTGCCGGCGGAGGCGTGGATGATCTACGGCCTGTCCGACGTGGTAACGATGAGCCAGATGATTGCGCAGTCCGAGTCGGCGGACGATCGCAAGCGGGTGGAGCGGCAGAAACTGGAATCGCTGCTGGCGTATGCCGAAGCCACCGGTTGCCGCCGCCAACTGCTGCTGGGCGCGTTCGGCGAGGTGTATCCCGGCCCGTGCGGGCATTGCGACAACTGTATCGAGCCGCCGAAAACCTGGGACGCCACGGTGCCGGCGCAAAAGGCGCTGTCGGCGGTGTATCGCAGCGGCCAGCGTTTCGGCTCCGGCCACGTCATCGACATTCTGCGCGGCGAGGAAACGCCGAAGGTGCTCAGCTCCAATCATCATCAGCTCAGCACCTTCGGCATCGGTGCGTCGATGGACGAAAAGCAGTGGCGCTCGGTGTTTCGCCAGCTGCTGGCGGCCGGCCTGCTCGAGGCGGACGCCGAGGGCTACGGCACTCTGCGTCTGACGCCCGCCAGCCGCGCCGTGCTCAGCGGCGGCCAGACGGTGAAATTGCGCGAGGACGTACGGCCGCCGCGCGGCGGCAGCCGTCGGCGCGACAGCAAGCTCGTCACTGGTGGCAGCCTCGGGATCGAGGCATACGAGCAGTCGATGTGGGACGCGCTGCGCGCCGTGCGTACGCAGCTGGCCAAGCAGCACGGCGTGCCGCCGTACGTGGTGTTCCACGACGCCACGCTGCTGGCGATGCTGCGCGCGCTGCCGGCGAACGAAGAGGAGCTGGCCACCATAAGCGGCGTCGGCGAAGCCAAGCTCAAGCGCTACGGCCGGGATTTCCTTGCCGTGATCAACGCACAGGAATAGCTGCCGCGATCATCGCGTGGCCGAATTTGTACTTCCGCCGAATATCCCGCTTTTGCCGTTTCGTGCTGCGCTGCGGCGGGCGATCCGATGACCTACACGCAACAATTGGCGGGCATGGCCGCAAGGACTTGGCGTGCCTCGGCACGAGCGTGCCGCACTACAGAGGTTTAGTCGGCAGCACGCATGAAGGGCAAGTCCACCTCATTCGATATTGCGCATCTGGCCGGGGTTTCCCAGTCCACGGTGTCGCGCGCGCTGCGCGGCAGCCCGCTGGTGAACGAGGAGACGCGTCGGCGAATTCAGGCGGCGGTGGAGCAGCTCAATTACAAGGTCGACAAGAACGCCTCCAACCTGCGCCGCATGCACTCGGGCACGCTGGCACTGCTGCTGTTCGAAGACCCGACCACCGACGAGTCGCACATCAACCCGTTTTTCCTGTCGCTGCTTGGCTCGATCACCCGAGCCTGCGCCAAGCAGGGATACGACCTGCTGATCTCGTTTCAGCAGCTGTCGCACGACTGGCACGCCGATTTCGCCGAGAGCAAAAAGGCCGACGGCATCATCCTGCTGGGCTACGGCGATTACATTGCCTATCGCGACAAGCTCGACAAGCTGGTGGCGCACGGCACCTGCTTCGTCCGCTGGGGCGCGGTGCTGCCCGATCAGCCCGGCCTGTCGATCGGCTGCGACAATTTCGAAGGCGGCACCGCGGCCACGCAGCATCTGCTCGACCAGGGCTGCCAGCGCATCGCATTTCTCGGCGAAGCCTCCAGCCACTACCCGGAATTTTTCGAACGCTATCGTGGCTACGCCGAGGTGCTGGCGCAAGCCGGCCTCGCCGCGCGGGCAGAGCTGCAGGTGGATGCGGAAAGCACCGAACACTCCGGCTATGCGGCGATGCAGACGCTGCTCGCGCGCAAGGAGCGGTTCGACGCCATATTTGCCGCCAGCGATCTGATCGCCATCGGCGCGATGCGCGCGCTGTCCGATCAGGGCCTGCGTGTGCCGCAGGATGTGGCCATCGTCGGCTTCGACGACATCGCCATGGCCAGCTACGTCAACCCGCCGTTGACCACCGTGGTGCAGGACACGCGTCACGCCGGCGAGGTGCTGGTCGATAGGCTGCTCAGCCTGATCCGTGGGCAGCCCGCCGAGAGCGTCGTGCTACCGGCCAAGCTGATGGTGCGGCGTTCCAGCCAGAAAAGCGCTGCGCCTCCAAAAACAGGACGCGCGGCGCGCTAAACCGCTGGCGCCCGATGGCAATGCGCGCATCGGCTACGTGGTCACCGTCAGGTGAGCTTCGCCGCGAATGGCTCGCGCACGCGCAGCGTGCACAGGCCGGCGACGATCAGGCTGGCGCCGCCCAGCGCCAGCGCCCAGATCGGCTGGCCGTGAAAGAACAGCTTCAGCAGTACCCCCAGCACGCTGGCCGCGAGCAGCTGTGGAATGACGATAAAGAAATTGAAGATGCCCATATAGACGCCCATTTTCGCGGCGGGCAGGTTGTCCGATAAAAGTGCGTAAGGCAGCGAGAGAATCGAGGCCCAGGCAAAGCCGACGCCGACCATCGAGACCAGCAGCCAGTGCGGATCGCGAATGAATACGAACGAGATCAGCCCCGCACCGCCCAGCCAAAGATTGATCAGGTGGCTCACGCGCATGCCGAGCATCCGCACCAGCAGGGGAATGAGCACGGCTGCCAGCACACCGACGCCGTTATAGGTGCCCATCAGCACGCCGGCCCAGTTAGCGCCTTCGTTGTAGGCCACGGAGGTGGTGTCGCTGCTGCCGTAGAACGTTTGCGATACGGCCGAGGTGGTGTTGATCCACATCGCAAACATCGCAAACCACGAGAAGAACTGCACCCAGTTGAGTCGGCGCATCGGCCGCGGCATACCGTGCAGATCGCCCATGATCTGACGTAGCGGCCCCGTGCTGTGGGTCAGCGTCAGCCAGACAAACAGCAGTCCGAACAGGATTAGCCCGCCGGCCAGAAGATAGAGCTCCTTGGCCAGCGCAAAGTGGCTGATCAGGAACAGCATCAGCGCGCCCAGCGCGAGAAACAGTGCGCCGGGCTTCCAGGCGCCGGAAGCATTCGTCGGTTCGTTGGGCAGCGCCGGTTCGTCGAAGGACTGTAGCTGCTCGGGCGGGTATTCGCGCGTGCGCAGCACCGTCCACAGCATGGCGCCCAGCAGCACGGCGCCGCCGATATAGAAAGCGAACTTCACCGTGTGCGGCAGCTCGCCCGGTGCCGCGGTGTTGGCCACGCCCCAACGCGTCAGCAGGTACGGCAGGAACGAGGCCACCACCGCGCCCACGCCGATAAAGACGCTTTGCATCGAGTAGCCCAGTGCGCGCTGCGAGGGCGGTAGCTGATCACCGACAAAGGCGCGGAACGGCTCCATCGAGATATTGAACGAGGCGTCCATGATCCACAGCAGGCCGGCAGCCACCCACAGTACGGGCGCGTTGGGCATCGCCAGCAAGGCCAGCGTGGCCAGCACGGCGCCGGCAAAAAAATACGGGCGGCGGCGACCGAAGCGGTTCCAGGTGCGGTCGGAGCAGTAGCCGATGATCGGCTGCACGATCAGGCCGGTCAGCGGCGCGGCAATCCATAGCACCGGAATATCGTCGACGTTGGCGCCGAGCGTCTGAAAGATGCGGCTGACGTTGGCGTTCTGCAGCGCAAAGCCGAACTGGATGCCGAGAAAGCCGAAGCACATGTTCCAGATCTGCCAGAACGACAACGTGGGTTTGGCATTCATGGTGGGATGTTTCCGGGTGCGAGCAGAGCGATCTGCAATTCGTGGATATTGGCGTCGTTCAACGGCCCGCTATCACCGCCGGCGCCGCCGGTGTAATGCGCGAAGTGAGCGAGATAGCTCATGTTGAAGCCGTCGTCGAGATTGAAGCTGCAATGATTGCCGGCTTTGGCGGTGAACTCGCCATAGGTGGAGGCCTGCTCGCCGAGGCTGTGCGGCATCACCAGCGGCACGCGCTGGGCGTCTTCGTCGCCGCACTGCACGATCAGCATCTTTACCGCCGCAGTAATGCCTGTGTTTATCGGCCCGTGATCGTTGGCGTAGCTCAGCCACACGCGATAGTGGCCGCTCGTGGTGGCTGTCCACTGGCGCGGCCATGCGCCGCCGATTTTTGCGGTATCGCCAACGCATGTCGCCGGGCTTTGCAGGGATTCGAGGCCGTGTGTATCGACGCGCGTGGCGCTGAAACATTGCAGGCCGGGTTGCTTCGCGACGATCGTTGTTTCATCGATCGATTGCATCCGCCCGCCGTTGAGATAGATCGTCTCCTTGCCATCGACCTGCAAGCGCCAACCATCGGCCACGCTCGTCACGACCGGTGCATCCGGCCCCACCGGCGCGTACAGCGGCGCATCGGTACGCAAGGCCTCGTCCGTGACGCGGATCGCTTTCAACGTGACGAGTGTCGTCGTACCCGACGTGCTGGCGTGATCGGCAACCAGCAGATTGCCGTCGCCCAGCGTGGAAGGCAGCTGCAGCGTGACGGTCTGCTTTGGCAAGATCAGCGTGATGGTGCGTCGTGCGCCGAACAGCATCGGCACCAGCGAAGTCGGCAGCTTCGGTTCGATGCGGCCATCGTCGTTTAGCCCAAACACGCCTTCGGTGACGGCAGCCAGATACGCCGCGACCGACCACAGCTGACGCGGCGAATTAACGACCGGCCCGCTGAGCGGGCCGTCGTCGAGGTGCTGGCCCTGGGTCAGCAGCTCGTAGTTTTCCATATTGGAGCCGTACAGCGCCGCGCCGCGCATGATCGACTGCAGCTCGTGCGCGATGCGCGCGGGATCGTCGACGCGGCGCGCCGCGCGCAACGCATAGGCGCTGACGAAGGGCCAGATCGCGCGATTGTGATAGATCGGCTGATCGATACGCTCGGGCCAGATCACCGGGCTGCCGGCCGGCCAGGTCGGATAGCTGGCCAGCGCCTGCCGCGCGCGATCGCCCTCGGCCACGCCGCTGGTGATGGCCAGCGCGATGCCGAGCAGATCGTAGCTGTCGTAGGGCGTGCCGTCGCCGCCGATATAGCTCATGTACAGATGGCGATCGTCGCGCCAGAAGCGCGCGTTGATCGTCGATTTCAGCGCCGCCGCCTGCGCGCGATAGTCCGCCGCAGCACTGGGATCACCATGCGATAACGCCAGCGCGGTCGCCATCTGCAAGGCGCCGTAATGCAGCACATTGGTCGACAGCGCGAACGACTGAGCGATCGCGACCACGTTGTTCTGCGTCCACGCGGGATAACTCTGTTCGCGCCAGTCCAGGAACGAGGTCTCGCCGCGATAAAGCCCGAAGCGCTCATCGAATGCATAGGTGCGATTCTGCGCCAGCGTGTGGCGCAGCGCGGGGTACACCCGCGCCGCAAACGCCGGGTCATCCAGCAGGTGGCGCGCGCCGAGAAACCACACCACGCGATCGGTGCTGATCGGCCAGCTGCCGCCGGAGCCGGTGTCCTGCATCACCATACTTTGGCTGGCGGCCGCGCCTGCTGGCAACCGCACCTCGGACAGCTTGAACTGCAGGCCGTTGCGCGAGCGCGCGGGATCGAAACGCCACAGGCCCAGATCGACCGCGTACGACAGATCGCGCGTCCACACGTAGGGCCACTTCAGCCCGGTCTCGAAACACTGGCAGGGAATCGGCTGGCCGTGATCGAAGGCGTCGTCGCGGATCGCGCTGACCGAATCCTGGGCGAGATCGTCCTGCGCCATCGCGAAAAGGCCGTTGAACAGCGTGCTGGCCGTGTCGACCCGCATCGCCTGCGCGGCGATCGCGCGCTGGCCGTATGGCCATGCCAGCGTGTAACCGCCCTGCGCGCCGAGTGTCATCGCGACATGCACGCCGTGCCAGTCGAGGCCGTCCTGCCACTGCGGAGTCGGGGTGGCAGCACCGGCTGCCAGCGCCGCCGTGAGCAGCAGGCTCAGCATGCTGCCAAGGTGTGCAGCCGGTGGCTGGTGCGTGATGTCATCGATGGCTCCCCGCCGCGTGATGTCGCCGTGCCTCGCCGTGATGGCGGGACGCAGGGCGCCATGGTAATCAGCGTCGCAATGCAGCAACCAGCGGCTGCATACGTATTCATCGACAGCGGCGTCGAAGCGTCTGCTGCAGGGCGGGCTGACTGAATCATCGCCTCAGCGCGCCAGCGACAGCACAACGTCCTGCGCCACGGCCGCCTTCACCCGCACATACGTCACCGCGCCATAGCGATCGTGCCCGCTCGACCATCCTTCGCCGCCTGCTTTGACGAGCGCATCGAGACTGTCGAACGAGGGCAGGGCGGCGCTTTCGCGGTTCACCGCGCTGGCTGAGCCGCGGTGGATCTTCAGCAGATAGAACGCCAGCGCCGGCGTGCAGCTGCCGACCACAGCGCCGATCTCGACGTGCACGGCGTTGTTTTGTCGCTGCAGGGCCAGCGACTGGCGGAACGACACACCGTGTTCGTAGGCGTAGGTGCTGCCGTCGTCGTCGTAATAATCGAACGTGGTGCGCCGGTCGTCGGGAAACATGTCGACATCAAGCTGGGTGAGCGGTCGCTGGCCGACGTAATCCATCACCGGCTGCGTCGGGATGATTGCGCCTTGGCGGATGAACAGCGGGATGTCGTGCCAGCGCACGCTGTCGATCGCGATGCGCACACGCTGGCCGCCGCGGTAGGCCTTGCCGCTAAACCAGTCGGTCCAGGTGCCGGCCGGCAAGTAGATATCCTTGGACGTCTGCCCCTCGATCACCACGGGCGACACCAGCAGGCTGTCGCCGAACAGCCAGGCGTCAACGTCGTTGCGCACCTGCGGGTCGCGCGGCCAGTCGAAGGCCAGCGGACGCACCAGGCCGACGCCGTCGATGTGGCGCGCGTATTCATAGCTGTAGATGTACGGGATCAGCGCGTAGCGCAGGCGGATCGCGTCGGTGGCTGCCGCCTCGGCGTCGCTGCCGTAAAGCCATGGCTGGCGCTTTTCGTTGAAATCGCCGTGCACGCGGAAGATCGGCGTGAACGCGCCGAACTCGACCCAGCGCGCATAGTTCTCGTTCGACGGGTGGCCATGGGTGAAGCCGCCGCCGTCCATGCCCCACTGCATCGCGCCCACGTCGACCGCACTGAGCATGCGCGCGCGCTGGCCGGCCATGCTGGCAAAGCCAGTGGCGATATCGCCCGACCACAGGCCGTAGGCATAGCGCTGCGAGCCCAGCCAGAAATTGCGGTTGACCGACCACACGCGCTGGTCCGAATACGCGCGCTGGCCGTCGTAGAGCGCACGCTGCATATTGAGAAACTGGCTGTCGCCGCCGCTGTCGTCGGCCTCGTCGTTCCACCAGCCGACGATGCCGGTATCGAAGGAATGCTTCAGCGCGTCGTTGAAAAACCAGGCGCGTGCGGCAGCCTTGTCGAAGTCGATGACGCGCACCGGCTTGTGCGAGAAATAGTCGTCGCTGGTCGCTGTATCGGCCAGCCACAGGTCGTGCGATGTGGCGTAACGCCCTTCGACCGTATCGACGTGCACGCGTGGCTTCATGATGCCGGTGAGGTGCATGCCGCGCTGATCGAGCAGCGACTTCAGCTTGCCGCTGGGGCCGTCGGGAAATTTCACCGGGTTCCAGCGGAATTCGCCGTAGTCGTCCTCGCCCCAGGCCTTCCAGTCGAAGTCGAGGGTGAAGTTGTCGATCGGGATGTGCTTGCGACGGTAGGTGTCGATGATCGATAGCAGCTCCTTCTGGTCGATGTTCCACTGGCTGTTGGTAAAGCCCATCGCCCATTTCGGAAACAGCGGCGTATGGCCGCTGAGCCGTGCGATCGTGCCGAAGATCTCGGTTGGCCGTCCCAGCAGGATGAAATAATCGATATTGCCGACGGGCGTCTGGACGTCCATATGCGCGTCGGCGAGAACGAAGCTGACGCCCTGGCTATTCACTAGCAGCCCGTAACCCGCCGTGCTCCAGACGAAGGGCGCGCCGGCGTGTCCCTGCGCGCCGGCGGTGGCGAGCTGGTGGCCCTGCCGCAGGAGTCCTGCCGAAGCACTTTCAATCGCGTTATAGCCGCCGATGCCGTACATCGCATCGGCCGCATCGTGGGTGAGCTGCAGCTTGCCCTGCGCCAGCGAGGCGAGGTCGTGCTGGCGCAGCAGCAGACGATGCGCGGCATCCTCGATGCGCAGCTCGCGCTGGGCCTTGTCCCAGATCACGTGGACGTCGGACGCGTCGAGTTCCCGCGTGGAGGCCGTTTCCAGCTGTCGTACATTCGGCAGCACGGCCGGTTGCCAGGCAGGATCCAGCATCAGCGAATCGACCCCACCTGCTGGCGCGCTGGTTCCGGCGGTCCGTTCTGCGCGAAACTGCACGCGCACGGTATTTGCTTCGACCAGCGCGATCGTCAGCTGCCCGTGATCAACCGGGATACGCAGGCAGTTACTGCAGGGTGTCGAGAGCGCAGGCGCTGCGTCGGATGATCCAGCGCGCACTTGTGTGGCGGCCAGCAAGGCCATTGCCAGCAGCGATGCCAGCGCGGCGTTGCTTTGGCGGCGCATCGGCGCGGTTGCCTGACCATGCAGCAAAACGCGCCTGTAACTTTTCCGATCGACCATCGCCCGTCCCTTTTGCTGGAAGCGGCCATGGTAGGCCCGCCGTCGAGCCGGAGCGCGGCGCTGCATACGTATTCATGCGTGCTGTGAGATGTGCGGTCTGGGGCTGCATCGGCGTCCGGTGGTCAACCATCGGATGCCGACGTGCGATGTTGCCGCATCAAGTACGTTGCAATGCCGGGCTATTCGGCGTCGATGCCGGCACATTGCCCTGCGTGCGTATCACTTTATGGATGAAACGCAGTTTGTCGATCACCGGCGGCGCCAGTGCGAACGGGTAGCCGTCCGGCGTACCCATGCTGCGGTTGAGACTGTTCAGCACGTAGGTCAGCGGGAACCAGCGCTCGATCATTTCGCTGAAGGAGCGCGTCACGATGTCCACCGGCTCGACCTGCAGCGACGGTTCGCTGGGGTTGGACGGTGCCAGCATCAGGCCGCAGGCACTGGCGGTTTCCAGCGTGTCGACCATGTGCATGTAATGTGCCCAGGTTTCCGCCCAATCCTCGAACGGGTGCATAGTGGCGTAGGCGCTGATGTAGGACGATTCCCAGTTCGCCGGCGGCCCTTCCTGGTAGTGACGCTTGATTTCTTCGCCGTAGTCCACGCGTTCGTCGCCGAAGATCGCACGGCACTCGTCCATCAGCGGCCCTTCCTGCATCAGGCGCATGAAGTAGTAGTGGCCGATCTCGTGGCGAAAGTGGCCTAGCAGGGTGCGATAGGGTTCGTGCAGGCGCGTGCGGGTTTTTTCGCGATAGCCGTCGTCCGCCTCGGCGATGTTCAGCGTGATCAATCCGTCGGAGTGGCCGGTATGCACCGGCGGCTCGCCCAGCTGGTTTTCCAGAAACTCGAAGGCGAGCCCGGTTTCCGGATTCTCCTCGCGCGATTCGATCGGCAGGTCGAGGTGCGTGAGCGTATACAGCAGGCGGCGCTTGGCGCGCTCGAGCTTGTACCAATATTCGCGATTTTCGTCGGACGACAGCGTGGGAATGGTGAGCGTGAGCCGGCACGATTTGCACAGCGATTCGGGATCGTCCGTAGGAATCATCCGGTTGCACACGTGCTCGGCGATATAATTCTGGCACTGCTTGTAGCTGCGGCCGTTGCTGCGTGCATCCAGGCTGCGCCAGAAGCCGTTGTCGTCCGGTTCGAACGCGGTCACGTCGTCCAGATCGTAGACGTAGCCCAGCATGTGGCCGCAGCGCTCGCACAATACGTTTTCGAAAAACACCTGCTGGTTGCAGCTATTGCAGTGGAACGTTTTCATGACCTTCGCAAACCCCCTGGCCGCGCCTTTGCGCACCTTCGAACCGTCATTCTGTCGATGCGCACGCATGCTGGAAGTGAATCGTGGCGCGGGCTGCATCGATCGACCCGTTTAACACTTTTGAGCTTGGTCAGCGCCGTCATGCCGCGCCACCGCGAGAGGTGCGGCATGACGGCGAAACGCGGGTGAAGCCCGTGTAGTCAGCACTGTTTTTGCCACTGCGCCAGCGCATCGCTGGTGGCGTTATTCAGCGGCAGCTCGTCCAGCGGCAGCATGGTGACGCTCACTTTCAATTCCTGCTCGCCGCCGCCGAGAATCACGCCGCGCAGCGGCGACACGTCGCCGAAGTCGCGGCCCCAGGCCAGCGTCACGTGCTGGCTGCCGGGCAGCAGATTGTTGGTGGGATCGGCGTCGATCCAGCGGTCTTCGTCCTCGCCCGGGCACCACACCGACACCCAGGCATGCGAAGCGTCGGCGCCGATCAGTCGTTCCTGGCCGGGCGGCGGCGTGGTGAGGATGTAGCCGCTGACGTAGCGCGCAGCCAGACCGATCGAGCGCAGGCACGACACCATCACATGGGCGAAGTCCTGGCACACGCCGCGCCGGCGCGTCAGCACATCGGCCACGGGCGTGGCGACGGTGGTGGCTTCGGGGTCGAAGGCGAAGTCGCGATGGATCTTTGCGTTCAACGCGAGCACGCTGTCCAGCAGCGATCGACCGGGTGGGAAGCAGTCCGCCGCATAGTTGGCGAAGCGGCGTTTGATCCGCCCATACGGCGAGCCGAAGCGGTATTGCAGCGCGGCCAGCGTGACCGGCGAGGGCGAGTCGCCGGCGTGGTATTGCAGGCGGTTGCGCACGGTTTCCCACGCCGGCGTATCGGCGAAGCTGGCCGGGTCGGGCGAAAACACCTCGACGACGCTTTCGGTGCGTACCCACAGTTCGTCGTGCGGTGCCTCGAACGCGAGCATCGCCGAGGCATTGCCGAAAGCATCGTCGTGTTCCCGTTGAAAGCTCGGCTCGGGGATGATCTGGCGCCGATGATCCAGGCACTGCTGGCGCGTCAGCTCGCGCGGCGTCAGGTGCAGCAGCTGACGCGACAAAGCCACCGGCGCGTCGTACCGGTAATGCGTGTCGTGGGTAACTCTGTAACGTGCCATGTGCGAACGATAGCAGGCTATCGCCGTGCCACTTTCTCAGGCGGCCAGCGTTTGCCGGCTGCGCTCGCCGACATGGGTGAAGTGGCGGGCGGCAAGCACGTCGGAAAGCTCGCGCGCCGCGCGGGCGGTGTTGCCAAGCAGTGTCGCCAGGGCCAGCAAGACCGACTCATCCGGTTGCTCCAGCGTGGACAGCTCGAAGCCGGTGTATTCCTGCAGCACCGCCAGCAGCTCGTCCGCCAGCGCGTAGTGATCGCCGCCGAGATCGGCGGATAGTTCGCCCAGATGGATCAGCAGCTGGCGCAGCTGGAATACCACGCCGTGCGGATTGCTATCGTCGAACACCACCAGGTCGAGCACCGGCAGCAGCTCGGGCTGCGCGCGATAGCGGCTGCGATAGGTGATGGAGCTGTCGGCCACTTCGAGCAGCCAGTCCAGGCTGTGCCAGCCTTGATCGACGCCGTGATGCAGAAAACAGGCGCTGGCCGATGCCATAAAGGCCAGCCGCTCCAGATGACGGCCTATCATCAGAAAGCGCCAGCCGTTGTCGCGCGTCATGCCGTCCATCGCGAAACCCGACAGGCCCACGCCGAGAATCAGGCTGTTGTCCAGATACTCCAGGGCAGCGCTGAGTCCCGCTTTTTTGCGCGCATCCATTGTCGGCGGAAGCGGCAGCTGGTTGAGCATCAGCCAGTTGTCCAGCGACAGATGCTCGCGGATCTGGGTGCCGGTCCAGGCCAGGTGACGCAGGTTGGCGGTCAGGCTCTCTACGCGCCTGGCATCGCAAATGGCCGTCCATATCGCGTCGTCGGGTTTGGGCTCGGGCTCGTCCTTCTCCACCGGCGCAAACAGATTCAGTCCCTTGCACAGCACCAGCGCCGATTCGCGCGCCGGCATGGCGCTGGTGTCGGCATAGCGCGTGAGCGTGATGCGCAACAGGCGCGCGCTGTCGTCGCAGCGGCTGGTATAGCGGCCGAACCAGAACAGATTTTCCACCAGTCGCGACGAAAGATTGGACGGGCTGCGCACCAGCTCTTTCGCGGTGATGGTGTTGGCCAGCAGGCTGAAGCGGCTCACCGGCACGTCGGAAAGTACCCAGGTGTCCTTGCTGCCGCCGCCGCGCTGCATGCTGATCATCTGCGCCACCGGCGTGCCGGCCACGCGGGCCAGACCGCCGGGCATCACGGTATAGCCACCGTCGGTATTCGCCGTGGCGTAAACGCGCAGGCCGACCGGCCGCGCCGCCAGATGATGCTCTTGCGAGATCACTGGTACCTGCGACAGCCGCACCATCTCCTGCGCCACCCAGGCGCGCGGCTGTTTGCGCAGGCGCAGAATCAGCGCGGCGCGCGCCTTGCCGCGCATATCGCGACCGAGCATCGGTCGGTGCGTGGTCGACGGGTAGGCCGGCTTGATCACCAGTTCGTCCAGATGCGCGATCACGTACTCCAGCGCGGCCGGTTCGCCGCACCACCAGCTCGCCACCGCCGGCATCGCCAGCGATTCGCCGAGCAGGCGTTCGCACACGCGCGGCAGAAACGCGGCGATCGCACCCGATTCGACCAGGCCGCTGCCCGGCGCGTTGGCGATCAGCACGCGTCCTGCGCGCGCCACCTGCAGCAGACCGGGAACGCCCAGGGCGGAATCGCCGCGCAGCTCCAGCGGGTCGCAGTAGTCGTCGTCGAGCCGGCGCAGAATCGCATGCACGCGCTGCAGGCCGGTCAGGGTCTTCAGATACACCGTCTCGCCGCGTACGGTGAGATCCTGGCCTTCCACCAGCGGAAAGCCGAGATAACGCGCGAGGTAGGCGTGCTCGAAATAGGTTTCGTTGTACGGGCCGGGCGTCAGCAGCACGGTCAGCGGCGTTTCGCCGGCGTCGTGCGGCGCGTGCTGGGTCAGGTTCTGGCGCAGCGCGCGGAAAAACTCGGCGAGGTGCTGCACTTTCAAGTCACGAAAGAGTTCGGGAAAGGCGCGCGACACGATCAGCCGATTCTCCAGCGCGTAGCCCGCGCCCGACGGCGCCTGCGCCCGATCGCCGATCACCCACCACTGGCCATCGGCCGACCGCGCCAAGTCCACCGCGTACAGATGCAGAAAGCGCCCGCCCGGCGGCTGGAGCCCGCGGCACGGCCACAGAAAATCCGGATGCCCGTACACCGTCGCCGGCGGAATCAGCCCCTCGGCCAGCAGCGCTTGCGGGCCGTAAAGGTCAGCCAGCACCGCATCCAACAATCGCGCACGCTGCGCCACGGCGGTGGCAAGCTCCGACCATTCGCTGGCTGGCAGCAGCAGCGGCAGCGGATCCAGATCCCACGGCCGCGCCGCGCCCTGAGTCGACGCGTACATGTTGTACGTCACGCCGTTTTCCAGCACCTGGCTGCGCACAAACTCCTGCCGCTGGCGAATCTGCACCACCGACGTCTCGCGCAAGTGCGTCAACAGGGGTCGCCAGTGCTGCCGCGGCATGCCGTTGGCGTCGAGCATCTCGTCATAGCGATCGCGATGCGGCTGGTAAGCGTCGGTGATCATCGGAGCCGTGAAGGAAACGTATATCCGACAGTCTAAAGAAACACGACCTGATGTGGCAGCTCGGATTCCATCAGCGCCGTGCATGCGCGAATCCTCGCAGGTTGGGATGAGCGTCAGCGAGCCCCAACATCGCACTCCCATCGTCGCCGCGGATTTTCGCTCCCTGGGGCCATCGACTCCCGCTACTGGGTTATGAACAAGCCAACAGTCAGCACGATGCCGATGATCACAATAAGAACGCGCAGCAGCTTTTCCGGTACTCGTCGAAGCACCCATGCGCCCACCAGGCCGCCCAGAATGGCGCCTGCGCCCAGCAGCAGGGCGGGTATCCATATCAGCGAAGGGGAAAACAGGAAGACCAGCAGCGAGGTCGTGTTGATCACTGCGGCGAGCGCGTTTTTCGTCGCCGATGCCGGCCGCGCCGACAGCCCCATCAGCCCGAGCGAGGCTACCGTCATAAAGCCGATGCCGCCGCCGAAATAGCCGCCGTATATCGATATTGCGCTCTGCAGGAAAACGGCCGCGGCCGTGGGTATCGGCTTGCGCTTTTCCGTCGTGCGGCGCCCGAAGGCGGACCACGCAAACAGGCAGGTGGCGAACAGGATCAGCCACGGCAGCATGGATTTGAACAGGTCGCTCGGCGTCCACAGCAGGAGCAGTGCGCCGATCAGGCCACCGCTGGCACCGAGCACGCACATCATCTTGAACGAGAGTGTCTCGGCATCCTCGATAAGCCGCCGGCCAGCCAATCCGGTGACTACCTGTCCCGGATACAGCGCGACCGACGAGGTGATATTCGCGGACCGTGCATCGAGCCCCGCAAGCATCAACGCGGGAATCGTGATGAACGACCCACCACCTGCGAGTGCGTTCTGGGATCCGGCCCAGAGGCCGGCGATAAAAAGCAGTCCGAGCGTGATGGGTGTCATGGCATCAAGCATAAGGGACGCCGGTATAAGCCTTCGAGTCTTGAAGACTGGCTGCTTAAACTCATTCTTATTAGCTGTCGATCTTAGCTGTCGATGCCTCAATCGACCCAAAGCTGTGTTCGAAGAATTTCTAACGTCGAAGGTCTAGCGTAAACGGGAAATTCGGATTGCGCTCCGCCGGCTGTGTGCCAATACGGCCCGGGGTGTGTCCGAGGCGGAAGAAGCGGCTGAGGCGGCGGCTTTCGGCGGCGTAGGCGTTGACCGGGAAATCGTCGTAGCTGCGGCCGCCCGGATGCGCAACGTGGTACTGGCAGCCGCCCATGCTGCGGTCCATCCAGGTGTCGACCAGGTCGAACACCAGCGGGGCGTCGGCGGGGAGGGTGGGATGCAGGCTGGTCGGCGGCTGCCACGCCTTGTAGCGCACGCCGGCGACGAATTCACCGACGTCGCCGGTGGGCGCCAGCGGCAGGGCGCGGCCGTTGCAGGTAATCACATAGCGATCGCCGGCCATGCCACGCACCTTGACCTGCATGCGTTCGACCGAGGCGTCGACGTAGCGCACGTTGCCGCCGGCCGAACCTTCTTCGCCGAGCACGTGCCACGGCTCCAGCGCGTGACGCAGTTCGACGTCCACGCCAAGGCTGGCGAAATCGCCGACCTTGGGGAAGCGGAATTCGACGTGCGGCGCGAACCAGTCCAGCTCGATGGGATAACCGGCAATGCGCGTTTCCTCGAGCACGTCGGCCAGGTCCTGCTTGACGAAATGCGGCAGCATGAAGCGGTCGTGCAGTTCGGTGCCCCAGCGCATCAGGCGCGGCGGTTCGTAGGGTGTTTTCCAGAAGCGTGCGATCAGCGCGCGGATCAGCAGCTGCTGCGCCAGCGACATGCGCGCGTGCGGCGGCATTTCGAAGGCGCGCATCTCCAGCAGGCCCAGGCGGCCGGTGGCGCTGTCGGGCGAGTACAGCTTGTCGATGCAGAACTCGGCGCGATGCGTGTTGCCGGTGACGTCGATCAGCAGATTGCGCAGCAGTCGATCGACGACCCAGGGTTCGATAGAGTCTGGTTCGATATCGCCGCCGGGCGAGGGCATCTGGCGGAAGGCGATTTCCAGCTCGTAGATCGAGTCGTTGCGCGCTTCGTCGATGCGCGGCGCCTGGCTGGTCGGGCCGATGAACAGGCCGGAGAACAGGAACGACAGCGACGGATGATTGTTCCAGTACGAAATCAGGCTTCGCAGCAGATCGGGCCGGCGCAGGAACGGCGAGTCCAGCGTCTGCGCCGCGCCGAGGGTGAAGTGGTTGCCGCCGCCGGTGCCGGTGTGGCGGCCGTCGAGCATGAACTTTTCGGTGATCAATCGCGTTTCGCGCGCCGTGTCGTACAGGTGCGTGGTGCGCTCGACCAGCTCGTCCCAGCCGGTGGCCGGATGAATGTTCACCTCGATGACGCCCGGGTCCGGCGTGACGCGGAACTGGTTGATGCGCGGGTCGCGCGGCGGCTCGTAGCCCTCCAGGATCACCGGCGTTTTCAAAGCGGATGCAGTCGCTTCGATCGCGGCCACCAGCGCGATGTAATCGTCCACTTCGTCGGTCGGCGGCATGAACAGATACAGGATGCCGTCGCGCGCCTCGGCGCACAGCGCGCGGCGGGCGATGTTGTCGGCCGATTCGCCGACTGCCGGCGGGACCTCCTCGGCAGTAGTGACATGCCCGTTCAGAGCGACGCCGCTCTCGATCGGCTGCAGCTGTTTCTTCAGCGCGTCGGCGCTGGGCAGCTTCAGCACCGGGCGCGAGGGATCGGGCGGTATGACAAACGGGAAATCGATCTTGCGCACCCACGGCTGCGAATCCAGCGGCAGGCGATAGCCCAAGGGGGAGTCGCCCGGCACCAGATAGCAGCGCTCGCTGCGCAGGTACCACGAGCCGCTTTTCCAGCTGCCGTCACTGCTGCGCGACACCGGCAGTACGTGGCCGACGACTTTATCCAGGCCCTGGCCGAAGACTTTGGCCAGCCGCTTGCGCTCCAGCGCATCGTCCAGCTTGGCATCGTGCGGATCGACGTTGACCGGGAGCTGGCGCTCGCGCCAGAGGTAATAGAACGCATCTTCGTACGCGGGGAATACGTGGCCGGCCTGCACGCCCAGCGTTTTCGCCACGCCGTGCAGAAAGCGTTCGGCCAGCGCGGCATCGGCGCTGCCCGGCTTGCGCTCGTCGGCGTGCAGCGACGGATCGCTCCACAGCGGCTCGCCGTCGCGGCGCCAGAAGCAGTTGAGCGACCAGCGCGGCAGTTGTTCGCCCGGGTACCACTTACCCTGGCCGAAATGCACGAGGCCGTGGGGCGCGTACTTGGCTCGCAGCTTGTGGAACAGTTCGCCGGCCAGCTTGCGCTTGGTCGGGCCCAGCGCGGCGATGTTCCACTCGGCGCCGTCGGGGTCGTCCATCGCCACGAAGGTCGGCTCGCCGCCCATGGTCAGGCGCACGTCGAGCTTTTGCATATCCTCGTCGATGCGATGGCCGAGCGCCTCGATCGTCTGCCACTGGTCTTCGGTATACGGCTTGGTGACGCGCGGCGCTTCCCACACGCGCTCGATCCGCATGACGTGTTCGAACTCGACCTCGCTTTCGTCCACACCGCCGCTGATCGGCGCGGCCGAGGAGGGCTCCGGGGTCGCGGCCAGCGGGATATGTCCTTCACCGGCGAACAGGCCCGAAGTCGGGTCCAGACCGATCCAGCCCGCGCCGGGCAGATAGACCTCGCACCAGGCATGCAGGTCGGTGAAGTCGACCGTGGTGCCGGATGGGCCGTCCAATGATTTGACGTCGGGCACCAGCTGGATCAGGTAACCGGAGACGAAGCGCGCGGCCAGCCCGAGATGGCGCAGCAGCTGCACCAGCAGCCAGGCCGAGTCGCGGCACGAGCCCGAACCGTTGGTCAGCGTTTCTTCCGGCGTCTGCACGCCTGGCTCCATGCGGATCAGGTAGCTGACGTCGCCCTGCACCAGCTGGTTGATCATGACCAGGAAGTCCACGCTGCGCAGCGGCTCGCGCGGGATCTTGGCCAGGTAGCGTTCGAACAGCGGCGTCATCGGCAGTTTTTTCAGATACGGCGCCAGCTCCTCACCCTGTTCCGCGTCGTATGCGAAGGGAATGGTTTCGGCGTACGGCTCGAGAAAAAAGTCGAACGGGTTGATCACCGACAGCTCGGCGACCAGGTCGACCTCGATGCGCAGCTCGCGCGTGGGCTCGGGGAACACCAGCCGCGCCAGCCAGTTGGCCTGTGGGTCCTGCTGCCAGTTCACGAAATGACCGGCCGGCTCGACCTTCAGCGAGTAGCTGAGGATCGGCGTGCGGCTGTGCGGTGCAGGCCGCAGGCGAACCACCTGCGGCCCCAGTTTCACCAGCCTGTCGTAGCGGTAATGTGTGATATGGGTCAGGGCAACATGGATCGACATGGGATCTCGATAGTGTTGTTGGCGGGCTTGTGACACCTGCCATGAGTGAAGATTTTCTACGCGTTGCGATCGGGGCCTAGGCCGTTGACCGGCGCCAGTAAAGTGCTGAAAGCCGACTCGATGTGTCTACCTTAACGGCCCTCGTGTGAGTAGACCATTGTGATGTGTCGTTATGGGCGCCCCCTGATCGCTTGGACGCATGCCAACGGCCGGCGCAGGAAAATCCGCTACGATCGTCGCGATAGTGCACCAGCCGGGGCAAGCGGGTAGAGCTAATGAACAGCACGGATATTTTCCTGATCGCCATGACGATCATCTTCAGCGTGCCGTACCTGATCTGGCGGCTGGGCCGCACGGATTACTACGCGCCGCTGGTGGTGGTGCAGATCGTTACCGGCATCGTGCTGGGGCCGGGCATTCTCGGCGCGGCATTCCCCGACTACTACGCCACCGTCTTCAGCCCGCCGGTGATCCAGGCGCTCAACGGCATCGCGTGGTGGGCGGTGATGGTATTCGTGTGGATTGCCGGCATCGAGCTCGATCTGAAGCAGGTCTGGCTGCAGCGGCGCGAGTGCGGCATTACCGCCGGCCTGGCACTGGGCGTACCGCTCATTTTTGGGAGCCTGGCGGCTGCCGGGCTGCTGGCGTGGCGCACGGGGTTTATCGGCGAGGCCGCCGCGCCCTGGCAGTTTCTGCTGGGCGTCGGCATGGCCTGCGCGGTGACCGCGCTGCCGATCCTGCTGCTGCTGATGGAGAAGCTTCAGATCATGCGCGCGCCGTTGGGTCAGCGCGTGCTGCGCTATGCGAGTCTGGACGATCTGGCGATCTGGGGCGTGCTGGCGCTGATCCTGCTCGACTGGCATCGGGTCGGGCTGCAGTTGCTGTTTCTGCTGCTGTTTGCGCCGACCGCGTGGCTGTTCCGTAGGCTGATGCAGCGGATACCCGAGTCCGATCGCTGGTACGTCGGCCTGATCTGGCTGGCCGCCTGCGGCTTTGCCGCCGATCGCGCGGGCCTGCACTTCATGGTCGGCGCGTTTCTGTCGGGGGCGGTGATCGATCGCGAGTGGTTCAACCAAGACCATATGGACCTGCTGCGCAAGCACGTGCTGCTGGTGGTGATGCCGGTGTTTTTTCTCTCGACCGGGCTGCGCACCAACTGGACGGTCGGGGGAGGCGCGGTATTTATCGCCGCGGCGGTGCTGTTGGTCGCCGCCGTGGCCGGCAAGTTGGCCGGCATCCATCTGGCCGGCCGCTGGCTAGGCTGGCCGAAGGGCGATGCGTGGATCGTCGGCTGGCTGCTGCAGACCAAGGCGCTGATCATGATCATTTTCGTCAACATCCTGCTGGATCGTCATCTGATTACCGGCGCCACCTTTACCGCGCTGCTGCTGATGGCGGTGGCCAGCACCATGCTCACCGTGCCGATGGTCAGCCCGCGGCTGATACGCGCGAAGCTTTCGCCGAGCGGGTGACGTCGTTCTGTAACGTCAAACCAATCGCAATGACATGCCGATTGCCTAGCATTGCCGCAATAAGTTGCGTCGTGCTTCAACATCGGCGTTTGTGGCGGCCCTGGCGTGTGCCGGCCGCATCATTGGGAGGCTGAAAATGTCGTATTGCCCTTCCGCACGTATCACCGTGCGGCCTTATCGTGTTCGTCTGTTGGTCGCTGCCATCGCGGCGACCTTGGCCAGCCATGGCGCCATGGCCGCTGACGTCACGACGTCGTCGAGCACCGTCACTGGCAGCGAAGCGAATACCGCGCCAGCGCCGGCGGCGCCACAGGACAGCCCTGCTTCGAGCGCCAGTGCTTCGCCCAAGGATCTCGACTCGGTGGTGGTGAGCGCCAAGAGTACGCGCTCGGCGGTGTCGCTGACCGGTAAGGAGATACAGAAAATCCAGCCGGGCGCCAGCCCGCTGAAGGCGATTCAGACCCTGCCCGGCGTGCTGTATCTCACTGCCGATCCGTGGGGCAACAACGAGCAGAACACGCAGCTGTTCGTGCACGGTTTCAGCACGCAGCAGCTCGGGTACACGATGGACGGCGTGCCGCTGGGCGACCAGCAGTACGGCAACTACAACGGCCTGTCGCCGCAGCGCGCGGTGATCAGCGAAGACGTGGGCTCGGTGACGCTGGCCTCGGGCGCGGGCGATCTATCCACAGCGTCGACCTCGAATCTCGGCGGCACGGTGACCACGGTCTCCAGCGATCCGTCCAAGACTTCCGGCCTCAAGTTTGCACAGACCTTCGGCAGCTATTCGACCACGCGCAGCTACCTGCGCTACGACACCGGCGAATTCGGCAACGGCAATTCGGCGTATGCCTCGTTCGTCAACCAGGATCAGCGTGCGTGGGATTTCGCCGGCCATCAGCGCGGCGTGCAGGCCGACGGCAAGTTCGTGCACGACGACAGCAACGGCAAGTTCACTTTTTTCGCCGACTACTCGGACAAGGTCGAGCCGAACGAGGACAGTGTCTATCACGGCACCGCGGCGGGTCAGGGCACGGTGCTGCCGTATACGCGTGCCTTTACCTATCCGAATTTTCCGTACGCGCTGGCGTATCTGGGCGCCAATGGCGCACCGCCCGCGTCGGCCGGCAACAATTATCGCAACTATTACAGCGACGCTCAGCGTACCGACTATCTGACGTACGCCAAGTACGACTGGAAGATCAGCGACGGCGTAACCTGGAGCAACCAGGTCTACTTCCACCACAACGACGGCGTCGGCGTGGTGGCCGGCCCGATCCAGGTGGCGGGGCTGCCGGCACTTTTCAGCGTTTACTACCCGGGTCAGAACCTCAAGCAGGTGTTCGGCAATTCGGGCTATGCCACGCGTACCACCGAGTACCAGATCAACCGCACCGGCTTTCTCTCCAGCGTGGATTGGGTGGCCGGCAACAACCAGCTCGACGCCGGCATTTGGTACGAGTTGAACCGCTCGGGCCAATACCGCCGCTGGTATGCGCTGGACGTCAACGACCCCACCTCGCCGTATCAGCGGCCGAATGACGATCTGACGCCGCTGATCACACAGTACAACGTCGAGAACCGCACGCAGGTCGTGCAGCCGTACGTGTCCGATCAGTGGTTCATCACGCCGGAGATCACGCTGTCGGCAGGCTTCAAGTCCAGCTTCCAGTTCGCCACCGGCCGCGTGCCGACCCAGCCGCTGCCGGGTTCGACCGTGGGCGTGACGCAGCTGCCGGCGGGTACCATCGACACGCGGCAGAAATTTTTGCCGCAGATTGGCGCGACCTGGGATATCACCGCTCAGGATCAGCTGTTCGCCAACGTGCAGAAAAACACGCGCCAGTTCATCACCTACGGTGCGGGCGGACTGTCGCCGTGGAGCTTGGGTAGCCAGGCCGCGTTCAATCAGTTCAAGCAGACGGTGTCGCCGGAAACCGCGTGGACGGAAGAACTCGGGCTGCGTACGCAGCATGATTTCAATCTTGGGCCGGTGAGCGGTATCGATGGCCAGGTCAGCGTCTACCACGTCGACTTCTCTAACCGCCTGCTGTCGATCAGCCCGACCCCGGTGATTTCATCCATCGTCGGCGGCGCGCCGATCATCGCCAACGTCGGCAGCGTCACCACCAACGGCGTGGATATTGCCGGTACGCTGCATTTCGGCGATCACCTGAGTTTCTACGACGCCCTGTCGTACAACCAGTCGCAGTACAACGACAACTACCTCAGCGGCACTACCGTGGTGCCGACCTCGGGCAAGAACGTGCCGGGCAGCCCGGAGTGGCTGAACAAGTTCATTTTCAGCGCGAACTACGGCGCGATCAGCGGTCAGCTGGTGGGCGACTACGTCGGCAAGGTCTATGCGACCTATACCAACGATTTGTCGGTGCCGAGCTACTTCCTGCTCAGCGCGCAGGCCAGTTACGCAATACCGGGCACGCTGGGCATCCTGCACGATGCCAAAATCAGCTTGAACGTCAGCAACCTGCTACAGAAGAAGGGCGCGTACGAAGTGGTGGTCGGCGCCGCCTCGGGTACCTACAATACTTACCCGATCGCACCGCGGCAGTTTTTCGTGACGTTCTCGGCGAGTTTGTAAGAGGGTTGGAATAACCTCGCTTTCGAAACGCTTCGCGCAGAAATAAAAGGCCTCTTCCAAACGGAAGAGGCCTTTTTGCATCGACCTGTCGAAGCGCTCAGCGCACGATGGCGCTGCTGTACGGCGGTAGCTGCAGCTTTCCCTGAGCAAGCGCAATGTCTTGACGACTTTTTTCCTGCAGCGTGTCGAAGCGGTGTCCGAGAGCATGCGATACGTCGACCGTCTGCGTCTCGCCCGATAGGTTGTGTACGACGAGCACACGGCTTTGCGCATCGCTGAGCTGCCAGGCGGCGATCTGCGGATTGGATGGCGACCATGCGCTCAGCGTGCCGTCGCGCAGGGCGCCGATCTGGCGACGCCAGCCGATAAGGATGGTGTAGTAGTGCAGCAGGGAATTGGCATCGGCCTGTTCGGCATCGACCGACACCTCGGGACCGTCGCCCGCACTGAAGGTTTTCCAGTGCGTTTCATCGGCGCCATGATCGTCGCGATGCCAGCGCATCGGCTCGCGGATATTTTCGTCAGGCTTCTGTCCGCGCATGCCAAGCTCTTCACCGTAGTAGATGAAGGGATGGCCGGGCAGGGTCAGCAGCATCGCTGCGGCCATACGCATATGCTGCGCGCTGCCGTCGAGCTGGCTCATTACCCGGTTCTGATCGTGATTGGAAAGGAACGGCGCATCGACGCCTGACTTGCCGGTCACTTGGCGATACGCCGCTTCGGTGCGAGCCAGCAGCGCGCCGAGATTACCCGCGCGTTCGCTCTTGGCGCTTTCGATCAACTGCGTGGCCAGCGGAAAATCGAAGGCCGCACTGAGCGGCTTGAAATAGGGCGCGATCTCCTGCGGATTATCGCGCGTCACTTCGCCGACCACATACGCATCGGGTTTGACGGTATCGAGGCCGTGGCGAAAGTCCGACCACCAGGTGATGTTCTTGGCCAGAATCTTCGGATCGTTCCGTTGCGACTTCAGGTCGAAGTAGATGTGCTGCGCGGCATCGAGCCGGAAGCCGTCGACGCCCTTGCCGAGCCAGTAGCGCCCGAGCTTGATCATTTCCTGGCGCACCGCGGGCGTGTCGTAGTCGAGGTCGGGCATGGCACGGGTGAACGTGCCCAGATAATGCTGGTCGCCCAGCGCATGCCACGCCGGCGTATCCGTGGCACTGATGGCCTTGAGGTCGGTGTGCGCGTTCGACCAGTTGTACCAGTCGTGCTTCGGATTCTTCGGGTCCACTGCGGACTGGAACCACGGATGCTGATCGCTGGTGTGGTTGATCACCAAGTCGATGATCACCGCAATACCGCGCTTGTGCGCCTCGTCGAGCAGCTTCTGAAAATCCGCTGCCGTACCGAACTGCTTATTGATGCCGTAATAGTCGGTGACGTCGTAGCCGTGATAACTCGGCGAGGGATTGATCGGCGTCAGCCACAGGCCGCTGACGCCGAGCGACTTCAGATAATCGAGCTTGCCTGTGATGCCGTTGAGATCGCCGATGCCGTCGCCGTTGCTGTCGGCGAATGCTCGTACAAAGATTTCGTAGTAAACGCCCGAAGGCGCCATGGCCGTGTCCGACGCATGTGGCGCGGTTGATGGCGCCTGTGCGCCGACGGACAGACTCAGCAGCGAGCCTAGAAATCCGAGTGCGATGGCGCGGCTCAAAAGGGGAAGTGTTCTCGACATACCGTATCCCGAAAGCATCGCGGCTATTTTGCGTCCACGAGAAAGAAAAAGCCGACCCCGAAGCCATGCCTCTGGATCGGCGGAGAAAGCATGGCCGGCCACCGTGAGGGCGATGGCCGGCGCGCCCGACGTTAGAACGTGAGATTGAAGCCAAAATACGACGTGCGACCGAAATACTGGATCGTGCCGGTCTCCTGCGAATTGCCGAAGTAGGTACGCGTCGGCTGATTGGTCAGGTTGAGCAGTTGATAGACCAGGCTGAAGTCCTTGTTGACCTTGTACGAGGCCTGGAAATCGAAAACGGTTTCCGGCGCGAAGTACACGACTTGATTGGTCACCGCGATCTGCGAGTTGGACACGAACGACGAGCGGTAGTTGCCGGAGATGCGTGCCGAGAAGGGCCCGAGGTCATAGAACAAGGCGGCGCTGGCGACCTTGCGCGAATAGCCGGGCAGCCCTTGTTCCTGCGGTGCGCCGCCCAGTGTCGATTCCGCCTTGGTCGAGTTTTGCGTGTAGGCGTAATTCAGCTGTATGCCGAGGCCGGACAGGACGCCAGGCAGGATATGCGTCTTCTGGTAATCCAGCTCGACGCCGCGCAGATCGCCGCCCTTGGCATTGTAGGAGGTCTGATAATCGCCATTGAGATACGGTTTGCCGGTGGCCGGATCCGTCGGTACGACAATGCCGATCGTGGAGAAATCGAAGTTGCTGTAGGTAATGGTCTGCACGAACGAGTCGATGTGCTTGAAGAACGCATCGGCCACGAACACGCCGGTGGAATCGTCGAAATAATGCTCGTAGGTCAGATCGTACTGCCGGGCACGCAGCGGATTGAGATACGGGCTGGTACTGCCGTAAATGTTGTAGGTGTTGTTGTTGGTGATGTATGAGCCGGCACCGGCCAGCATCGTCTCGATGGGCGGATGCGACAGCACCTTGCCTGCCGAGAAGCGCATCTGATCGCTGTCGGTGAGGTGGTAGGCGAGATTCAGCGAAGGCAGGTAATCGGTATAGGTCTTACCGACGTCGACATAGTGGTAATCGCGATTGACCACGCCATAGCCGTCGGTGATCGGATCGCCGGTGCCCGCAGCGACCGGCTGGATGCCGTCGCTGTATTGTGAGAAGCGGGCGACGCGGACGCCGACGTTACCGGTCAGCTGATGATCGAACACTTGGGTGTCGATATCCGCCATCACAAAAAGATCGCGTGATTTTTCGTTGACCGAACCGCTTTGAATTTCCGTCCAGCTGTTGTTCCAGTCTTTCACCGGATTGATATTGGTAATGCCATTGGCCGCGAGAATCGCCGGTCCGTTGAGCTGCAGGAAGCACGGGAAAGCGCCGAACTTGCCCTGCCAGCAGGTGGGCGTGGCGTTATTGCTGTTGAGCCTCAGCGGCGGTTCACCTGCCACTGGCGATACGTTCCATTCCGAGCCGTAGGCGTATACGCTGCGATCGGCTTGGTACGTGTGGTTATCCAGATAGACGCCAGCCTCGAGCGCAGAGACGACCGGGTTATTGAGAAAGTCGTATTTCACGCTGGTGCGGAATGCCTTTTCGCGATCGTGATACACGTACGGATACACGCCGTAGCGCGATAGAGCCATATCGTTGAGATTGGTGTACATGCCTGGGTTGGCAAAGCTCGCCGTACCCACCTGGCTGCCGTTCAACCGATACGTGACGGACTGTGCGGCCAGGGTCGGATTGGCCGTGCCGAGGTTGTTGTACGGATCGGCGGTGGCATCGACGTTGATCTGGTTGCTGGAGGCGTGCGACAGCGAGGCGTCCATATCGACGTGCCAGGGGCCATCGTTCCATTTCAGGTTCAACCCACCGGAAAATACATTGGTGATCTTGGTGTAGTTGTCCAGCGTGGTCTCGTTGGAAAACTGATTGCCCTGCGCGCCGTTGGCGTTGCTGCTGACTGTGGCGCCGAGCAGCGAACCGTTCGCGCCGAGTACGGGATTGGTGATCAAGGTGTTGCCATAGTCGAACTGCTGCGAGCGGAAACCGTAGCCGAACGAGCTGTTGTTGAACTTGGAGAAAAAGCTGTCGCCGGCGATCTGCAGGTGATCGGTCGGTTTCCACACAATGGTGCTCAGATAGCCAGTACGCTTCTCTTCGCCGCCGTTCTGCTGCAGCTGGATGCCGTCGGGCACATAGACGTTCTGGCCGGCGGCGCCGACTACGGTTGTCTTTCCGGCCTGATTGGCCAGCGATCCCGCGCTCGCCTGACCGGTGAACGGCGAAGAATCGTACGACTCGCCCACGAACTGCTCCGACACATGCGGCTGATACAGTTGCGCAAAGCCGAGACCCACGCCCAGCGTGTCGTTCAAGAACTTGCCCTGCCATGCGGCACTGAGGCGATATCCCAGCGAGTTGGCGCCGGTCACGTCGTGCGCCTGACCGTCGTAGCTGCCGCGCGCATCGATGTTGAGCGACTGTTCCTTCGTGTTTTCCAGCGGATTGGCGGTGCCCATGTCGATGGTGGCGCCGACGCCGCCTTCGACCAACGAAGCCTGCGACGACTTGTAGACCGTCGCCATGTTGATCAGCTCGGACGGATACTGATCGAAGTCGGTGTAGTTGCTGCCGCTGGTCGACGGCTGCACGCGGCCGTTCAAGGTGGTCAGCACAAAGTTGCCGTCGAGGCCGCGCACGTTGATCTGCGATGCCTGTCCCGAGATGCGCTCGGCGGCGACGCCCGGCAGACGGGTCAACGCATCGGCGATCGACTGGTCGGGCAAGCCGCCGATATCTGCGGCAGTGACCACGTTCTGGATGTTGTCGGCGTAGCGCTGGTAGTCGATCGACTTTTCGATGCTGCTGCTGAAGCCGGTCACGGTGATCGCCGACAGGCTCTTGGCCAGCTTCTTCTTTTCGCTGGGGCTGGCGGCGTCGCTATCGTCCTTGGCTTTTTTGGCGGCGCTGGCCTTGGTGTCGGTGGTGTCGTCTTGCGCTGTGGCCGCGGGCGATGCCGACGTATCGACCGAAGCGGTACTACCCGGCTTGGTCGCGCTATCGCCCGGCGCCGCGTAGGCAGTGGCGGTGATGAACAGCCCGGCCGATATCAGCGCCACAGCCATTACGTTGCGTTTCAGTAGCATGTTCTCGTCTCCCCACGAAAATGTGTTGGTGCTTGGGCGCTTGCTGCCCCAGGCCTTGTTGACGGCGGTGGCAGGCGGCGCTGGTCGGTGATCCCAGCGGCGTGCCGGCATGGTAGGGCCGACGTTCCGGCACTCACCAGTTTCTGCATACGTATTCATCACGGCGGCACCCCGTCGCCCATCGCGGTGCAGCATGTGACGCTCGCGCTGTATTCCGCACGCCGCTATGCGCATGCAAATCGTTGTGATGAAACAATGTTTCGCCAGTTTGAAGCCGGCGGTCGGATGCTTTTGGGCAGCCTCTATCGACCGATGTAACGCAATTGCAGCACGAATGAATACGTATGCAGACCTCTGCGTGATGCCACGAGCCTGCCGCTAAGCTGCTGCCATTCGCCGACGAGCGCCCGCGTGGCACGGACGGCTCATGTCATGGGGTTTCGTTCAATGTCCGACGCAAGCTGGTGGCGCGGTGCCGTCATCTACCAGATCTATCCGCGCAGTTTTCTCGACACCAACGGCGACGGCGTCGGCGATCTGCCGGGCATTGTCGAGCGGCTCGACTATGTCGCCAGCCTTGGCGTGGACGCAATCTGGATTTCGCCGTTTTTCAAATCGCCGATGGCCGACTTTGGCTACGACATTGCCGATTACCGCGACGTCGATCCCTTGTTCGGCACGCTGGCGGATTTCGATCGGCTGCTGACCAAAGCGCACGGGCTTGGCCTGAAGGTGATGATCGATCAGGTGCTCAGCCATACCTCGGTAGAGCACGCATGGTTTCACGAAAGCCGAGAGAGCCGCGACAACGCCAAGGCCGACTGGTACGTGTGGGCCGACGCACGCGACGATGGCAGCCCGCCCAACAACTGGCTGTCGCTGTTCGGTGGCTCGGCCTGGCAGTGGGAGCCGCGGCGAGGTCAGTATTACCTGCACAACTTCCTTGCCGCGCAGCCGGATTTGAATTTTCATAATCCGCAAGTGCGCGGGGCGATACTCGACAGCGTGCGGTTCTGGTTGGACAGGGGCGTGGACGGTGTGCGGTTGGATGCCATCAACTTCTGCTTTCACGATCGTCAGCTGCGGGACAACCCGCCCAAGCCGAAGGACAAGCGCGTGGGCCGCGGTTTCAGTCCGGACAACCCCTACGCGTTTCAGTATCACTACTACAACAATACGCAGCCGGAGAATCTCGCGTTTCTAGGCGAGCTGCGTGCGCTGATGGACGGCTATACGGACGTCGCGGCGCTGGGCGAAATTTCCTCGGAGGATTCGCTCGCCACCATGGCCGAATACACCCAGCCGCATCGCTTGCACATGGGCTACAGCTTCGAACTGCTGACCGAAGATTTCAGCGCTACTTATATCCGCGATACGGTGCAGCGGCTCGAAGCGAAGATGACCCAGGGCTGGCCATGCTGGGCGATCTCCAACCACGACGTGGAACGAGTGCTGTCGCGTTGGGGCAAGGGCAGGCCGGCGGGGGCTCTGGCCAATCTGCTGACCGCGATGGTTTGTTCGTTGCGTGGTTCGGTCTGCGTGTATCAGGGCGAAGAGTTGGGTCTGACCGAAGCCGAGCTGTCGTACGAGTCGCTGCGGGATCCTTACGGCATCGCCTTCTGGCCTCAGTTCAAAGGCCGCGACGGCTGCCGCACGCCGATGCCGTGGGACGAAGGTGAGCACGCCGGCTTCAGCCGAGGCACGCCATGGCTGCCCGTACCGGAACAGCATCGCGCACTGGCCGTGATCCGCCAGGAAAGCGACCCGCATTCGACGCTGCACGGCTTTCGCGCCTTCATGCACTGGCGCCGGTCGCATCCGGCGCTGCGCTGGGGCGATATCCGCTTCATCGAAACCGCCGAACCGGTGCTGGCCTTCACGCGCAGTTTCCAGGGCAAGACCGTGTTGGCGGTATTCAATTTGGCCGATGCGCCGGTGGAGCTCGAACTGCCGCAGGCAGCTGAATCGGTGGAAATGCTTGGCCACGGCCTCGCGCGCGGCGAACTGCAAAACCGGCAGATGCATCTGCCCGCCTACGGCGTGTGGTTTGCGTCGTTGCCATCCAGTCGCGTCCGTCACGGGGCTGAGGACATGGCTCAGATGGCTGTCGAATCACGCTGAAAAAAAGCCACTCCGGTCAGGGAGTGGCTTGGTGGGTTTGGCTACTGCTGAGGATTACTTGCGTTCGGCAGCGGTCTTGTCGCGGGTGGCGCGAAACTCGGAATCCTTGCTCCAGTCCGGCCACTCGTCGGAGTTGGCCAGTTGGCTGCCGAGCACGTAAAGCACCTGCAGATCGCGCGCCATGCCCGTGAACGGCCAGTCGGCCTGCCACTCGTCGCCCTGCTGGTGATAGCGCTTGGCGGTGTAGTCATCCTCAGCGGCCTTGCCCGCCGCCAGTCCGCCGTCGACCCAGTCGTTACCCGAACCGAACGAGATCGCCGGCACCCCGCGCTTGGCAAACGAGAAGTGATCGGAGCGGAAGAAGTGTCCCGCTTCCGGCTTCGGGTCGGGGCTATAGACCATGCCGAACGTCTTGGCGTCGGCGATCAGGTCGTCCAGCAGGCCCAGTTTGGCGCTGCCCGAGATGGTGAAATTGCGCGATGGGCCGTGCGGATCGAGCGCATCCATATTGATCACGCCCACCGTCGTGGCCAGCGGGTACAGCGGCTTGGCAGCATAGTATTCCGAGCCGAGCAGGCCTTTCTCTTCGGCGGTGACGTTGAGGAACACCACCGAGCGTTCCGGTCGCGGCGCCTTGGCAAAGGCGCGGCCCAGCTCGATCAACGCCGCCGTGCCTGTGGCATTGTCGACGGCACCGTTGTAGATGCGGTCTCCCTTGGCATCGGGCTGGCCGACGCCCAGATGATCCCAGTGCGCGCTGTAGATCACGGTCTGGTCGGGCTTTTTGCTGCCGTCGATGCGGCCGACGATGTTGTGCGAAGTGATGACTTTGGAATCGACCTTGAAACTGGCCGAGAAGCTTTCGCCCTTCAGTGTCACCGGCTTGAACGCACGCGTCTGCGCTTGTTTTTTCAGCGCCTCGAAATCGAGCCCTGCGCGCTTGAACATGTCGACGGCGAGGTCGCGCTGAATCCACGCTTCCAGCTGCGGGTGCACGGCGGCCGGTTTGTCGCGCACGATGTCGAACATAGTGATGATGTTGGAGTTCTTCACTGTGTTCCAGCCGTAGGAGGCCGGTGCGGTTTCGTGGATCACCAGCATGCCGAGCGCGCCCTGGCGTGCGGCCTCTTCATACTTGTAGGTCCAGCGGCCGTAATAGGTCATGGCCTTGCCGCCGAAATCGCCGACGCCGGTTTCGAAGTCGGGATCGTTGATCAGCACCACGGCGATCTTGCCGTGCAGGTCGACACCTTTGAAATCGTCCCAGTGACGCTCGGGCGCGCTGACACCGTAGCCCACGAACACCAGCGGTGCATTGGCGATCGCCACGGACGTCGAGCCGTCCATCGGTGCGCGCACGGCGATTTCGTTGCCTTGTGCAAGCGACTGCGATTTGCCGTCGATCGACAGGCTCAGCGTCGGCGTACCGACGATTTCGGTGCGCAGCAGCGGCACGGCCTGGGTCCACGCGCGCTTGCCGTTGACGAGGTCGCCACCGGGCTGCAGGCCGGCGGCCTTCATCTGCGCGACGACATAGTCGATGGTCTTGGTTTCGGCCGGTGTGGCCGGGCCGCGGCCTTCGAACGCATCGGAGGAAAGCGTCTTGACCTCGTCGGACAGACGGTGTGGATCGAAGGTGGGCGCATTGACGGCGGCGGCCGTCACGGCCGTCGAGATGGCCAGCGCGAGCGTGGAAAGAATCAATCGTTTCAAGAGTGGCTACCTGTCGTGGGAATCCACTCCCGATAGTAGGGAGCCGATGCCGACAGGTCTAGCCGTCCGAAGGTCGGCGCAATCGTCGCCAGCTCAGATGCCGGCGTACCACTCGTAGCCCTGATCTTCCCAGTAGCCGCCGTTGCCGCTGCCGATCTTGGCGAAGCTATCGACCAGCTCGATGCTGCCGATGTACTTGGCCTGCTTGTAGCCCAGCTGGCGACCCACGCGCAGGCGCAGCGGCGCGCCGTTCGACACCGGTAGCGGTTTGTCGTTGAGGTCGAAGGCAAGCAGCGTCTGCGGATGGCGCGCTTCCTCGATATCGACGCTTTCGTAGTAGGGCGTGTCCACGTCCATATTGTCCAGGCAGTGGAACACCACGAAGCGCGCCTTGGGATCGACGCCGACGTGATCGAGCAGGGCGGACAGCTGCGTGCCCTGCCATTTGCCGATGGCGCTCCAGCCCTCGACGCAGTCGTGGCGGGTGATCTGCGTACGATTGTCGAGTTTTTTCAGATCGTCGATGGAGAACTCGCCTGGGGTCGTCACGAGGCCAGTCACTTTGAGTTTGTAATCGCGGAAGTTGTTCGCCATCAGCGCCTGGTATTCGTCCGTGTCCGGCATGGTGGTGCCGTTCGGATGGAAGGTCGGCGAGATATCGGCCTCGGTGTATTCCTTGGCCATGGCGCTGGAGGGCGACAGCAGCGCCTGCACGCGTCGGTTCAGCCCTTGAGCCTTGCCGAGCACCTTCGGGCCCCAGCTGCTTTGCGAAATCTTGTCGCAGCCGGCGACCAGCAGGCCCGCGGTGCCCATGATGGCCATGCGCAGAAACGTCCGACGGTCAGTCATGGGTCGTCTCCTTAATCACCGCCACCGGTTCGGTTTTGACCACGCTCACCGGCTCCACGTCCACCTTGTAATAGCCTGTGATCATGCCGCGCAGCTGGTTGAACACGCCGCTGATCAACACCTCGAACACGTGGATCAGCACGAAGGCGACGAAGGCCCAGGCGATGATGAAGTGGATCGTACGCGCCGCCTGCCGGCCACCGACGAGCTCCACCATCGGCGACAGCACCGCATCCATTCGCGGCGACATCGCCAGGCCCATCAGCACGATGCCGATACCGAAGACGAAGATCACGATCAGATACGCCAGCCGCTGCAGGATGTTGTAGCGCAGCGCTTCCTCACCGTGCGGATGTTTGAAGCGCACGTGGTCGGCGATCGACCGGCCGATGCCGCGCCAGTCTGCCTTGGTCGGCCACAGGTCGCGCTGCACGTGCTTCTTCGCCAGCGAATAGCCGATGTAGCAAAGCCCGTTGAGCACGAAGATCCAGGCAAAGAAGAAATGCCATTGCCGGCCCATCGACAGCCAGCCCGGACCGGGCACGGTGAGCCAGGAGGGAAAGCCGCGCGCCGTCGGCGTGCCGTCCGGCCCCTTGGAAACACCGAGCACCCCGGTGGTGTTGAACTCGTGCTTACCGATGCGGGTAATGCCTATGAGGTTGCCGCTCGCGTCTTCGCGCGCATCCAGCGCCAGCAGCGGTTTGTCCGGGTTGTTGTAGTTGCCCCACGACAGGCTTGGATGCGCATTGAAGATCTGCAGGCCGCTGAAGAACATCAGCGACAGGCTGACTACGTTGATCCAGTGCATCAGCCGGATCGGCAGCGAGTGGCGGTAAACCAGCCGTTTTGATGCGGCCGGAGCGGGCGGCGTGATCGCCGCAGGGCTCGGGCCCATCACGTTTTCTGTCACGGTTTCCGTGGTCATGAAAGGGTTCCCCGGCAGCGGATCAACGGCTTGATATCGAGTTTACGCGGTAAGTCTCTGATCCATTCGCTGCAGATACCTTCCAGGTTACCTGCCATCCGCAGGCGGGTTGAATCTTCAATCAACCATGGTGGGCATGGTCGTGTTCTTCCGCAGGGCCGTGTGAGCAGGCGACCCAGGACGACTCCCCGACTAGATAGTGCTCTTTTTTCCAGATCGGCAGGCGCATCTTGACCTGGTCGATGATGTAGCGGCAGGCGCGGAACGCCTCGTCGCGATGCGGCGAAACCACGCCGATCCATACCGCGGTATCGCCGACCGCCAGGCTGCCGACGCGATGCACGCAGCGGGCGTCGGCGATGCCGAAGCGCTGCACGGCCTCGTCGATGATGCGCTCGCCTTCGCTGATCGCCAGCTCGTTATAGGCTTCATAATCCAGGCCGCTGACCTCGCGCCCCTCGTTGGTTTCGCGCACCCAGCCTTCGAATACGCAAAAGCCGCCGCAGCCCGGGCGCTGTAGTTCACGCCGCAGCGTATTGGTGTCGACCGGCTGCGCGGCAATGCTGACGCGGCTCATCCGCCGGCCACCGGCGGAATGAAAACGATCACGTCGCCTTCGGCCAACGGCTGCTGCCAGTCGCGAAACTGCGCGTTCACGGCGACCTTGAGCTGGGCGGTATCCAGCCGGAAACCGTGCCTCTCGCGCAGCTCGGCGTAGAGCGCGGCGAGGGATTCGGCAGCGCTGGAAATGGTTTCGCGACCTTGCCCGGCCTGCTCGCGCAGCTGGGCAAAGTATTCCACGGTAACGGAGGTCATCAGAGGGCAGCTCGCAGTGTGGCCAGTTCTTCGGGTGTGTTGATGTTGTCCAGCGCATGCGCCGTGTAAGGCTGCAGCAGTTGCGTGTTCCCCTGGATCAGCGCCTTGCGCGGGCAGCTGCGTCCGGCCAGAACGCGTTCCAGAAGTTTGGCGTGACTGGCCGGCTCCCACAGCGCGCACAGCGGCTCGGGCAGGCCGTCGTGGGTGCTGATGAAGGCCGTTGCATCGCGACTGGGATCGCGCGCCTGCAGCAGATGTTGCAAGGTTGCGGTATCCAGTCGCGGCAGATCACAGGCTACGACCAGCCACGCCACGTCGGGGTAGAGCGCCTGGGCGGACAGGATGCCAGCGGCGGGGCCGGCATCCTCGAAGGCATCGACGATTTGCGGCAGGTCCCGACGCACCGGTTCGTCGCGCTGGTCGCTGCGCACCGAAATGAAGACCCGATCCAAAACCGATGAAAGCAGGCGATACGTCCACAGCAGCTGCGGTTCGCCGTGGTAGTCGATCAGCGCCTTGTCGTGCTGCATGCGCCGGCTGGCGCCGCCGCTGAGCACCAGCCCATAGACGGTGGCGGCCGATGATTGCGTCGACGCGCTCATGCGGACGTCGCCTCGGTATTCACATCGCGCTTGCCGCCGGATTTATGCAGCAGGCGCACGTCGCGGATCACGATGTCGTGCGACATCGCCTTGCACATGTCGTACACCGTCAGCGCGGCGATGCTGGCGCCGGTGAGCGCTTCCATCTCCACGCCGGTGGTGCCGTGGCAGGCGACCTCGCAGACGATGACGATCTCGTCACCTTCGACACTCAGATCGACGCGGCAGCGCTGCAGCATCAGCGGATGGCACAGCGGAATCAGCTGCGGCGTGGCCTTGGCACCCATCACGCCGGCCAGGTTGGCGGTCGTCAGTACCGGGCCCTTGGGCGTCATATGGCCGGCCTCGCGCAGCTGCGATGCTACGTCGACTGGCAGCAGCACACGCGCCTGCGCCCGCGCCACGCGTTGCGTGGCAACCTTGGCGCCGACGTCGACCATGCGCGGCTGATTGTCCGAACCCACGTGCGAGAGCATTCAGCCTCCGATGTAATACATTTCGATTTTTTTGTGATGCTGCGCTTGCGGCGTGGCGCGCTCTTCGCTGTAACGATCCGTACGCTGCAGCCAGGCGCTGCGCATCATGTCGAGCAGCTGTTGGTCCGAGGCGCCGCCGCGCAGCGGCGTCTTCAGATCGATGCCGCGCTCGGCGAACAGGCAGGTATACAGCGAGCCGTCCGATGAAATGCGCGCGCGCGTGCAGGCGCCGCAGAACGGTGCCGTCACCGACGAGATAAAGCCGATCTCGCCTTGGCCGTCGCGGTAGCGATAGCGCTTGGCCACCTCGCCCTTATAGTGGCCGGACAGGGCTTCGAGCGGCCAGCGCTGCTCGATCTGCTGCAACAACTCGGCCGACGGCACCACTTCGGCCATCGACCAGTGGTTGAGGTTGCCTACGTCCATGAATTCGATAAAGCGCACCACTATGTCGCTGCCGCGGAAATACTCGAGCATGTCGATCAGCGTGTGATCGTTGACGCCGCGCTGCAACACTGTGTTGACCTTGAGATCGCCCAGCCCGGCGGCGCTCGCGGCGCGGATGCCTTGAAGCACACGCTCCAATTCGCCGCGGCCGCCGTTCATGCGCGAGAACACTGCGGGATCGAGCGAGTCCAGACTCACGGTGACGCGCTTCAGGCCGGCCGCCATCAGCGCAGGCGCCTGCTGGGCCAGCAGCACGCCGTTGGTGGTCAGCGCGATATCTTCGATCGATTCGATCGCACGCAGCTCGCTGACCAGTTCGGCCAGATTCGGACGCAGCAGCGGTTCGCCGCCGGTAATACGCACCTTGCGCACGCCCAGCAGGGCGGCAAGCCTGGTCAGTCGCACGATTTCATCGAAATCGAGCCGTTCGGCCGTCGGCAGAAAGGCGAAATCCTTGCCGTACTTGGCTTCCGGCATGCAGTACGGGCAGCGGAAGTTGCAGCGATCCATGACCGAAATGCGCAGGTCGTGCAGCGGGCGAGCGAACATGTCCAGCGGCGGAGCCAGCCTGGCAAGGAGCGCGTCGGGGAGGGCGTCCAGAGAGTTCATCTCACCAAGGATAGTAGGTAGCGATGAAACCGGCGGGAAAGTGCGACCTTTCAGGCGGCAGTTCGACAAAGCCGTGAGTCTGCGTCAGCGCGGAGAAATCGCCCGAGGTCTGCGGCGGCAGCGGCATGGCGATGGGCAGGCCGGCGATATCGGTCTGCATTCGCACGGGGACGAAATAGGTGAGCGTGGCGGCAAAGTCGATCGGCGCTGCCAGGGTCACGCAGGTCGGCGGCGGCGCCGTGCAACCCATGGCGCCGAGCAGCGCCGGCATCACGTATCGCGTGGCGCAGACCAGCACTGAGACCGGATTTCCGGGCAGCGCGAACACGGCCTGACCCTTCGGCCCCATGCCGAACCACATCGGCTTGCCCGGGCGCTGGGCTATCTTGTGGAACACTCGTTGCACGCCGAGCTCGCTGAGCACGCCCGGCACAAAGTCGCGTTGGCCCATCGACACGCCGCCGGAGAGGATCAATACATCGCGCGTGTCGAGTTGCTCGGCAATAGCCGCTTTCAGCACGTCGCGGTCGTCGGTAACGTGCTTGAGCTTCACCTCGCTCAGACCGCGGCTGGCAAGCAGCGCGGCAAGTGCCCGATCGTTGGATCGGCGGATCTGCCAGGCGGCTACCGGGGCTTCCACATCCACCAGCTCGTCGCCGGTAGCGAGAATCGTCACGCGCGGCTGGGTGGACACCTCGACCGAGCCGTAGCCGTTGGCGGCGATCACGGCGATTTCCGGCGCGCGCAGCTTGGCACCGGGCTCGATAAGCGTTTCGCCGGCTTGGCAATCGTTGCCGCGGCGGTGAATAAACTGTCCGCGCTGCGGCTCGTAGTCGGCCGCGACAGCCAGCTGCGATCCTTCACGCCGGGTTTGTTCGACGGCGATCACCGTGTCGCAGCCGTCCGGCATCACGGCGCCGGTCATCACCTCGACGCAGGCGCCTTCCGGATGCATCGTCATCGGCGCCATGCCGGCTGCCTGCATGCCCGCAATATCGAAGCGGCGCTTGCTGTTCGAGAAATCCTCGAAACGGATCGCCATACCGTCCATCGTGACGCGGTCGAACGGCGGCTGGTCGCGTTCGGCGACGATGGATTGACGCAAAATGCAGCCTGCGGCGTCATCGATGGAGCGGGTTTGCGCGGCGAACCGCCCCATGTGCTCGCGAATCAGCTGTTCCGCCTCGCTGGCAGAAATCATCGTGGTCAAAGGCTGATTGGGCATAGGTTGGTCAGTGTAGGTGGGCTTGCAACGAGCGCATAGAAGCATTCGACGCGTGAAGCCGCTGGGTTACTTCTCGTAAGCTCGACGCGTTATCCCGACAGCCGCTCGGGGGTGCCTCCATCCCGGTGTCATCGCTCCGTCTGAACCGACAGCTATTCCTCGCTCCTCAAAGCCGGCGCCATCCATGGCGCCTCCCCACCTACCCTCGTTCTTCCTTGGCCTGCGCGCAACCCCTCCCGGCGCGCGGTAGGTAGAGATCATGAACAGGCTCTTAGTCAGACGGATTGGGGACTGACGGCTTGTCGATGGAAGATGGCGGCGGCAGAACCACCTCAGGATTGGCCTGTTGCGCCTCCAGTTCTCGGATTTTCGCTTTCAACGCGTCCAGCTGGCTGCTGGTATGGCGCAAATCATTGGAAAGCGCCACTGCCTGCTGTTGCGCCTGCTGTTGCTGCGCAGCTACCTCCCGAGCCTGCTGTTGCTGGCGATCCGCCTCCTGCTGCAGGTTTTTCAGCCGCTTTTCATTCATCGCCACCATCTGCTCGGCATACGCGTTGCCCGCCTTCAGCCTCAGTGCGTCGATATCGACTTCGGCCAGCTTTTCGGACTGCCGGGCGAAGGCGTCGTAGATCGATTCCGCGCTTCGCTCCGAGTCGGTCTGGATGACGCGCCAATACTGGTCGCCATGGAAAAGCGCCACGTAGTAGCTGAGCTTGTCCGGTTGAAAAAACAGCGTAGCGCCGTAGTGGCCGTTGAAGGTCGTGCGCAATTGGGTCAGCTGACGGCTGTCGATCAGCTGGTGCAAGTAGGCCACCGTTCCGCTGGAGGCCCGCTGGGGCGCACGCTTGCTCTGTACGGCAGGTGCGCTGGGATGGTGAACGGGGGCGACACATGCCGAGACGCCGGTGAAAGTCAGTGCGATCAACCACCTGGAGAATCGTCGTCCGTGCCCGCTGTCGATCATCGATGCAATCCCTAACCTAACTTGAGCAGTGTTACCGGCGATGGCATAGCCCGCGGTGGGCGGATGGCCCAGTTTATTCCGCCCAAAACCAAAACTAAGGAGTCTAATAGTGCGGCGCAATGGGTCAAGTGGCGCTTGCCAGGCCCCTAGGCGCCTGGCGCGACTGGAGGGCGCGAGATTTTGCGCAATGACACTCGATTCAACGGGGAACGAAATGTTGCCGAATTTGCGCACTCTTTATCGAGGCGCAAGGCTTCAATCGAAACAGAGCCAGGCAATGAGCAAGATTTCAAGCGATTAAAGACTCGGCCGTCGCCAAGGAAGCGAAATTGGTCGAGCGAGCGGTCCGGGCTCAAATCGAAGTCGGTTCAAGTCGCCAATAGATTGGTCGCCAAATGGAGCAGGGCATCATGATTGCAAAAAACGCAGGCGCGTTACTTCCCCAAGACCTGATATCGCTCAATGGCGTACTCAAGGTCTGCGACATGGAAACGGTAGTGCTCGGCGCCCACCTCAAACGAGCGGCCATCGACTCCGAAGTCGTGGGCGACTCGGTTTTATGTCACATCGAAACGGATTTTTCTTTCCGCGGACGTTTCGCGATTCCCGCCGATTGGTGCCTGCTCGGTTGCCTGCACGACGCGAATAACGCAACCGGGTGCAACGGTACGCCGATATCGTCGGGCACGGCGTTTACGGTATTTCCCGGCAGCGTCAGCGAGTTTGTTTTCGGTGCCGACAGTCGCGCCAGCATCATGCTTGTGCCGTTACAGCGTCTAAGGCATAAATTTGCCAAGCTTGTGCATCCAGACTTGGATATCCCCGTCCGTCTTCTGGCGATGTTTGACCTTACCGGTTCGCAGCTCGGTACCACGCTGTCGGCCAATTTCGAAAAGGTGCATCAGCATCTGTTCCAGGAACCTCGTGCCGACGCGCCGGCTTCTCTCATCGAAAAAGAGCTCGATATCTTGCTGGAAAATCATCTGCTGGCCGGCCTCAGCGCGCAGGCCGATGATCGACCGCAATGTTCGCGAGGGCGGCGTGCTCATTATCAAATCGTGCAGCGGGCCGAATACTACATGCGCGAAAACATGCGTCGGGTGATTTATCTCGACGAACTCTGCAAAGCGGCCGGCGTCAGCGAGCGCGCATTGCGTTATGCATTTGACGATCTGCTGGGGCTTTCACCCAACCGCTATCTCTCCATGTTGCGATTGTGCACGGCATTCAGGGCTTTGACGGTCGCGGATGCCAGTCGGCGCTCGGTGAAGTCGGTCGCATTGAGTTGTGGGCTATGGGATCTCTCCCGTTTTGCCGATCACTATCGACACACATTCGGCGAATTGCCTCGCGATACCTTGATGCGCGCACCGCCCGCCGAAACAACCGCACCATCAACGGCGCGTGAAATTGCCTATAGCTGAATCTCGAATGGTGCTTTTTCAAAAACACAGCGATGCCGAATCAGCTCGTTTTTTTGTGGTGCGCAACCGAATAAGCACGCTTTTCTCTGAGCGCGACTCTCGCGTGACTCGATTTAGATTCAACAAACAGCGCATTTTTCCATTTGTCTTGCCGAATCGGTATATATGCAAGCGCCACTTCGCGCTTCGATAGAAACCAAATCGACGCATCGGATCTCGCAGAAGCAGCAGTGCGCAAATGCTGTTCCAGTTGCGTCGAGGCATGGCGACATCTAGCATGAATCACGTATTAGGGGGCAGCTATGAATCGTATCTATCGTCTGGTGTGGTGCCGTTCGCGCAGAGTTTTGGTCGTAGCGTCGGAGCTGGCATCCTCCCACCACGGCGACTGCTCAAGTAGCGCGAGCAAGGTCGATCGACGTACCTTCGGTGCCACGCGCAAGCTGCTGTTTATTTCCCTTGTGGGTGCGAGCGGGCTGTTGTTTGCATCGGGCGCCAGTGCTCAATCCAGTGGCGATGCCAAGTTGGATGACCTGCAGTCGCTCATCGCCAAATACGATACAAGCCATGCCAGCGCTGCGCCGGTGCAGACGGTCGCCAAGAGCGCGGTGGGCGATGCCGGTACGGCGTCGAGCGAAACCTCGGCATCTTCTCTTGCGTCAACGATGAAACGGCGCGCTTCAACTATCTCCATTGGCATGATGCCAGCGCACAAATCTTCCGCTTCCACGACAGAGGTGGCTTCTTCGGCGACAACGTCGCCTTCTGTGTCCGCCAAGGCGACGGCAGCGTACACCACGCCAGCTGCTTCCTCGCAGCGCGCGCTCAACCCACGAGACGCGATCACTTCGGCCAACACAAGCGAAGCGGATGGGGCTGCACTCACCACGGCCGATACGGCTGACCGAAAGCTCAATCAGGCGACCGGTGGTCCACTTGCGCAGCAGTCGAGCAGCGCGAAAGTGGGTTCGGGTTCCGCATCGGCAGCTAGTGCGCAGCCAGTGGCGATCAGCGGGCCCGCGCAGCCGCCTGCAGCTCCGGTAAGCGCACTGGACAAAGTGGGCTTGGTCCAGGCGAGCCTGCCGTCGACGCCGGAAGCAGGCATCGTGGATAAAGCAAGTCTGGTTGAGACGGCTCCGGCAGTTTCATCGACACCGGCAGTATCGGTTGCATCGACGCCAGTACCCAAGGCCCCGCTCGTTGTTTCGGCCGCCGCCGATGCGGTCGATAAAACTAGTCCCATAGCAACGATATCGACCCCATCTCTCCCTTCACCAGAGTTGGCTGTCAATGCGGCTGCCACGCTTCCACCGAAAACTCCCATCGCAGTAACTGCTACGGCGGACGCGGCAGATAAATCGAGTGCCGTTGAAACCTCGGCTGCCCTTTCTGCCGGGTCAGCAGTGCAGACGGCGCCTGCACCTACCTCCGTCACCAAGGCGTCCCTTTCCGGCAGCCTTGCTGCGAATGCCGCAGCGACCGGCAGCCTGTCCGGCTCGGTGGCTTTCGTCGGCGACGCGGCCGATCGTCGCCTCAAGCATTCCGTGGATACGTCGGCAACGGCATCTGTGGAAACAAGCTCAAGCGATGTTGTCGACGACACCGACGCACAGAACGTCGCTACGACGGCAGCCGCGAGCGTATCTCCTCTGACATTCGCGCCGCTGAATTCGGTTTCGACGGCAGCGACAGGGGCACTGCTGCCGTCGCTGAACACGCCGGTTTCGCTGTCCGGATCGGTCGCCGCGTCCGTGCCGGTGTTCCCCACGCCCAGCAGTTCGCCGACGGGTCTGATTGTCGGCAATGGAGGCGTCGTCGGTACCGCGACGCAGCTGCTGGGCTCAACGACCAACAGCCTTTTTGCTGGCGGCAATGGATACGTCACCAACGGCTCGCTGCAGGTCAGCAATGTCAACTTCAGCCAGGGCTATTCCGTTGTCAATGTGCTGGGCATTCCGACGCTCACGCTGAATCCGGTGGGCACGCTGCTGACCTCAACGACCGGCACCTTGGTCGGTGGCACGGGCGTGAACTCGCATCTGACCTTGCTTGGCGGGGTAATCTCCAATAGCTATATCAACAACATCAACAACGGTAACCAGAATGGAGTGCTAGGCCTGCTGTTGCCCAGCCAGGCGCCAGCCTTCGCCTCGACCTGCCTCAATGCTCTTGTGGTCAGCGTCGCCTGCTATGGCATCAATGCGGCGCAGGATTACCAGGTACTCGTTGGCGACGGCGCCACGGCCAACGGTTCGAAGGAAGTGGTGATCGGCACCAATGCCAGCCACACGCTTCCCCCGGTGAATGCCAATGTCGCCTTTCCGGGTAGCGGGCCCAATGATCCCAACAACCCCACCGGCGTGCCTACAGCTGATTACGAGGCGAGGTTGGGTCACTCCGTGGTGATCGGCGATAGTGCGTCGGGTACGGCAAACGCCCAGGTCATCCTGGGTGCGGAGGCGACCGCCAGCGCCGCCAACAGCGTGGCGCTCGGTTATCAGTCCGTGGCTAGTCGAGGTGCATCGGCCAATTACACGGCCTATGGCCTGACCGCGTTGCAACAGTCGGCGGGAGAGGTGTCCATTGGTTCGCCGGGCCAGGAACGTCAGATAACCAATGTCGCGGCAGGAAGTGCTGCTACGGATGCGGTAAACGTGGCGCAATTGCAGGGTGTCGCTGCCGATGCGACTAATTCCGTGCAATACGACGATGCCAGCAAGGCAAGCATCACGCTCGCCGGCACCCCCAGCATCGACGGTGGCGTGACCGGTGGCACCAAGATCACCAACCTGCAGCAAGGGGCACTGAACGCCACCAGCACCGATGCCGTGAACGGTGCACAGCTCTACGCGACCAACAACACCGTCAGCAATATCTACAACACCACCAGCAAATACTTCCAGGCCAACAGCACGGGTATCGGCAGCAGCGCGCTCGGCGTGGATTCCATCGCCGCCGGCCCAGGAGCCATAGCGACAGGCAACACGTCCGTTGCTTTGGGCAGTGGCGCGGCGACGGGCAACGACAACGCTATCGCGATAGGTACGGGGGCCAACGCCAACTTTGCCAACAGCATCGCCTTGGGTAGCGGATCGGTCACGACGGTCGGTGCGCAGACCGGCTATATCGCTTACGGGCTTGTTGCGCCGCAGACGTCCGCCGGCGAGCTCAATATCGGTAATCGCAAGATCACGGGAGTTGCCCCCGGGCAGTTGGGCACAGATGCCGTCAACGTCGAGCAATTGCAGGGCGTGGCAACCACGGCGGCCAATTCAGTGCAGTACGACGATGCCAGCAAGGCGAGCATCACGCTCGCCGGCACTCCCAGCATCGACGGTGGCGTGACCGGTGGCACCAAGATCACCAACCTGCAGCAGGGGGCACTGAACGCCACCAGCACAGACGCGGTGAACGGTGCACAGCTCTACGCGACCAACAACACCGTCAGCAATATCTACAACACCACCAGCAAATACTTCCAGGCCAACAGCACCGGTATCGGCAGCAGTGCGCTCGGCGTGGATTCCATCGCCGCCGGCCCAGTCGCCATAGCGACAGGCAACACGTCCGTTGCTTTGGGCAGCGGCGCGACGACGGGCAACGACAACGCTATCGCGATAGGCACGGGTGCCAACGCCAACTTTGCTAATAGCATCGCCTTGGGGAGCGGGTCGGTCACGACGGTCGGCGCCCAGACCGGCTATATCGCTTACGGGCTGGCCGCGCCACAGACGTCTGCCGGGGAGCTCAATATCGGTAATCGCCAGATCACGGGAGTTGCTCCCGGGCAGTTGGGCACAGATGCCGTCAACGTCGAGCAATTGCAGGGCGTGGCAACCACGGCGGCCAATTCAGTGCAGTACGACGATGCCAGTAAGGCAAGCATCACGCTCGCCGGCACCCCCAGCATCGACGGTGGCGTGACCGGTGGCACCAAGATCACCAACCTGCAGCAGGGGGCACTGAACGCCACCAGCACCGATGCGGTGAACGGTGCACAGCTCTACGCGACCAACAATACCGTCAGCAATATCTACAACACCACCAGCAAATACTTCCAGGCCAACAGCACCGGTATCGGCAGCAGTGCGCTCGGCGTGGATTCCATCGCCGCCGGCCCAGTCGCCATAGCGACAGGCAACACGTCCGTTGCTTTGGGCAGCGGCGCGGCGACGGGCAACGACAACGCTATCGCGATAGGCACGGGTGCCAACGCCAGCTTTGCCAACAGCATTGCGTTGGGCAGCGGATCGGTCACAACGGTCGGTGCACAGACCGGCTATATCGCTTACGGATTGGTCGCGCCGCAAATCTCCAGCGGCGAACTCAACATAGGCAACCGTCAGATCACCGGCGTCGCTCCCGGCAGCGCCCCGACGGACGCTGTCAACGTCGAGCAGTTGCAAGGCGTCTCGGCGGATGCCGCCAATTCAGTGCAGTACGACAGTGCCGCTAGAACCAGCGTGACGCTGGCCGGCGTGGTAAGTACGGATGGAGGGCTTACCAATGGCACTACGCTTACCAACCTGCATCAAGGCGTTTTGAGTGCGACAAGTACGGACGCAGTCAATGGCTCCCAGCTTTGGCACTGGACCCAGGACACAACGAATCAATACAGCAATTACAGTCTATACAACGATCTCACAAATACCGCTGGCACCAAGTACTACAGCGTGCATTCCTTATTGGCTGGATCGACAGCCACCGGCTTGAATGCAGCGGCGGCAGGCCCGAATGCCCTGGCCTCCGGCACGGATAGTTTCGCGATGGGCAACGGTGCCACGGCGCAGGGCGATTATTCGCTGGCGGTAAGCGACAACACTCTTGCAAGCGGCACCAACAGCATTGCCGTGGGAAGCGGGGCGACAGCCAGCTTTGCCAACAGCGTTGCGCTGGGTGCCGGGTCGGCGACCCTTGTCGGCGCCCAAATCAATTACGTTGCTTATGGCTTGGCCGCCCGGCAGACATCGGCGGGCGAAGTCAATATCGGCAATCGCCAGATTACCGGCGTTGCGGCAGGCTCTTCTCCCGATGATGCGGTGAATCTCGCGCAGCTGGAGGCGGTCACATCGCAGGCAGGGGGCGGCACAGCCAACAGCAAACTGGCCGTGGTGTACAACGCCGACCCATCCGGCAACCCAACCAACAGCGTGACGCTGACGGGGGACGGGACAGGCAAGCCGGTAACAGTGACCAACCTTGCCGCTGGTGCCGAGACGGCGGCAAGTACCGACGCCGTCAATGGAGGACAGCTGTATCACTGGACGCAGGACAGCACCAATGTCTACAGCAATTTGAGTCTGTACAACGACATTAGCGCTATCAATCAAAGTGGCGGGTCCAGCAGCAAATACGTGCAGGTCAATTCGACGGCCGGCGGCGCTACGGCTGGTGGCAGCAATAGCGTGGCGATCGGTCCGACGGCCAGTTCCGCTGGCGCAAACAGTGTTGCGGTGGGCAGTGGTGCATCCGCCGCTGCCGACAACTCGGTGGCGCTTGGCGCAGGCTCGGTGGCCAGTCGCGACAATACGGTTTCGGTGGGCAGTCCCGGCAGCGAGCGGCAAATCACCAATGTGGCGGCGGGTACGGCCGATACCGATGCGGCGAACGTCGGTCAGGTCAATTCAGGCGTTCAACAGGCCGAGAACTGGGCTGCCAACTATACCGACCAGCGGTTCGGAGCACTCAGCAGCCAGATTCAGCAGATAGGCAATCGCGCCAATGCGGGTGTTGCGGCCGCCATGGCCATGGCGGGGCTGCCCCAGGCTTACGAGCCAGGCAAGAGTATGGCTGCCGTAGCCGCTGCCACGTTCCGCAGCGAATCCAGCATTGCGGTGGGCGTTTCAACGATCTCCGAAGGCGGGCGCTGGGTCTACAAACTGACCGGCTCGGTCGACACTCGCGGCGACGGAGGCTTGTCGGTCGGTGCCGGCATGCAATGGTAGAGCGGGGGATAGAAAGCTGACCGACACGTTGGAGAAGGGCACGCCACCTCGCCGAATGGCTATCTGGCCCAACGCCACGACCATTTCCGCCCGCCATTTGGCGCCGATCGGGAATAGTGAGATATTGCGCACGGAACAGCGCAACTATCTTTGTTGGGAACCCGATGACTGTCATTCGAGTGCTGGAAATGCGCCCTTGGAAAGGGGTGCCGTTAAGTCTGGTCGCATTTCTACCCCTACTCTGTTTTGCAGTGCCGCAGCAAACGCATGCGTCTGACGCGGATGCGGTTCAGCCTGCCGCCGCGTCGTCTTCGACAGCGCCTCAAGCAAGGGTCTTCTTGATGCCCTTGGCCAACCCGCAGGCGGCCCATGCCACGGTTGTCGATAGCGTGGCGATTGGCAGCGGATCGGCGGCCACTGGCGACTACGCTGTAGCCGTCGGTGCCGGTGCCTCGGCGACGGCCGATAACTCGGTGGCCTTGGGGGCGGGTTCCGTGGCGAACGCTGCCAATACGGTTTCCGTGGGAAGCACTGCAACCACCCGACAGATAAGCAATGTGGCGGCAGGAACCGCCAGTACCGATGCTGCAAACGTGGCCCAGTTGAATGCGGGGGTGCAGCAGGCACAAAACTGGGCGCAAACCTATACCGATCAGCGAACCGCTGTGCTCGATAGCCAGATCCAGCGGGTAGGGAATCAGGTCAATGCCGGCGTTGCCGGCGCCATGGCGATGGCAGGGCTGCCGCAGGCCTATCTGCCGGGCAAAACCATGGCGGCCGCATCGGCTGGTACGTTCCGCGGTCAATCCGGTGTTGCGGTTGGCGTATCAACCATTTCCGAAAACGGCCGCTGGGTCTACAAGGCAACCGGTTCCTCCGATAGTCGTGGCAACGATGGCCTGACGATTGGCGCGGGAATGCAATGGTGAGATATTCCTCATCGGAAGCATAAATTTTACCGACCGGAATTCAGGGGACGTCATGCAAGGGTTCAAAGCACACCCGTGGTTGGTTCTGCCGGTTGCCTGCGCGTGGTTGTTGCTGACTACTGGGTGCAGCACGTTGCCCCAACATGCGCCTAAGGCGAGCCAAGCGCAGGGTGAAGTGGCGTTCCCGGATCCGGCCAAGTCCACCGTGCCCGAAGGCGCTTACGTCAGCCCGGAAAACCTGCGGCAGGTTATCCCCGGCATGACCAAGGATCAGCTGTACAAATTGCTCGGTACGCCGCATTTCGACGAAGGCGTGTTCGGCGTCAAAGAGTGGAATTACATCTTCAACTTTCGCCGTGAAGACGGCGAGGCGGACTTCTCCCGTTGTCAATACCAGATCGACTTCGACAGCAAACATCGCGTGCAGACGACGCACTGGAAACCGGAGTCATGTCGTCTGATCGTCGATAAACCGAAGACGGTTGAAGCGCCGGCGGTGCAAACGGCGTCAGCCGTGCCGGCACCGATGCCGACGCTACCGAGCGACCCGATTCGGCTGTCGGCCGACGCGCTGTTTGCGTTCAACAGTGCAGACCTGACGGAAGAAGGCCGCGAAAGCCTGGGCCAGTTCATGCAGGAGGTGCTGGTCGCGAGCCAGTTGCAAGATATTCTGGTCGTCGGTTACACCGATCGTATCGGCAGCAAGAAAGCCAACCTGCGCCTGTCCAAGCAGCGCGCGGAATCGGTGCGGGGCTATCTGATCCAGGGCGGCGTTCCGGCCAGCGCCATCCACAGCGAGGGTAGGGGCGAGGCGAGCCCGGTCGTGCAATGCAACGACAAAAAGCGTGCGGCATTGATCGCCTGCCTATCGCCGAATCGACGCGTCGAACTGTCCGGCAGCACGCGTCAGAAATAAGGCAACGATAGATTCGCAGGCCTCATCTCACAGCGCGAGCGCGGGATGTTTTGCATTTTCCCGCTCGCGGGGCTGCGCTGATCGCAACGTCGTCAGCTGTGTAAATGCACTGTCGCGCTTTAAGGCAGGCATGGCATTCGTACAAATGAAAGAGGCCACCCGCGAGGATAGCCTAATTCATTGTTCTACATGGTGGCCGGGGACGGAATCGAACCGCCGACACGGGGATTTTCAAAACTCAGTTTTACCAGTTTTGTGATGTGGGTGAAGACACAAATGGCATAAGAGAAACATCTGTAAAAATTTAGGCCACATTAAACCACGTTAAAACACGCCAAGGCCGTGTCCAGAGCGTGTCCAGAAACTCTGATAACCTCAACGGACTTTGTTTCGTAGAGACGAAGGCTGCTGCTCTGCGTTCCATAACCCACATTTAGTTCTGGCAAAGTCACGAAAGTTGAGATAGCTTCGGCCTCGTCAGGATGACAACAGGGGATGAAGATGAAAATCCGGTCGGTTTTCAGCGCGGGGGTTGTGCCTTCCGGCCTTAGCGCTGCCTCGCGTGCAGCGCTAGTCAGCTGTTCGAGCGAATCGCCTAGCCAGGCTATCGAGCGCATCCCGAATGTTTAGGCTTCGGAGCATATCGAAATTTTTATGTGTGGTCGTACCTTTTGTTGCGACGACCACGCTCTTTGCTCATGCATCGGGCCATCCACCGGCTAATCCATACGCCTGCGTAGAAGCCTCTTGCGGTATTCCGCATTCCGGAGCGTTTGACCAACTGGTTCTCGGCAAAGTAGTCAGTACAGGTACTGACGACGCCGCGCGATCACTTTTTCGGCGAATGCGTGCTGCTGGGTATTGGCAAGCTTTGCCAGCTGACGAGGCGCTCTTTTCTCAGAACCTTATCCCAATCGTTATCGATTCTGGTCATGGCAACATGACGGTACTGATGGCGCGCTGGGAGTTCGCACGCGTGCCTTTGCGGGAAGGTGATCTCGTTCGATACTCGCCGCATAACGGAGGAGTGGAGCCGCCGCCTGCAGACTCTGTCGCTCACAAATATTGGGACGTAGACGGGTGTGCTTTGGTGCTCTGTCGAGCGGGGGATAAGAAATGCGCAAGCTTTTATGTGCCGGGAATTTACCGTAAGCGCGACGGCGTCGCTATTTCTGCAGTGACTCAGAAGCCCCTACCTGGAGTTGCTGCGATTAATCCGGTGACTATGTTTCCCAAGCTGCCACCTCACTGATTTTCCTTTCCAACATACTTTTCATAGGGATATGTCGATGCACAATCTGGGCGTTTGCCGCCGTCATCTTTTGATGGCACTTGGCTTTTGTGCCATTACGGCTCCTATCTTTGTTCTGAACTCGACTGTCCTCATTCACCAGTCTGTAAGTGCGCCCCAGCGATACGGCGTCTTTGCTGAGCCGCTGGTTCCATTTGGCGATATCTCAAGCCGTAGCGAGGAAGAGCTCCTGCGTGCGGTAGCGACTTACCGAGCGAGTGGCGATGCGAGCAACACAGCCGTTCTTGAAAAATTTCTTGCATCACCTGCCGCCGACCCTTGGCGAGCGTCTCTATGGTTAAACATAGGCTTGGCGCGTGAGCAGGCGGGAATGTATTCCGATGCTCTTGATGCGTATGAACAAGCACGGCTGGGTGCCGCCAATCAGCGGACGGTTCGCGAGAGAGCTGTTGGGCAACGGGCTGTTGCCGCATTGCTGTCACTACACGTAAAACTGGGCCATCAAAAACAAGTACAGACGCTTCTAGCGGCGTATCCCAGTGGGCGCGAGGACGGCGTGCTGTCCGTCCCTCTTGGATCCGCAAAACAAGCGTTGAGCGAAATGAAGGGGCATCCCGAGAGCACCTTTGAGTGCGGCTGGATGGCCCTCATGACCTTATGGAACGCAGAGGGTGTGCATTTACCCGACAGCGTCACGCCCTCGCTCAAAGGTGATTCAAGGGGATATTCGCTTAAAGACCTCGTACAAATTGCAGCAGCAACAGCGCAACCGGTCACAGCGGTACATGTTGAGGGTCAGGGTGCCATTCCGATTCCTTCGGTTGTTCATCTTCGCAGTGGCCACTATGCGACCGTCGTTGCTCAACACGGTGGTCGTTATCACATCATTGATAGCGCGATGGGTCGCGATTTCTGGGCCTCTCAGCGGGCCTTCCACGCGGAGACAAGTGGCGATTACCTCGTGTCCTCTAAGACGCTCCTTGCGAGCAATTGGACGCGGCTTGGAATGGATGAAGCCGGTCGCATCCGTGGCGCCGGTATAACTTCGGGTCCTGACCTAAACGGTGGTACGAATCCCCCGCCGACTTGTTTGGATAGCGCGGCTGGTCCATCTACTGGCATGGCCCGTTATTGCGCGACGTCCATGCTTGTTGGCTTAGTTTTGAACGATACACCGGTGGCCTACAAACCACCGGTCGGTCCAACGGTTGATATTCACTTTACCTACAACCAGCAGGATCCAGCTCAGCCAGCGACGTTTTCTTACTCAAACGTGGGTCCCAAATGGACACACAATTGGCTCAGCTACGTCACCGACGACCCAACGAGTGTTGGCGCGAACGTACAAATATATTTGCCGGGCGGTTATGCGCGTTTCTACTCGGGTTACAACAGTTCGTCGAACAGCTTTGCCAACGAACCTCAGACCGGTGCGATTTTGGTTTTAGCTTCGACGTCTCCCCTGAGTTACGAGCGACGCATGCCTGACGGTAGCAAGGATGTTTACAGCGCAAGCGACAACAGTAGCTTTTACCCACGTCATATCTATTGGACACAGCACATTGACCCTCAGGGCAATGCGGTCACGCTTTCCTATGACAGCACCTACCGATTGAATACCTTGACGGATGCAATTGGCCAGGTAACGACCTTCAACTACACAAATTCTCTGTCCCCACTTTTGATTACGGGCGTGACGGATCCGTTCGGTCGTAAGACGTCCCTCGCCTATGACAGTGTGGGGCGTCTGCAGTCGATAACCGACGCCGTCAATATGACGTCGTCGTTCGGCTACGACTCGGGCACCTTCATCAATGCGTTGACGACGCCTTATGGAAAGACGGGTTTCGCATATGTTGAAAACGACAATGATGTGGTGAGCGGGTATCCATCATTCGATCGTACGTTGACGACCACCGATGTCCTGGGCCACGTCTCAGTGGTTCAATCCACCGACGCACCGACTGGAATTGCCTATGCAGATCCCGTAGGCGTCCCTGCGAAGCAGCAGGACGGGCAGGTCAACATGAACTACCGCAACACCTATTTTTGGGATGCATACGTTAACGCTCTCTATCCAGGCGATTATACGAAAGCACGAAGCATGCATTTTGCGCACGTTCTGGGTGGACTGCCGGCTCAGTATGGCAAGCCAGCACAATCTCTCGCGAAATCTGAAGAGCTCGAAAGCGTTCTTTACCCGCTGGAAAATCGCGTCTGGATGGACCACCCAGGCGGACAGCCATATTTCTCCGGTAGCTATTATCAGCCGAGTTCGACAGGAAGAATTTTAGCCGATGGCAGTTCTCAGACGGTTCAAAATCAGTACAACAATCCGTATTACAAGGTGACCTTGTCCACCGATGCGATCAACACGGTCAGTGGGGCTGATGGTCGCTATCTCGAGACGGACTATCGCTATGCTGCCAACGGTATCGATCTGCTAGAGATCGATCGCTTCGAGCGCAACTCTACTGCGCAGACACCTTATACGTCTTCTGAAACTTGGTCGAACTACAACAGTCAGCATGAGGCGCAGACCCATGTCGACGAAGATGGACGGACGTACGCATATACATACAATGCGTTTGGTCAAAAGACAACAGAGACAGACCCGCTCGGCCACACGAAAACGTGGTACTACGGTAGCAATGGGCAGCTAAATTCATTTGAGGATGAAAATGGCAATGCAATTTTCTACACCTACGATAGCGTTGGCCGCCGCGCTAGCGACATGGACTCGGCTTCCCATATCAAGAAGTACTCTTACGATAACCTTGACCGCTTGATTAGCACGACGTATTGGGACAAGTCCGTCGAGCAAAATATCTACACCTATCTTGATATCACTACTCACGTTGATCGACTAGGGCAGTCGACCTACTATCAATATGACGGCGTGCGTAATTTGGAGAGTGTTACGACTCCCCTCGGCGCCGTGACAACTTATACCTATTACCCCAATAATTTAGTCAACACGAAAACCGACGCAAATGGTGGCGTGACGACTTGGAAACGTGATGTCGAAGGGCGTGTCTTCGAACAGGATGATCCGAGTGGTTTAGCTACGACTTTTAACTTTGACGTCGCCAACCGTATGTCGGAGAGCGATAAGGGCGCAAATGGCACGCTCAGCGTTTTGCAAAAGACCCTCTATGATTACGACGCAAACGGTCGAGTTATCGGGACCACTGATCCCAACGGGGTCTACACTGCGACGACGTATAACGCTCGAGGATGGTTGCAATCGATCAGCGTGCTTGCGAACGGTAAGGGGCAGGCATCATCCAACGATGCGATAACTTCAGTTACCCATAGCACTGCGGGCGACTTGCTCTCAGTCACTGATCCGGACGGCGTGAAAACGACAGACACATACGATGCGGCGCATCGTTTGATCGCTGTGTCTGACACGCAAGGCAACACACGGCAGTACACACTAGATGCGGTGGGCAACAAGACTGGACAAAATATTTTTGTCAGCGGCGCAACCACTCCGGTAATGTCTTTCACAAGCACCTTCAATACGTTGAATGAAGAGTTGCAGCGAAGAAATCCGCAAGGAGCTGTTTCTATATTCACTTACGATGGTGATCGCAATGTTTTAACTTACACTGATACCTGGAGTTATGAGCAGTTAGCAACGTATGATTCGATAGGTAGGGTCAAGTCTTCTACATCAGCGGGAAGTGGTATTTACTACACGACGAACTACACATATGACGCTGACAGTCATCTGATTTCCGTAAAAGATCCGAGTGGCCTAGTGACGACGTACGTTCCAGATGCTCTTGGACACATCACTAAAACAACGAGTCCCGACACCGGTGTGACGCTGACGCCTTACGATGCACAAGGGCATTTGATCAGCAGGACGGATGCTAATGGCGTTCAAGTTACTTATGCGTATGATTCGCTCAATCGCTTGACGGCAGCGAATTACTCGGATAGCACTCAGTCAATTAAATACGTTTATGACGTAGCTCCTGGTGTGGGAAGTTGTAATGGTTTCCCCATTGGCCGCTTGTCGAGCGTAACGGTTGGTGGCAGTACGGCCACAAAATTTTGCTATGACAACCGAGGAAATATACTCGGAAAATCTCAGACAACCGCAGGGCAAACAGATACCACGGCAAACACATATACCTTGGGAGATCGTCTTGCCAGTACGACTTATCCGAGTGGTAGTGTTGCCGCATTTGCCTACGACAACCTCGGACATGCGACGAGTATTGGTTTGACAACGGCGACTAACGCGGCGAATTCGAGTGTTACTGCAAGAATCGTATCTAATAGCAATTATTTGCCATTTGGTCCAATTTCGTCCTACACGCTTGGCGGTCAAGCCCAGCCACCGGTTGGGGCAGCCGCCATCAACAGCGTCACCAAGTCTGTTGTTCGCACTTATGACAATAATTATTGGTTGAAGGGGGTAAACAGCACGAATCTGAACTTGGTCTTTTCGCTTAATGGCGCGGGAAAGATAACTCAGGCTGTGGATACCGCGCCTAGCCAAATAAAAACGGAAAATTATGCTTTAGATGGTATCTACCGGGTCATCCAAACCAGTGGCCCTAACAAAAGCGTAACGGGGACTTACAATTATAATTCCGCCGGGGATCGAATTTCTAAAACTGGCGGCAGCGGTCTGTCAAACGGTACCTACACTTATACAGCAGGGACCCATCAGTTGAGTGCGGTCGGTAATGCGCCGCGTGCAAATGATGCCAATGGCAATACAACAGGCAGCGTGGTGGGCGCACAAACTTATGGGTTCGCTTACAACCAACGCAACCGGATGAGTTTGGTTCAACAAAATGGTCAAACCGTCGCGACTTATACCTATGACGGGCTAGGGCAGAGAATACAAAAAGTAGCAACATCGCCGCAGTCAACCACAACGAACTATGACTATGATCGATCAGGCAATTTGATCGAGGAGCATACGGCATCGACCGTCAAAGATTACGTCTGGCTCGACGGCATTCCGGTAGCCGCTATCACTTCCAATGCGACAGGCCCTGCGAATGTTACGTTTGACTATATTCATGCGGATCAACTTGGCACGCCCCGCGTTGTAACAGATGTCTCCGGTGCCGAGGTTTGGCGTCGACCTTACGCTGGTGATGCCTTCGGCGAACAGACGCCTACATCAGCTGGCGGTTTAATTCTCAATCTGCGTTTTCCCGGCCAGTACTACGATGCGGAAACGGGAACGAACTACAATATGTATCGCAACTACGAACCGACTACGGGGCGCTATCTGCAGAGCGATCCAATCGGCTTGAATGGCGGAATCAGCACATTCGATTACGCGGAAAATAACCCGCTGATGTATACCGATGCGGCTGGTCTTTTGGTTGCGCCGAGCCCGCTCAACACGGCGCTCGAGCGAGCGCTTATAACGGATGCGGCTGGTGGTGGCCCGGAAGATCCGATCGGTGATGCGATAGCTGTTGGTGTGTTTGTCGGTTCGCTAGCAATCACTGAATTAAGTCAATCTGACATTGTTCAAAGGGCATTGGATCGTAAGGCCTACAGCACTGTCTGTAAGTCTTCCGTTCCCCCGTCTGGGGACAAGTGCAAAGACGCCGAAGCTAACCTTGAACGATTAAAGAAATGCGTGGCAATGCGTCAGAGCTTTAGGGAAAAGTGGGGCGCATCTTATTCTGATGGGCAGCCGGGCCATGATCAGCAAATTGACGAGTTGACTAAGGCAATTGAGGCGGCGGAAAAAGCTGTTGAAGACGCATGCAAGAAACCTTGCCCTTGAGAGCGACCATGAATATAGAAGATCTGCTTTCGAGTTACCAAATGTTGCCCGAATATAGCGGTACAGCATTGACTGATCTGAACCAAACTAGTTTATTTGGCGATAGACCTATAAATATTGCGGCAACGCGTGGATCCATGGATGAATTGGAGACTCTTTTTCGTGCAGGTGCATCAATCAACGATGGCGGAGAGCACGGCTACTCACCCCTCCATAACGCCGTAGAACAGGGTCACATTGGCGTTGTGGAGTGGCTTCTAAAGAATGGTTCTGACATCTCCAAGAAAGACGATTCAGGACAAACGCCTCTCGATCTGGCGCGGCTTTTGGGCGAGGTGGAAATCGTTGCTATGATTGAGCGGGTGACCACTTAGAAAGTGTTGGCATACCGCCGTCTTTGATCATAAGTCCCTTGTCGCGGATATGTCGAACTGACCCGGCCAACCAACTTTTTCATGTTGAGCCAAAACGCGTTTCATCGAATCATAGTATCTATCTTGCTCAATGTTGCCATGCGTGGTCCTTGGTACCTCAACGAACTTTCCTCTCTCGTTTTGCGTCGACCCTTGCTGCTGTTCGGCAAGTCCACCGATATCAAGATTTCAAACGGGATCATTCCAACGCCCGAGATGATGCTATGGGTCGTAACCGGGATGAGCGCTCCTCAGCTGATTGAAATGGGTTCACCTCATTCCAAACCGCTTTACAGTGCAATGGAGCGTGAAGTCAAAGGTGACCACCGGGCTTCAGCAACGACGGCGAAGCTGATTCGGCAAATCTTTGAATCAGCAAACCTCGTGCGGGTACCAGCGAAGGCCTCGCTGATGGAAGTCCTTGAAGCCCTTCCCCCTGGACCCATTTGGGAAACCCTTCGCTTGTCCGTTGCCCAACATCAGGACACCGATTATTACGCCATGCTGTAATGACCCACTGAAATCCTGCTCAGGTGTTACTTTCCCAAGGGAGCACCCCCATGAGCATCGTGATGGAAGAAGAAATCAAACGCTGGACCG